>NZ_JBFUIR010000170.1:0-1087 GCF_056401755.1 Pseudomonas sp. P4_D7 | reverse complement strand
CGCTGATGGCGCGCCGGATCGTTTGCCGCGCCTCCAAAGAGTGAGGCCATCCATTCCACTGATGCTGCGCATCCAAGGGCCCAAGCGGCTGTGCGTTTCCCTCAACGAAAGCATCGACTACCGATATATCGTCAACGTCGATATGAAGAAATACATACTTGTCGATCAGATCATGCCTAGTGCTAAGCTCCGGATTACGGTATCGAGCGCCGCTGTAGTTTATGTACGGGCGTTCGCCACTCTGCCGCGAGCCGCATACTCTTGCTTTGCGAATTTTGATGTTTAGTGATACTCCCGTATTCGACTGGAGGGGCATCCGTGGCGGGATGAAGCCGATATGTTGATCTGTGGCAACTCGTCGTAGCCACGCGTTACGCGTCTGGCCGAACAGACCATCCGCAACCACTCCGTTGCATTCGGCTAGCGCTTCCTGAACTAGGTCGCATATGTCTACCAATGTCACTCTGTATTTCTTTGCTTGGCCTGCCGGGTCGGCCCTACGTTTAGGGGTTCCACTTCCTCCCGTAGACGAGACCACGCGCTTGAAGCCACGTTCTTCTAGGCGTTTAAACGCACCCTCTATCGTCGCTCGACGTTCGAAATCACGAGGCTTTCCGAAGTTGATCACACAGCCAACCGTATCCATTATTCGGTCGGCTACCTCGTACGCGAGGTGAGAAAGTGCATTGTCAAGCATGAGGACAGCAAAGCCCAAACCTGCGAGTTCTTCTATCTCTTCTGACGGAAAGCCCGCGTCGGGTAAGCGAATGAATTCCGTAGGCCGACTCTTCCAGGGGGTTACTCCCAAGTGCACGGCTCGTAGTATTTGATCGGATCCGACCGTCGTAATCACTACCAAGAAGCCAAGAATGCTGCCTTTCGACGCGCGGTCTGCAAGCGCAATCACATCGACGCGTTCGACGGGCGTCCACACAATTCCTTCGGGCGTGTCGAGTCCGATCGCAGAGATACAATCGAGGGTATGCTCGTCCATCTCAACGCAGTCATATGGTCGACTGAACTGAATGATCGATGGAATCCCGCGTCCTGTAGCTGCTTTCGCCTGCGCGATGGATCCGTACTGGCT
>NZ_JBFUIR010000169.1:0-1141 GCF_056401755.1 Pseudomonas sp. P4_D7 | reverse complement strand
CCTTTGGTCTGGTCGACTCTTTGGCCAAGCGCAATGAAAATCTTGAGATCTTCCGTTACGCTGCGGGCGGTTTCCGCGATTTCACAAGAATCGCCGGAAGCGACCCGGTGATGTGGCACGACATCTTCCTCGCCAACCGCGAGGCTGTCCTGCGCACACTCGATACATTTCGCAGCGACCTCGACGCTTTGCGCGACGCGGTCGATGCAGGGGATGGGCACCAATTGTTGGGCGTCTTCACGCGCGCCCGGGTTGCCCGCGAGCATTTCAGTAAAATCCTGGCCCGCAGGGCCTATGTGGACGCTATGAATTCCAACGATCTGATCTTCCTGGCTCAACCTGGTGGCCGCCTGTCCGGTCGGATTCGCGTACCGGGTGACAAATCCATTTCCCACCGTTCGATCATGCTCGGCTCGCTGGCCGAAGGTGTCACCGAAGTCGAAGGTTTCCTTGAGGGTGAAGACGCCCTGGCGACCTTGCAGGCATTCCGCGACATGGGCGTGGTCATCGAAGGCCCGCACCACGGCCGCGTGACCATTCACGGTGTCGGCCTGCACGGCCTGAAACCGGCGCCGGGCCCGATCTATCTGGGCAACTCCGGCACGTCGATGCGTCTGCTGTCCGGCCTGTTGGCTGCGCAAAACTTCGACAGTGTTTTGACGGGGGATGCCTCGCTGTCCAAGCGTCCGATGAACCGCGTGGCCAATCCGCTGCGCGAAATGGGCGCGGTCATCGAAACTGCTGCCGAAGGCCGTCCGCCGATGACCATTCGTGGCGGGCATAAACTCAAAGGCCTGACTTACACCATGCCGATGGCCAGTGCGCAGGTGAAATCCTGCCTGCTGCTCGCCGGTCTGTACGCTGAGGGCAAGACCACCGTGACCGAGCCGGCACCTACCCGTGACCATACCGAACGCATGCTGCGTGGTTTTGGTTATTCGGTAAGCGTTGATGGCGCCACGGCATCGGTTGAGTCCGGTGGCAAACTGACTGCGACCCATATTGAAGTGCCGGGCGACATCTCGTCGTCGGCGTTCTTCCTGGTCGCAGCATCGATCGCTGAAGGTTCGGAGCTGGTGCTTGAGCACGTCGGCATCAACCCGACCCGTACCGGCGTGATCGACATCCTGCGCCTGATGGG
>NZ_JBFUIR010000168.1:0-1236 GCF_056401755.1 Pseudomonas sp. P4_D7 | reverse complement strand
TGCGGTGGTCTAATTTTCCTGGACACCCATGTAGGAGCAAAATCCCTACCGAGGTGAATCATGGGATATCGACCGATCGACCCGGCGCTCAAGCGCCGGGCGGTGTGTTTAGTACTGGATGAGAACCGCTCCGTGCCTGCCGTGTGCGGGCTGCTTGGGCTTGGCCCGACGGCTTTGCGGCGCTGGGTCGAGCAGGAGCGGCAGCTGCGTGCCACGCCGCCACCGACGCCCGAGCAGGTGGCTAGGTACGAGGCCGAGCTGGCGGCGCTTCGCGAACAGGTGGCGACGTTAGAAGCGGAGAAAGCCGTCCTAAAAAAACAGCTGCCCTTTCACATGGAACGACTGCTCGGCAAGCGGCGCAGATCGTCGAGAAGGTGAAAGGGAAGCTGTCCATCCGTCGCACGTGCACCTTATTGGACGTACCTCGCAGCAGCTATTACGCGCACCGGAAGGCGACGCCGCCGCGTCCGGTCGAGCCGGTGCTGGAGCGAGCGGTGAGGTCATTGCACGCGAAGAGTCGCCATACGATCGGGTCGCGTCGCCTGTCCGCCGGGCTGCGCGCCCAGGGCCTGCGCGTGGGTCGCTGCAAGGCGGCCGGTCTGCTTCGTCGGCTGGCCCTTCCGAAGCGTCGGCGTCGTTACGAGCACTACAAACGGCTGACCAAACCGTCGGTCGTCGCTCCCAACCGCCTTGACCGCGACTTCGATCCGGTCGAGCCAAACSTCGCCTGGGCCGGCGATATCACGCAGCTGAAAGTCGGCCGACAGTGGCTTTACGTGGCCTTCGTCATGGATCTTTTTTCTCGCCGGGTGATTGGCTGGTCGTGGGGGCGACACGCCGATGCACGCCTGCCGGAAGAGGCGCTGGCGATGGCCCTGGAGATGCGCCGGCCTCCGGCCGGCGTGATCTTCCACTCCGACCAAGGCTGCCAGTACACCTCCGATCGCTTCGTGGCGTTCCTGGCACGCTGCGGGGTCCGGCAGAGCATGAGCCGGCGGGGCAACTGCTGGGACAACGCCGTGATCGAGAGGATCTTCAAGACGCTCAAGTACGAGTGGGTACCTGAAGGAGGCTACGCATCTATCGCCGAGGCCGAGAAGGAGCTGACCGACTTTCTGATCTACTACAACCTAGAACGGCAACACTCGCGACTAAACGACATCCCGCCAGTGCTCTTCGAGCAACTGGCGGCTCAGGCTCCTACACCGGTGTCCAGAAAAGCTTGACCACTGCAAT
>NZ_JBFUIR010000167.1:0-1273 GCF_056401755.1 Pseudomonas sp. P4_D7 | reverse complement strand
TTGTAGATACTCTCTTGGCCGTCAAGCGTTCTTGAGGTGTTCAGGGCTGAAGAGCTTCGAGGTATCGAAGTTCTCGTTGTTCTGCAGACAGGCCCACAGGCCTGTCAGGTACTTACGCATGACCGCCGTGAGGGCTTGGCGCTTCTTCTTTCCACGGCGGACGAGTTGCTCGTAGAAGGCCTTGGCCAAGGGGTCATGCCGGACGGCGACCAGGGCTGGCATGTAGGTTCCGGCACGTAGGTAGGCGTTGCCGCCTTTGCTGATGCGTGAGGCGCCGTGGACACTGCTGCCGGACTGGTTGAGGCAGACGTCCAGGCCCGCGTGACGGCTGACCTGCGGTGCTTTCATGGTCGTCGGCAACATGGCCAGTTCGGCCAACAGAGCCATCGCCGAGACCTCCGCCACACCCGGTGCAGCAATCATGTGCTTGAGCTGGGACTGACGGATCGGGTCGTCGTCGATCAGCGTGCGCATCGCTGCACGCAGCCGTTCGATGCGCCGGTCCAAGGCCTCGATGGCCTCCGCTTCGTCCTCGAGCAGCAAGGCGTAGGTGTCCTGTTTGGCGTTCAAGGCATGCAGGCGACTCTTCACTCGTGTGCGATCGGCCGTCAGGCGATTGATCTGCCGTCCCAGATCGCGCAAGGCGAGGTCGCCGATGCTGGGGGCCGACCAGCGGGGCGGTAGCAGGGCGTGGCCGTAGTCGGCCAACAGGCCGGCGTCGATGCTATCGGTCTTGCTGCCCTTGAGCTTCAATTGGGCGAACCGCTTGGCGCTGCGCGGGTTGATCACCGAGACCGGTAAGCCGGCGCGATCCAGCGCAATGGCCAGATCCAGGTGATAGATCCCGGTGGCCTCCATCACCACATAGGTTGGGGCCAGCTTGAGCAGTTGTTTGACCAGCCGGGCATGGCCGGCCGGCGTCTGCTCGAAGGTGCCCTTAGCCACGGCCTTGCCCGCCGCGCCTGCTTCATGCGCGGCCATGACGACGCTGCGCGCCGCCACGTCCAGACCCACTGATACCGTCATGACTTTCATCCTCGGCGCGTTAGCGCAAGAATGATCCCGGCTCCCCGACCTCGCATTTGATGCCGCTGCGACCTTGTAATGCGAAGTCCCTTGTGGGCTTCTCGATACTCTCCGCAGTGGGCAATGAGGCGGGGGGCCACTCTACAATCGAAGTCAGAATCACTCTGCTTCCAGGAGCCGGCGGCCTCCCCGGGATCTCACTTGCTGCACCTCCCAACGGAAGGCATCCCTAAGATACAAGGAGCCG
>NZ_JBFUIR010000166.1:0-1303 GCF_056401755.1 Pseudomonas sp. P4_D7 | reverse complement strand
GGATTGAGAAAGGCATGGTTTTTCATCGCCTGCAGGCACATGTTTTCCATTTGTTGATGCAAGGCAGAAACGTCGTACTAAGTGCCTCGACCAGCGTCGGTAAGAGCCTGGTGATTGATGCTGTCCTCGCACAGGGCAAGTTCCGAAAGGTTGTAGTGATCGTGCCTACGATCGCGCTCATTGATGAAACTCGCCGGCGGCTGGTCAGGCGCTTTCGTCAGCAGTGCAACATCATCACGCACCCTAGCCAAGCGGCAACAGATGCCCCTATTAATGTGTACTTGCTGACCCAGGAGAGGGTGCTCCAGCGTGATGACCTGGGTGATGTTGATTTCTTCGTCATTGACGAGTTCTACAAGCTCGACCTTGCCAGCGATTCTGACGAAAAGAATCGATCTATTGATCTCAGCCTTGCTTTTCACAAGCTTGCGAAACTGAATGCTCAGTTCTATCTACTCGGCCCACATATTCAGAACATCCAAGGCCTGGATGGGTATGAGTACAATTTCATTCCCTCGAACTTCTCGACCGTGGCAGTCGACGTGACGCACTACAACCTGCGAACGCGCGGCGACACGCGAAAGGATAAGCTTCTTGAGCTGTGCTCGCAGATCACCTCCCCTACCCTGATCTACTGCCAGTCACCGGCAAGCGCAAATCGGGTCGCGCAATATTTAATCGATGAGGGGGACTTCTCTGCGCTTGATGGCACCCGTGAAATTTCAGAATGGATTGCGGATAACTATCATCCTGCCTGGAACGTAGCGAAGGCGATTTCGCTAGGCATCGGCATTCACCACGGCGGTGTGCCAAGGGCCATCCAGCAATATTTTGTGAAGTTGTTCAACGAGCGAACCATTCGCTACATCATCTGCACGTCCACCATGATCGAGGGGGTGAACACGTCGGCAGAGAACGTCATCATCTATGACCGAAGAATCAACAACAGTCCCTTTGATTTTTTCACATTCAAGAATATTTCCGGGCGCGCCGGGCGAATGAATCAATACTTCATCGGTAAGGTTCATATGCTGGAGGAGCCACCAGAGGAGAAGAGCCTCATAGTCGAGTACCCAATCGGCTTGCAAGACGGGGCGTCCCCAATGGGACTGCTCATGAAACTCGAACCCGAATACCTCACCGACCAGTCACGGCAGCGTCTTGAGGCTGCCTATGCGACTCCTCAGCTGTCCGTCGCGACGCTGATCGAAAACAGGCACATTCCAGTCGAACGTCAGGTCGAATTGGCCGACCGAATTCTGCGAGAGCTCGCGCTGGGTAGCGTATGGCTCACGTGGAAAGG
>NZ_JBFUIR010000165.1:0-1322 GCF_056401755.1 Pseudomonas sp. P4_D7 | reverse complement strand
ATTGAACACGCATCCGAACGCTTTCATGTCGAGCAATGGTTCGCCGCATCGGTCACGAAGACAGAACGCGCCATAACATCCAACCCAAGTTGAGAACTCAACGGAAATAATTTCCGCCTGACTCCTCTTCCAAAGTAATCACTGTGGGCCGCCGGATTTTCCTACGACTTGTACATAGGTGCGATAAGGCGTTTCGGAGCATGCTCTATTCCTGTCGGCACACTCGACCGTTGTTCAGGTAGCTCTGGAAGAGATCCGCCAAATGCGACGGCGACTTGGGGGAACGCGTCGCTGAGTTCGGGGTTCGTTTCAGCTAGCGTAGTAGGCATCGCTTCGACAAGATCGAACTCAATGTGCCGCTTGTTGAGCCGAACTCCTTCTTCCGCCAGCTTTCTCACAAACGGCAGCCGACTGCCACCTCCAGTCGCCACCAGCTTGATTCGCGAAGCGGCTCCTGCAACGATCGCGGCCGATTCCGCTACGAGGTCGTGGAGCGTCTTCGAAAAGTCCCGCATCTGAGGCAGATTGAGGAAGGCTGAAAGCTCGACCTCGACTGCTTCGTCCGTCGGAAGCAGAACGACCAGTCGGCCTTCCGCGAAGAGCTGCTCCTTCAGTGCCCGCCGCTGTCGCCGGATGTCCAGCGACGCGGAACGGTATTCGGTCGTGTCTTGGGTGAGCGAACTCTTATCGAGAATATATTTGTGTAGGATCTGATCCAGCATGTTACCCGCCTTATTCATGGCGGTAGCGGCTGTCGAGATTTCGAAGACGCGCGCTTTATCCCAGTCCGGGTTGTTGACGCAAAGAAAACCTGCGACGTCAGTCGTGCCTGCTCCAACGTCCACGATAAGATAGGCCTGGCGTGTGTTTTCTGGCGTAGATAGCAGGGCGCCAGCACCTGCTGCGGTGGCCTCCCGCACAGGTTCGCCGATCAACGCGACCGGCAGCAATTCCTCGGACAAGGTCTTTAGTTGTTCAAGAAGCGTCAGCGCACTCGCGAGGTCCATGACGTCTGCAAGGTCAGCACCGACCGAGCGCGCGAGCACAATCGCCTCCGCCATAAGACGGCGCATCTCCTTGGCGTTTTCTTCCTTGGAATGGTCTTTCCAAGCGGGGTGAGCGAACCGGCGCAAAAGGTTCCTGGGTAAGCCCGCGCCTGCGAGAGCCGTTTCGGTGAGGTGCATCAAATGTGCGAGGTAAAGAACGAGCACATCGCGCTGAGTCAAGCTGCCGTTCTTGTCCTGAATTGTGGGTAGTCGTGCTGCACCCAACTTGGAGACCTCCTTTCCGAGCGTGATAAACTGCTTGATGGAATCTATGAT
>NZ_JBFUIR010000164.1:0-1350 GCF_056401755.1 Pseudomonas sp. P4_D7 | reverse complement strand
GTTGACGGACGGCACGAGAAACCTCATCGGACGTAAGGAGCTAGCGTTGATGGGCCCGGAGAGTATTTTGATTAACGTTTCTCGCGGCCCTGTGGTTGATCAGGACGCACTCTTCCAAGCGCTTGAGGAGAAAACGATACGAGCAGCGGGTTTAGATGTTTACGTGAAAGAACCGCTTGTGAGTTCAGGTCTTTTCAAATTGAAGAACGTTGTCACTGTGCCTCATATCGGCTCTGCAACAAGCGATACACGCAATGCGATGGCACTGCGTGCACTGGAAAATTTGCTTACGGGTCTCGAAGGACGACAACCGAGAGACCTCGTGAATACTCACGGGCTAGGGCACAGATGGACGCAGTGACGACAAGGACGCTGGCAGTATGGCCGCCGCGCAGAATAGAGCGCGGCTTATAGGTTGGGGCGGCTACTCAAGCTTAAGCCGCTCTAAACAAGATCGACGATTTGCCGATGCGCTCCGTTTCCTGTTTTTGCCGACGCTTGTCCTGATTTTGATGCTAAGCATTATTCTTTTTCAGGCTTTCGGGGCTGCCAGCGCACAGACCATCCATCACCAAATTCATCAATCTGGCGAGACGTAAGCGCCATTCGCTCTGGGCATCCATTTGCCATATTCCAGCGATGGCTAGAAAAAAGTCGTCGTTTGTAATCCCGCTACGAATCGTTCCTGCCTTCTCATTTGCCCTCAAAAGCAATTCGGCAGCTCCTTGGACAGGAGCGTATCCCGACTTCCCTGGGAACTCGTAAACGGAAGCGGCTTGTTGGATCGCAGCAGCGAGTCCTGCCTTTGTCATTGCATATTCAGCGAGGCAGTCCATCCACTCTCGGAGGGCTTCCTTAGGTTGTTTGGTCGCCAGCAGCTCCTCTGCCAACGCGGCCACCTGCTGCATTTCGAACTGATAAACCTCGAATACCAACTTCTCCCTGGTAGGGAAGTGACGATAGAACGTGCCTTGCCCTACCCCCGCCTTCTTCGCAATCGTGCTTAACGGAATCGCAGGATCGCTAGTCAGCTCTACCACTGCGACCTCCAGAATCCGTTCCCGGTTTTTCTTGGCGTCAGAACGCATCACCAAATCGTGAGTCATGAACAAAATTTTCCTTCACTGCATTGCTAAGCGGACAGTTGTCCGGTACGGTTTTAAAGTGGACAGCTGTCCGCTTAGTCATCGTTTCTGGAGTTTACTATGAACAGCACTGGCAACACGATTCTGGTTACTGGCGGCACCTCAGGCATCGGCCTCGGTCTGGCGCTAAGATTTCACAAGGCGGGCAATAAAGTCATCATCGCGGGACGTCGCAAGTCTCTGCTCGACAAGATCGCGTCGGAAC
>NZ_JBFUIR010000163.1:0-1363 GCF_056401755.1 Pseudomonas sp. P4_D7 | reverse complement strand
TGCCCGCATCGTCGACTTCGGGCACCGTGAACTCTGCCGTTTTCCCGTGCCAACTTGCGTCTGCCTTGATGTTGTAGAGGTTCTTTGTGCCTGGCAGTACGTGTTGACCCCAACCGGTCTCAAGCGCCGTCTGGGCCAGAATCAGTTCTAACGAATTGCCTGTTTTGTCTGACAGATTTTTTGCGGCCGGATATATGTCGGCGATGAACTGCTGTTGCGGGGTTGTCATTTGCACTCTCCTTGTCACAAAGTCTTTAGTGCGAAATCGCTACCGGCACACTGGTCTTGAACGGAGTTCGCGTGTCCGCAGCGTCACCCTTCGTTGCCCATTCTCCGGTTACAACGATTTTTCCACCTTCAAAGCGAAAATTTTCAGCGCCGTCGTAAACGAAGACCGTGTGCGCACCCTTCAGATCCGGCACTTTCACTATGTCGTTCGTCTCGATATGACCGCTAGCTTGGTTTAGCGTCGCTATGCTGATCAACGTCTGCGACATTACCGGTACGGCATTCGTGTCGGACTGGACGAGGGCATAGATAGAGTCGCCGGCTGCTACGCAGTGCGACGCACGATTCTGGTACCAACCGGAACGCACAGGAATCGGTGTAATCCATCGTATTTTGTGTGACGTGGATTCCTCCAAATACACATAGGCGCGTTCATCCGAGCTTTCTCCTTTATGGGTTGTCGCACCGACAACACAGCTGAGTCCGCCACCGACATCCGTCGTCGCGTATTGCTCAAAGCCGGGAGGAACCTTTGCTGCCTTACTGACGAGCGGCGCAGCCAGGAGCAACACCAGGACGAGCAGGGGGGCGCCCAAATAGCGCGTACGGCGCGGGATGGGGCGCAGGCGGAGGCGTTGTTCAGTCATCAAAGCTCCTTGAGTTCTTCGGGATATCCGTCGCGTTGCGTCTCCAGCTAGCGGTTATAGCTGGACGCGACGAGCTTTGAAAGATCGGGCGCTCGAATTCGGGAACCTGTTCAAGGATGTAGCTCCGAGGCCAGCATGTCCGGCGACGGAAGCCCTTCGAGCCGTGGCCATGCCGGCTAGCCCAACGGCCGCGTCCACTCAGACGCAGACGCACCATCCTTCGCCACCAAAGTCACCTACCCGCCCCCTACTCCCAACACATCCGAGCATGCGCCTGCGCCGTGCACTGCACCCCATATGCATCAACGCACCGATCGCCTCCATGCCATGCGCCACGCGTTGGCAATCGACGGTATCGGCTTCATGGATGAAGTCGGMAAGTARCCKYGTGAGGCTACGRGCGTACTGAAGCCACTCGGTCGCCTCATTCATCAGGTCGTGKGARGTSGCTTCCGGGTCGATGTGATAGTGGAACCCAGGATGGGTGG
>NZ_JBFUIR010000162.1:0-1392 GCF_056401755.1 Pseudomonas sp. P4_D7 | reverse complement strand
GTTGCGGGTCTTGCGCTGCGCGCAAAAAAAAACCCAGTCTCGGAGGAGACTGGGTTTTTAGGGTATAAGGCCCCTGGCGGTGACCTACTCTTGCATGGCTTGAGCCACACTACCATCGGCGCATGCGCGTTTCACTTCTGAGTTCGGGATGGGATCAGGTGGTACCACGCCGCTATGGCCGCCAGGGAAGGGGTGGAAGCAGCGCTATAAAAGCGCCGGCTTCACAGAGGGTGTAAACGAGTGACAAGCGTCCGGATTCGGAAAGCGAGTAGAGAGATGTTAAGACGGTGAAGCGTCTTGGGGTTATATGGTCAAGCCTCACGGCTCATTAGTACACGTAAGCTCAATGCATTGCTGCACTTCCACACCGTGCCTATCAACCACCTAGTCTTGATGGTGCCTTTAGGAGAGTCAAGCTCTCGGGAGATCTCATCTTGGGGCGTGCTTCCCGCTTAGATGCTTTCAGCGGTTATCACTTCCGTTCGTAGCTACCGGGCAATGCCATGGGCATGACAACCCGAACACCAGCGGAACGTCCACTCCGGTCCTCTCGTACTAGGAGCAGCCCCCCTCAAATCTCCAACGCCCACGACAGATAGGGACCGAACTGTCTCACGACGTTCTGAACCCAGCTCGCGTACCACTTTAAATGGCGAACAGCCATACCCTTGGGACCGGCTACAGCCCCAGGATGTGATGAGCCGACATCGAGGTGCCAAACACCGCCGTCGATATGAACTCTTGGGCGGTATCAGCCTGTTATCCCCGGAGTACCTTTTATCCGTTGAGCGATGGCCCTTCCATACAGAACCACCGGATCACTAAGACCTACTTTCGTACCTGCTTGATCCGTCGATCTCGCAGTCAAGCACGCTTATGCCTTTGCACACAGTGCGCGATGTCCGACCGCGCTGAGCGTACCTTCGTGCTCCTCCGTTACTCTTTGGGAGGAGACCGCCCCAGTCAAACTACCCACCATACACGGTCCCCGATCCGGATTACGGACCTAGGTTAGAACGTCAAGCACTTCAGGGTGGTATTTCAAGGATGGCTCCACCAGAACTAGCGTCCTGGTTTCATAGCCTCCCACCTATCCTACACAGAAGAACTCAACGTTCAGTGTAAAGCTATAGTAAAGGTTCACGGGGTCTTTCCGTCTTGCCGCGGGAACGCTGCATCTTCACAGCGATTTCAATTTCACTGAGTCTCGGGTGGAGACAGCGCCGCTGTCGTTACGCCATTCGTGCAGGTCGGAACTTACCCGACAAGGAATTTCGCTACCTTAGGACCGTTATAGTTACGGCCGCCGTTTACTGGGGCTTCGATCCCGACAAGGAATTTCGCTACCTTAGGACCGTTATAGTTACGGCCGCCGTTTACTGGGGCTTCGAT
>NZ_JBFUIR010000161.1:0-1404 GCF_056401755.1 Pseudomonas sp. P4_D7 | reverse complement strand
GGTCGCTTCCTCCTCGGTATCGAATGCGACGGTGCCGCATACCACGATGCGCAGTCTGCCCGCGATCGTGATCGCCTTCGTCAGCAAGTGCTTGAAGACCATGGCTGGAATCTTCATCGCATCTGGAGTACCGACTGGTTCCAAAGGCCGGTGGAGCAACTCGAGCTGGTTTGTCTCCGGATCGAGGCAGCGCGTAAGGCGTTCGACGAAGGGGTTGAAGAGGCGGCGTTGGCCCTTGCTCTTGACCGGGAGGGGACTTACGTTGAACGTGAGGATGTGCCGGAAGAGGGTTCGGACCCTTTCCCGTTATACGAAGAAGCGAAGTTGAACCGGCCTGCGCACCGCACTGAAGAGCTGCACGAAGTCCCCAAGGGAGTGATCACGCAGTTGGTTGTTGAGGCAGTCAGCATTGAAGGTCCCGTGCACGTGGACGAGGTCGTTTCTCGGATTCGTGATGCTTGGGGTGTGAGGCGAGCGGGAAGCCGTATACAGCTGGCGGTGAGTGCTGCCATCGACGTCGCCGTAGGCCAACGCTACCTCGCTAAAGATGGTGATTTTCTATCGCTTCCTGAGACGCAGCCGGCTATCCGCGATCGGTCGGAGGTCATCTCCATCGCTTTGCGTAGGCCCGACATGCTGCCGCCTACCGAACTCGCCGCGGCTGTGATGCTCATCGTCGATCGCAACTTTGGCGCGAGCCGTTCACAGGTAGTTGAGCGTGTGGCTAGGGCCATCGGCGTGCGCGCCATTAGTGCTCAGGTCCGTGAGCGAATCTCGGATGTCGTGGACTCGCTCATTCAGCGCCAAGCGATTCTCGAGAACGACAATATGCTGGCGATCCAAACATAGAGCCGGCGGTTTCGAGAAGGATACTTCGCGCTGTGGATGTGGCTTGCTATGCCGTTGAAACGGTCTAATTGACGATAACTAGGAATTATCAGCAGATGCAAGTTGACTATTCGGCCAGCTATTCAATCAAAGAAATCAAGTCAACCTCCGATGCCAACTACGCGGGCGCAATCGCAATCTACGCAACCCATACCCCTCCGTCTCTTCGAACGGACACCAACGAGATCGGGCACTGGCTAAATAATTACAATAAGCGTTTCGATGACCGCTTTCACGTTCTTGCATTCTTCATCAACAGTGATCTCGCGGGTTACTGTCAATTGGTACACCTGCGCGACCACGACCTGATTGTGATCGACTACATCACAATCGATGATAAGTACCGGGGTGGGTATAACGTCTTTTTTGAGTTTGCGGAGCACGTCAAAGCATTCATACGGAAAAACTATCCGGATCACCGCTACGTCGCAGTGGAAATCGCTCCGCTGCGAGATGATGCCGAAGCACGTTATGGCTTCGCTTTGATGCGTCTGTTGAAAATGGTTGGCTTCGGGG
>NZ_JBFUIR010000160.1:0-1412 GCF_056401755.1 Pseudomonas sp. P4_D7 | reverse complement strand
TGGGCGGGCCTCTTCGCGAGCAGGCTCGCTCCCACAATTTGAAATGCATTCCCCTGTGGGAGCGAGCTTGCTCGCGAAGACGGCATAACAAGCACCATCGCACCCAACTGGCGCACAAAAAGCAGCTATCCCACCGCGAACATCCCCGATACGACAGCTTTCAACTCATTACGACTTGTTTCACAGCAATGGCACGCCCACTGCACACGCCCTCCCCGAGCTTTCCAAACCGTTCAGGGAGCAAACGCATGAACACACAACTCAAACCCACGCTGGGCACCTTGCACCTGTGGGGCATTGCGGTAGGGCTGGTGATTTCCGGAGAATATTTCGGCTGGAGTTACGGCTGGGGCGTCGCCGGAACACTGGGCTTCCTGGTGACCTCGTTCATGGTCGCGACCATGTACACCTGCTTCATTTTCAGTTTCACCGAACTGACGACCGCGATTCCTCATGCGGGCGGGCCGTTTGCCTATAGTCGTCGAGCGTTTGGTGAAAAAGGCGGATTGATCGCCGGGCTGGCGACGCTGATCGAATTCGTCTTCGCTCCACCGGCCATCGCTCTGGCGATTGGCGCCTACCTGAATGTGCAGTTTCCGGCACTCGATCCGAAGCATGCGGCGGTCGGCGCTTACATCGTGTTCATGGGGCTGAACATTCTCGGGGTGAAACTGGCGGCGACCTTCGAGCTGGTGGTCTGCGTACTGGCGGTGGCCGAGTTGCTGGTGTTCATGGGCGTGGTCGCGCCGGCCTTCAGCTTCAGCAACTTCGCACTGAATGGCTGGGCCGGTTCGGATGTGTTCGGTGCGCCAGCGATTGCCGGGATGTTCGCCGCGATTCCGTTTGCGATCTGGTTTTTCCTGGCGATTGAAGGCGCAGCGATGGCTGCCGAAGAAGCCAAGGATCCGAAGCGCACGATTCCCAAGGCCTACATCAGCGGCATTTTGACTTTGGTAGTGCTGGCAATGGGCGTGATGTTCTTTGCCGGCGGCGTCGGCGACTGGCGCACCCTGGCCAACATCAACGACCCGCTACCGCAAGCGATGAAAACCGTGGTCGGCGACAACTCTGGCTGGTTGCATATGCTGGTGTGGATCGGTCTGTTCGGTCTGGTTGCCAGTTTCCACGGGATCATTCTCGGCTACTCACGTCAGTTCTTCGCCCTCGCCCGCGCGGGCTATCTGCCAGCCTCGCTGGCGAAACTCTCGCGCTTCCAGACACCGCACCGCGCCATTATTGTCGGCGGCATCATCGGCATCGCCGCGATTTACAGCGACGGCCTGATCAACCTCGGTGGCATGACCCTTACCGCCGCGATGATCACCATGGCGGTGTTCGGCGCCATCGTGATGTACATCATGAGCATGCTCAGCCTGTTCAAACTGCGTAAATCGGAGCGCGTAAATCGGAGC
>NZ_JBFUIR010000159.1:0-1421 GCF_056401755.1 Pseudomonas sp. P4_D7 | reverse complement strand
CACCCATTCATTTCCTTGCGTTGGCTTTGGCATTGAGCTCTCAATATTGTGACGCAGGGAGAGTAGCGACAGGCCACAAGTGCTCCTGACCGTCGCGCCTTTAGGAACGGTCGACAAGCGGTGTTTAGCGGGGCTTGAATGGCCCGACACCATTGTCAGCGACAGCCAGCGAATTGCAAAAGGTAGCCGACACCGGATGGAACGGGCCGCGGTCGCTGTTGAGGCAGCTTCGCAATCTTGGTACCGCCAACGCCCAGCCGCTTGCACATACTGCTGACCCGTATATCTACCGGCTCTTGACCTTCGATTTGACCGCGTGCCTGGCGGCCTCCCCGCCCGGCGAGAGGACTCGATCTCTGATCGAGCTATCTGGAACGATCACCGCAACGTTCAGACTGGTGCTGACACGACCCGCGTCGTGGGAACTCTGGGCTTCTACCTTTTGCGGCTTCTCGACACACACGCCAACTATGAGAACCGCGCCAGAAATGAGTGGTACCGTAGTTTTTAGAATACGAGCCACAACTCCGAATACTTCGATGGGTCGGGTTGATGGCCACGGATCGTGTGGGTTCGTACCCGCCGTATAGGCAGCGTGCTTCGCAGTCCACGCATCCCAATCTGCTTCAGCCGAATAATGCAGACGTCGATGCATTTCGMTCATTGCCAGGGACGCTGCAAGTGCAAAGGCAAGGCTGAAGAAGATCAGACCCAAAGACCAAATGGCGAAGAAAGACTGCATCACGCCTGAAAGCGAGCCATAAGCAGCCCAATTTCCAGCAACGACCGCCAAGCACATTTGCCAACTGGAATCGGTTAGGCGAGTGGACCAGTAGTAGTAGTCATGCCCTATTGATAAGAGCCCATCCTTTGGGGACTCGTATACATTCCGCTCCATGGGTCAGCCGCCGCCACCTGGACCCTTCTTCGCGGCGGGACGCTTCAAAGCGCGTTTCGCCGTAGCGGAGGAAGAAGCCTTCCGCGCGCTCTTCTTTTTGACCGCCTTCTTCGCCGCCATCGCAGGGGCAGCCTTCCCATCGGCCGTCTTTCTGACGACCTTTTTAGCCGCGACCTTCGTTACTACTTTCTCTGCAGCTTTCTTTGCCGACTTCTTCGCGAAGGATTGCTTCGCCACCGTCTTCTTCGTTGCGATCTTGCGGATTGCCTTGGTCGCCATGAATCCTTCCACTCCGGCAAGTCGATCGTTACTTCACGGAAGATCCTCTCACCCGCACTTCGAATACCCACAATTCAAACAAGTCTGGCAACCATCCATCAGCACCAGCGCCTGCGTATTGCACTTRGCGCAGAGCGTGGCGCCAGCGGGGAAGCCTGAGGCATTCATGTGGGCGGCTTCTGCGGCGGCCTGAGAGGCAGGAGCATCGCCGGCGGAGCCGGCTCCTACAGGAGCAGCTGCGGGA
>NZ_JBFUIR010000158.1:0-2211 GCF_056401755.1 Pseudomonas sp. P4_D7 | reverse complement strand
GGACAACGCCGTGATCGAGAGGATCTTCAAGACGCTCAAGTACGAGTGGGTACCTGAAGGAGGCTACGCATCTATCGCCGAGGCCGAGAAGGAGCTGACCGACTTTCTGATCTACTACAACCTAGAACGGCAACACTCGCGACTAAACGACATCCCGCCAGTGCTCTTCGAGCAACTGGCGGCTCAGGCTCCTACACCGGTGTCCAGAAAAGCTTGACCACTGCAATTCATCGGCGAAAGCGCTGGACTCAGTCTTTGTCCTGATCGGACTCCTGCACCCCGATCAGGCGATCGTCATAACACCGATCGCCGCAACGGCGATCGCGAGACCTAGCCAATTCAACCACGACAACTTCTCGCGGAATGCCAGCGCACCGACAAGTGCGCCGAGCAACACGACACCCAGATTCATCGACGCGAACGCCAGCGACGGATCATTCGGCAGCGCCTGATGGCCGCGGATGTAGAACAGGATGTTGGCGAAGTTGGCCGCACCGAGGACCACGCCGAAACCGATGCTACGCAAGGACAACGGCGCCTGGCGGGTCAGAGCGCGCGCGAACACGGCGATCCAGCAGAGCACCAGCGCGATCAGGAACGAGGCGAGCAGGGCGCTCGGGAAGGGCGCGTGTGCCTGGGCAACCAGCTTGAAACAGATGTCGATGGCGCCGAAGCCGGCGAACACGGCGAGCGGCGCTAGCCAGCCTGCGCGTTCTACGCGCTCCTTGCGCCAGAGGATGCATGCCACGGCGACGAGTGCGAGGCCGATCCCGAGGACCTTCAACGGGACGAGCGCTTCGCCGAACAGGAGGAAGGCCGCCGCCAGCGAGAGGAACAGGGAGAGCCGCTGGGCCACGTCCGTGCGCACGATGCCGGCGCTGCTGACCGAGCGCGCGAGCATGACGAAGATGGCGGGGAGTAGCACGCCGAGCAGGATCAGCGGTACGCGTGCGTCGGACTGGAGTGCCGCCTGCGGCGTCGCACCGAGCAGCCAGACGGCAAGACCGGCCGCGACAACGTAGTTGGTACGTAGTCTGAAGCGGCTTGTGTCTTTGCGTCGGCGTAGGCTTCGGGGTGAGAGCGGAGTGCGGCAAGCCCGCTAGCGGCGGTGCTGCGAGCACGTGTGGGAGCTGGGGCTGCCGCACTCCCTCCACCAATAGCCCGAACAGTTGCCCGAGTCGTACCTCGAAATCACAAGCCGGGGCATGGTGGAGGTGCTCTCACTTCCGATCGTACTCCGGAGTGAAATCATGAGCATCCATGTAGGAATCGACACCGGTAAATCCATGTTGGACGTGGGTTTTTTTCCTGGTGAGCGCTGCGAACGCTTCGCCAATACGGCCGAAGGCCATCGCGCGTTACTGCTCGCGCTGGCGCCCCTGGAGGTCCCCCACATCGCTATCGAAGCGACGGGCGGCTATGAGCGAGGGATCATCGATGCGCTGGCTCAGGCCGGTTATTGCGTCACCCGCCTGGCGTCGCATCGCGCCTCGGCTTACTCGCGAGCCATGGGCCGGTTTGCCAAGAGTGACACCCTCGACGCCCAGATCCTGGCGCGTATGGCGGCGAATATCACTCCACAACCGTACGAGATGCCGTCGCCCGAACGCGGCGAACTGGCCGAACTGGTGCGGTGCCGGTTGCAGATGGTCAGCCAGCGTGACGACAACGGTCGACGTCTGAAGCAGACGCAGCTGGCTGCAGCCCAGCACGCGCTGTGCGGCATGATCGAGGCGGCCAGTACGCAAATCCGTGAGCTCGACCGGCGTATCGCGAAAGCCACGAAGGCCGTCGATCCTGCCTCACGGCTGCGCGAAGTGCCGGGTGTCGGGCCCGTCGTAGAAGCGACCCTGATCGCGTACCTGCCCGAGCTGGGACGGCTCACACGACAGCAGATCGCCGCGCTGGTGGGCGTGGCGCCTTACGTCGACCAGAGTGGTTGCCGTGACGGTGCCAGGCGCGTACGCGCCGGCCGATGGATCGTCCGGCGCGCGTTATACATGGCCGCCTGGGCCGCCGTCAGAGCAAAAGGAACAGCCCTGGGCGAGCGTTACCGCGCCCTGCGGGCGCGGGGAAAAGTAGCCAAGGTGGCCATCGTTGCCTGCATGCGATGCCTGATCACGGCCATCAATGCGATGGTCCGTGATCAGGCCGGATGGCGGCATGGGGCGGCTGTCTAAAAAAGACAGTTGCTCCCACATTGCTCCCACA
>NZ_JBFUIR010000157.1:0-1467 GCF_056401755.1 Pseudomonas sp. P4_D7 | reverse complement strand
CCGCCATCCTTCGCGACCTCCGAGCGGAGCGTCCGTACCGAACGCGACCCGCCCAATACCACCGTCGCACCAGGACTTGCCATAGCTATTTGCGATGATCCAATACTGGCCATCGGCGTCAAATCCAACTACTGACACCGAGTGCAGCGTTGCTCCCGGGGCGTCGTTAAACCTGTAGATTCGCCCTTTTGGGAGGCGTAGAAACGAGGGCTCAGTCMTCATCGTCGCAACAAACGGGCCGTTCTCCACCAGGGAGTTCATCGCTTGCTGCTGATCCCGAAGTGCCGCCCGTTGGATGACCGGGTAGAGGTTACGAGTCGCACACATAGTCGGAGGGTCGGGATAATCGTCTTCGGCGCCGAGGGCAATGCCGTGTGCACAGACAATATTGACCGTTTCGGCAAGATCCGCCGGTTCGTCGCAGTCGCATTCCATCAAACAGGTATGGATGAAGCCTGCGCAGAGCGCAATTCGCTTACCCGTCTTGATGAAGTGGAGTGCTTCCACTGTCGTGGTCATCGCGAACGAACTGCAAGAATTGCAAGGCGTCTGATCTTTGGCCGGTGGGACTGCCCCGAGCTCGTGCCAGTCGATTGCTCGCACAGTAGTAGATTCTGCCGTCGGCTGCACGAGGGCAAATGCCCGTCTCTGAACAATCGGCACCGGAAGGGCGGGATGCTTGAACTGCGGCAACGCGGTCAACAATCCCGTTGAAACTTTCTTCGTACGTACGTTCCACGCGTTTCCGAAACGATCACTCATGGCACATTTCCCGCATTCGCTATGGCTCCTCGGAGGGCATCGTCTGCTTCTATGTCAGCAACCTTCGCATTCGAAAGAGTGGTATGTGCCTTCAGTGCTTCGGTGRCATCCTCGTCCGCCTTAAGCGGATTGGGCGCGAGTGCCGCGAGAGCATTGCTGTAGTCCGCCTCAGCCTTGAGCGCAGCCGTTTTTGCCTCTAGTCTCTTTGTACTTGCCGCGCGCTGCGAAGCCCTGGCATCCGCCACCTGGCCCAAGCCCTCTTTGGCTGCGGCGGTAGCCCCTTCGGCCGTTGCGTTCTTTTGCTGGACACCAATCGCCTTCAGCTTCCCGGCTTCCGTCAGCTCTAGACTGCACTCGGTGCTGCCGAACGCACGACTGACACAGGGCAGGTAGAAAACGTCTCCGAATTGGAGGACTTCTCCCTCCCACGAAGCAAGCGGCAGATTATCTGGGCTACACGGTGCTCCGGCGCAAACGGTAAGCCGTCCTGCCTCTGGCAGGCGCACGGGTATTCCGTGAGCTGGATCGACAGACGGCGCTGAAATATGTCCTGGAGCTGCACCCCTTTTTTCCAGATACACATGGACATTGAACTGTTCTCCCTTCTCGTCGGACCCGTCGAGATGCTCACCCCACTGCTTCCGCAAGCTGGGACTCATGGTCGACGTTACCTCGAAGGAACTGCCGTCCGGTGGCCGGACTCGG
>NZ_JBFUIR010000156.1:0-1525 GCF_056401755.1 Pseudomonas sp. P4_D7 | reverse complement strand
GTCGTATTCATGTGCCTTGACGAGCATGACCCGCGATACTCAGGACATCGCTAGGACAATCCGACGCGGCAAAAAAAGAACACGGCTGGCGTCGGCCCGAGACACCAGAGACGAACACTGCGCGCGACGCTGTGGTCAATGTTTCCGCGTGTTTTGTCGCTTGCCCAGAGGGTGAAGAGTGAAGACGAGTGTGCTTAATGCCTTAGCTGCGTGGTCGTGGCTCCTGTTTTTCTCGCCCGTCGCATTCGCCGGAGCCGGGACACACGGGACAGAGATCAACACCACGGAGGTTTGCAGTGTCCTGAAAAGCCCGCAGGCGTTTGTGAATCAGGTGATTCGGATTCGAGGGTTTGTCATTCTCGGAGAGGATCACATGAATTTCAGCGACAGGGCGTGCCCTGGTCGCGGAATTGAACTGGTTATCAAGTCAGAAGCAACCCTGGATCACAAGGATATCCATCGATTCTACGTGCAGATGAACCATCAGGGACGCAAAGGGTTTGCAACGATAACGGGACTCTTTCAGGCCGATCCAGATCCGTTGACGCCCTATGTGCTCAATATCCAGCAGGTGAAAGATGTCACGCCGTGAAGCGTTGCGCCGCGCAACTAGGCCGGTGCACACGGTGCACACAGTGCGTACGAGCGGTTGCCTCAGCCATCGCCTGGCTGCTGCGCAAACTGGTTTACCGCGGCATCAAGGTCGGGGTGGGGCGCAGCCATGGGAGAGTCCTTCCTGGTCAGCGCGCGTCAGCAGTTTGCAGCGACAGCACACACGCGGTGCCGTGCACGTCCGCGCCATCGCGCGCGCTCAACGTCAGCACCATGTCGGCCTTGGCGAACTCGATCGCCTGAACACTGCCGATTTCCGAAGGAACGGACCGTTCAGCCCAACCATGGGCCGTCAAGGTGCTGCGCAGCTTGTCCAAGGGCAGCGCACACACGGGTGCGGCATCGGCGGCGCGGTCGGTGTGGTCGAACCAGAAGCGAAACCCCGGCTTCAAGGTGGCCTCGCCCGCCGCAAATTGGACCCAGTAGCTCCAACCCTGGCCCAAGTCGGGGCTGTGGTAAATGGCCCAACCGGAGTCGTTGTTCGGGTCCGGCCCTAGGGTGACGCCCATGGCATGCCCGATGCCCGCTGGCGTGAATGCGGCCGTAGACGAGACAGTCGACAGGAAGGTCAGCACGCGCGCCCCGGCGTCGCGCGCTCCGGGCAGCAGCGCAGGCGAAACGGCAGCGTTCATCGGATGGTCCTTATCTGGAGAAGGTAGTGCCTGGGCAACGCTGGTGCCCGCGGCATGCGGTGGCGAAGTTTTCTCGCGGGCCGGAACGGCACAAGCCAGAAGCAGGGATGTGGCGAGGCCGGTCACGGCAAGGGCGGGGCGCATCATCGGGTCCGCATCCATGGTTCCTTAAACGGCCGCGACTCAGCGGCCGTGGTGAGCATGATAGCGGGACCGAATTGGCGTTGCCTGCCGGACCAGTGCGCACTTTCGGTAGACAAGGTTAGCGAGAACCTTACCTC
>NZ_JBFUIR010000155.1:0-1554 GCF_056401755.1 Pseudomonas sp. P4_D7 | reverse complement strand
TGTCAGGATAGTCGTCGACAGCGGCAGGCCCGTCCTCATCCTTCCAAGGCAAGTCCAGCTTGAACGGGAACCTGCGACCATCATGGTCGCCTTGGGAGATTCCCCGCAGGCGGCGCGCGCACTGAGTGAAGCCATGCCACTGCTAAGACGTGCTCGCAACGTCTATGTGGTCACCGTCGGTCACCGAAAGGACATCGATGAGATCCCGGCAAACATCGATCCGCACCGACTTCTGAGAGAGCACTTGGACCGTCACGGCGTGAACGCGCGGGTCCGTACCATCGAGACCTCCGATCTGGCCGTCGGCGATGCCCTCATCCGGGAAGCTGGTGAGTTGGGAGCGGACCTCATCGTGGCGGGCGCCTTCGGTCACTCGAAGCTGCAGGAGTTCGTGTTCGGGAGTACAACCATCGCACTGCTGGAACGGGCGCCACTCCCATTGTTAATGACACACTAGACGTGGTCGGCCGAAAAAGCTCGCGGCGAGATTTTTTGGGCCGAGCGCAGGGAGTTACGGAAAGTGCCTAGCGTATGACACGCGCCCGAGATTTCTCGGCAGTCGCCATCATGTGCCGGGGCGTGGCCTAGATCGGACAGGGGAGGCGTCGCGCGACATCGTCAAGGTGCGAACAGGGAACCGGGAAGAATGTTGTGAGCGGTATCGAACAACGTTCACGCGTACCAGCGCAGACTGCGTCCGCCAAGCGGAAAAGGGGTAAGGTCTGCATGATTATGGCTCGTTGGGGCCATGCGGCCGGCTGCAACTCACCTGCAGAAATCAGATGATCACCTGAGCCAGTCTCCCAGCCAGGCAGCTGCAATCATGAAGGCAAGACCCGGCACGATACGTGTCGCGTAAGGGACGCCGCCGGCCTTAAAGGCAACCACCGCCTTCATCAATGTGTTGGTGGTGAGGCCAATCAAAATGGGCTCAACGGCTTGCGCACTCGAAATCTTGTCGGCGGCCATCAGGGAGGCGGCTGATGCAGCAGTTGCGTGCGCATCGGCCAATCCTGTCAGTGCTGCGCCCAGCAATATCCCACGCGCCCCCAACCATGCGTTCAAACCCGCTGACACTAGCAGTATCAAACTGACAAGCGTCGCAAATATCACCGCCGTTCTTAGACTGAAAGCATGGCCTACGTCTTCAATTGTAGTTCCTGTGCTGCTGGCACGGGCTCTACGAAGCAAGAACACGAGCCCATACAGGGTGGCGGCAACACCGCCAAATGACAGGGGTAACACCATCTCGGTCAATAAYGATGCCTGTATCAACCCAATGACTACCGTCATTTGAATGATGGTCGCAATGGATGAAAGGACTGCCCCTGCAACCGCTCCGCTCATGAGAGAGGGCTGGCGCGATACGCGTTCACCCATGGAATAAATGGTGGCTGTGCTTGAAACAAAGCCTGCTGCAAAACCAGCCAGCGGCAGTCCATAACGCGGCCCCAGGGAGCGCATGGCCACGTAGCCAAGCGCACTGATCGCCATCACCGCCGCGATCAAGCGAGCAATGGCACGCGGATTGAGTGCATCGAATGGCCCCATGAA
>NZ_JBFUIR010000154.1:0-1569 GCF_056401755.1 Pseudomonas sp. P4_D7 | reverse complement strand
CGGCCAGGTTGCAAGCCCACGCCTATACCCAGGGCAACGCCATCCATCTCGCACCGGGGCAGGAAAAGCACCTTCCGCATGAAACCTGGCATGTGGTGCAGCAAACCCAGGGGCGCGTCAGGGCCACGCTGCAACTGAAAGGCACGCACATCAATGACGACACGTCACTTGAAAGCGAAGCCGACGTCATGGGAGCACGTGCACTGCATACACCGGCCGGGCGGGGCATACGTACAGCGGTAGCTACATCAGGCATCACGGGCTGCATTCAGCGGCAAGCCACTCTCGCCGACGACCTGACTCTGGAGGTCATCATCGCGTTCCTCACTCAGGTGATCGCCGAGAACGGTGAAGTATCCATTGCCGACCAGAAGCGGATTTTCGACTTCATGACCGGGATAAATCGTGCAATCAATCGCAGGTTACTGCCTGAGTTCAATGAACTTTACCGCCAGCCGCAATATGAAGAAGGCGGACTGATCTACGAAGACATCTACGAAAGCAAGAAGAAAGCAAGGGCGCCAGCCAAGAAAAAACGCAGAGCCAACGACGGTAAGGCAGTTGTCGTGGAAAACGAGTTCAGCGATGACGAGTCCGAATTGTCGGACAACGACCTGGACATCGAGGAGCTTTACAAGACACAGCCCGCCCTGTATCAGCCGGCGGTGGACCATTCCGACTTCAACCAGGTCCCCAATGTCATCAATCCAAGAAACACCAATATGCTGGCCTTTCAGGATCAATCGCTGATCCCTTCCTCCATCAATGGCAAACCCAATACCAAGGCGACCCGCAAAGGCAAGCGCAAGCTGTCAGGAAAACTCAAGCCCGGCTCCGACGACCTGCGGGCGAAGCAGGAGAGGATACTGTTCGGCAGTCACCTGAAACTGGCGAGCAAAGGCACGTTCCATCGAAATGTCGAGGCGCTCAAGCGTCGCAGCCGACAAGACAAACTGGGTTCCGCCCCAGTCAAGCGACTGGTGACTACAAGTCGCAGGGGCTTCACCATCGTTGATACCGAAGGCCATGCCGAGCAATCGTTGCTGCGTTCGGAGGCCTGGGACGGGATCAAGGCGCGGCTGGTCAAGCAGATCAAGGCATCCACATCATCCACCGACGTGCCCAAGGTGGAGGATCGCAGCAATGCGATCCTGCTGACATTTGTGCTTAACCGCTCATCCTGCCGTGGTTGTGGCGTGGCGCTTTCGTTGGCCTTGATCGAATTCTGGGAAGAGCTTGGCGTTGCCATGGGTGACAAGCTCACCTGGCAGGAGGTCAAGAATAAGTACGCCGGCCGCGTACGCTTCGTTATACGTTTCCCCACCATCTACGAATACGACAGCGAGAACAGAATTGGTTTCGCCAATCTCAAGGAAGTGCTGGCCGGCCTGCTCGATGCAGGGTGGGAAGTCGTGCCTGTTCGACCGAATATAAAAGGCGGCCTGGATAGTTACAAAAAGCTGGTCGAGATACTGAAAGAACTCAAGGCCTATCCCAGCGAGGCAGATTTCAAGTACTTCCTCGCTGGCGGCGCGACTAAGAGATCCGCCAGCGAGCCCAGCCAGAGTG
>NZ_JBFUIR010000153.1:0-1569 GCF_056401755.1 Pseudomonas sp. P4_D7 | reverse complement strand
TACTGCGGCTCCTCCCCACTTAAACAAATCTGCCCCATTACCGGCAATTTTTCCCGCGCACAAAACGTAAACCCAGTCGGGGCGTAAAGGCATTGCGAGCGACTCGACATAAGCCACTCACCAACAGTCAATCAAAGGACTGTAGGAAATGTTGAGCGCTACTTTTGCCTCAGGCATTCTGTGCGACGCAAATGTACATGGACGGTAGATTTTTGGCGGTACTGTTAAATGAAACTAAAAATATTAGCCATCAGCCTTTTATGTTGCGTCAGTTTATTCTCAAGCGCAGCAGACGTTCCTATCAAAGAGGGAATGCCATTTTCGAAAGCCCGAAAAGCTTTGATCAAAAATGGCTGGAAGCCGAATCCGTCCTACTCAGGTGAGTTCGGGGTTGAAAACGTCATCCAAAGAAAAGGCTTCAATGAAATCGAGTCTTGCACGGAGGGCGCCCGTTTCTGCAGCTTCAACTACATCAAGAACGGAGATTGTTTAGGTGTAGGAACTGTCGGCGAAGAAGTCAAAGACATGAAAATTTATTCCTGGAATTTCAAATGCCCTGAAAAGGATTGAAACCAGAAATCGACAACAAAGTGGGCGGCGCTTCCCGAAGGTCCAGGCAAGAAGAATCACTATCCTCCGCAACCTTACGCCGAGTATCCAGACTTTTTATCGACCTACAAATCTGCGGAGGAGCTGTCCAATGAAGGCCTCAACCCTCGTACTTGTCGCAGTTTATTGCATGGGTATCAGCGCAGCGTTTGCCGGTGGCTCACAGGCGTCACACGAAAAGCGCGGGCCAGCAGGCATTGTCGTCGGTGAGCGTTTGGCTGCGGCCAAGTCCAAGCTCGTCAAACAAGGATGGAAGCCGACGCGGATGCACACCACCGACGGTTATGAATACAGTGGTGTGGAAAAGGAGCTGGCTGCACACAAGTTCTTCGAACTGGACACCTGCTCGTTTGAAAGCTCGCGCTGCATCTTGTACTACGCGAAGAAAGGAACTTGCCTACGCGTCGATACCCTCGGTGAGCAATTCAATGACATGACGGTGACGCGATGGACCCGCGAATGCCCTGAAGCGACTCAATAACCACACGAAGACGGCACAGTAATAATCAACTGCTCCCACAGGTTTCAGCGTCGTACACAACATCTGCCATCAGCATAAAACCCTGTGGGAGCGAGCTTGCTCGCGAAAGCGCCAGAATGAACACCCGATCAATCACCAGGTGATCCCGACACCCGCATCACTCCGGCAATTGCAGATTATCCAGAGCCCGATTCACCGCCAATTCCCCGAGCATGATCAACTGCGCAATCCCCGCCAGCGCATGGCGCTGCGATGCCGGCAACAGGCTGGAGACGTTCTGGACGATGGTTTTGGCCGAAGCGAGTGTTGCACTGGCATCGACCAGCAGTTCTTCGGTTTTGTTGTCCGCCGTCACGGCATACATCCCACGGTTTTTACGTGGGGGCGGCGTGGAACCGGGCGGACAGAGGTAATGGTCGAGCGCGCGGTCGGCGGCTTCGTGGAGTTTTCTGGAATCGATGGATTCGTAGGGGGAAACC
>NZ_JBFUIR010000152.1:0-1578 GCF_056401755.1 Pseudomonas sp. P4_D7 | reverse complement strand
GTCCGGCGCCGTGTTCTTCATGCCACTGGTGTGATAGAAGGTGCCGGTGAGGGTGAGGTTGTTCCAGATCATGGTGTTCGACCACGACTCACGATATCGCGGCGTACCGGCGCCTGAAGACAGGTTGTAAGGACCGTGCGTGCCCGCGAACGATTCCACCGTGCCGTCGGGCAGCGTCAGCCTCCAGGAAAAGATATCCGTACCGCTGAAGTCGGAGATGTACTGGATACCGTTACCGAAGGTGAAATGGGCCTGCAGGTCGACATCCAGGCCATCGGTCTTCAGGGAGTTGGCATTGATGTAGCTTCCGATCACTTCGATCGGACGTGCCAGGGCGTTGGGATTGAGCGGATCGGGCTTATCGGCGATCACCTGCGTGCCTGCGGGCAAGGCCTGCCCCGCATAGTACGCATCAAGAATCGAGCTCGGATCGGTCGATGTAATCACATCGGTTTTCTTGATGTGATAGTAGTCGAACGACGCATTCAGCCATGAGGTCGGCTGCAAGACGACGCCCAACGTATAGCTCTTCGCCCGCTCCGGCTTGATGGCCTTGTTGGCGTCGGTGAACTGGGCCAGCTGGTACGCCTGGACATAGCCGTTGTTGCCATGTTCCGCAGCGAACGATGCCGGCGGGTTATACGTGACGAAACCTTCGTTGGAGCTGGAGCCATTTTCTGAAAAGCTCGGCGCACGCACACCCTTGGAGAACGTGCCGCGCAGTGCCAGCCAATCAAGCGGTTTCCACTTCAGGCCCAGCTTGGGCGCGAACTCCGTGCCGATATCCGAATAATGATCGACGCGGCCGGACAAATCCGCCTCCAGCGATTCGAGCAAGGGCGCGTCGAACTCGAGGTACGCGCCCTCGACATCGCGGCTACCCTTGGTCTGCGCGTTGCCCAGGCCCTGGAACTCGTTACCCGGATTCAGCGAGGGATCGTTCTGTGCTTCGTGGCGCAATTGGATACCTGCCGCCATACCCAGCGCGCCACCGGGCAAGTCGAACAGGCTGCGATTGGCTGCCAGGTCGATGGCATCGAGGTCCGAGGTCGAGGTCTTGTCGTAGCCCGGCGCGAGGGAGTTTCGTACCGCCGTGCTGTTCGATGCGGGATTGAGGAAATTGTAGCTACCGGTATTGATCGCGTTGATCAGGCCCGTGTACTGGAGATAGCCGAACTGCTGGGTATCCAGGCTGGTGTGGTTGAGGACGAGTGCCGCATCGTAATTCCATTCGCCCCAGGTACCTGCGACATCGCCAACAATACGCAGGTTGTGGTTATCGTAGGTGTCACCGCGGGGGATATCGCCGAACGCGTAGTTGAGCAGGGCTGCCTGACCACTCGAGGCGAAGGGGTTGTTCGGGTTGAGGCTGCCATTGCTCAGGTACGCCGGCAAGGCAATATTGTTGGTGTTGTTTGGCGTCGAACTCTGGATCTGGGCCGGGGAAGAGACCGTATCCGTTTTCGTCTCCATGTAACTGAGCGACACGTACGCTTTGGTGGTGTCGTTGATCTTCACGGTAAAGCGGCCATAKACKCCGCCTTCCTTCGTCTTGGCCTGGATCTGGGTGTACTGCGC
>NZ_JBFUIR010000151.1:0-1619 GCF_056401755.1 Pseudomonas sp. P4_D7 | reverse complement strand
GAACGGAATAATTCATTACTCAAAAGACGGCACCCATATTGTGCCGGCGAGGCCCTAGATGATGCGAGCATCTGATAACGCGGTTGTGATGGCCCGGCTGAGCATTCAAAGGGCTTTGTTAGGAGAAATATCGGAAAAGCTTCGGGCTGTAATTTTTTCTGTATCTGAGTCTCTTCTGGAGATCCGATTTTATTTTGACGGAGACATTGACGAGGACGATGCCGGGTCTGCCTCTTGTGTTGAAAGTGAGATTCTCGCGGATTACGAAGAAGATTACACAGTTTCTGCTCGCTGTTTCCGGCGAGACTTTCCAGAGATCATAGTTGACGACGGACTATGGGTGTTCAAGCGGCGTGAACGTTGAATCTGGCGCGATCACATATGGGTACTTGGTATGGCGCGAGTAACGACCGACAGGTTTATCGCTACTTCTCCGATAATTCCGGAATCGTCCACTTCAGTGGCACAACGCCTGTATCCCAGGTTCCGAATCCGGTGCGCAAAGCGTTGGGGATGTAGCGATGATAATCGGTGAGAAAAAGTCGTTCGCTATCGAATTTGAGGTCGATGTCAACGCCGGAGGCGCTTGGCTCTTCGGAAAGTTCTGCTATTGGGTAGGAGGAGCGATGCTTGGCGACTATCAGCTGGGTACGTCACTTCGAGATGTATTGTTTTTAATGACACAACTTGTCGGTGACTGCGGCAATAGGTTTTCTACGATGTGCCATATGGGTGCAGACGAAGTCTTTAATACCCTGAATGAGTCCCTGTATGGTGATCGCGAGATTGCCGATTTGGCTGGCAGGTTCGATGTTTTGATACCAGTGGATGTCTTTGACGAGGTTAAGGTGTTTCTCCTTGATTGTGAGGGTAAAGAGTCAAGATTGTTGTACTCAAAGGCGTGCGGCCGCGTAGAAGAATGGCTGTTACCGCCGAAAGAGTTCGATCAAGTGTTGAAGCTTTGCTACGACGAGTTGAGCCAGCTCTATGACGCGACACAACAGAATTGAATTGGTACGACAGGCACTTATCAAAGTCCGTATGGAGACTTTCAAGTCCACTTCTACATGAATCCGGAAACCCAAGAAGTATTTTATGGGTTAGATTACAAGTCGGTCTTCAATGACATGTCTGGAGTGCCAAAAGAACCATGAAAGTCAGATGTATTCGACYCTTTGATGCATTCGGCCGTGAAGTGGATTCTTCTCCCTGGCTTACGGTCGGACGCAGCTATCACGTGATGAGCATTGAAATCACCCCTGATGGAAAGGGCACATACGGGATAGCGACGGCAGAGCGTACTGCCGGGTGGCCGACGTTGGGCAGTCATCGAATTGAGAGCTTTGAAATCCTGAGCACGCTAGTGCCATCGAACTGGCGCGTGGAAGTTCAGGCAAACGGTGCGATGTTCATAGCGCCCGAGGCTTGGCTAGCTCCGGGTTTCTTCGAGGCGTTCAGCGATCGGGAGCCTGCGACATATCCTATCTTTGAGCGAGAGCGCGACGTCATCTTGGGCGAGGACGCATAAGCGACCGCGCTCCGCGTCTCCTTGGGCCGCCCTCGTGGTCACGGTGTTGCAGGCGCCAGACGCGGACACGAATAAGTGGTAACGACAGCGT
>NZ_JBFUIR010000150.1:0-1766 GCF_056401755.1 Pseudomonas sp. P4_D7 | reverse complement strand
GCTCGACATGGTTGTACTGAGCTTGGTTGGTGCCTCCAGCAAGCAAGGCCATAGCAAGGTGCTCAACGGCGCTAGTGCTGAACCCATGTCGCTGTGCCAGGTTTTCGATGGTCTCCCGTTGTAGGGAATCTGTGATCACAGTCTGCTCTCCATTCAGCGATCTCCATCTATCGCAATACCCTTGCTGCGAAGCCAGGATCTTGACTGGCTTAAAGCTCATCGTTGCAATTTAGGCTTATGATCTTCGCCGGAGAGAACGTCTGTAGCTTCTTCAGACCGGACACCATGCCCTTGCCAAGCATCGGCGTGCCGATAGCGCCCCTCAGCCAGCACTCCTTCTTGGCTTGATGTAGGTGAGGCAATCTTAATCAAGTTGCGCTACCCCGTTCGTCACATCGGGGGATTGTGTTGCAAATGGTTGACTTCGGGAAACTCTTCATCCGTGACGCGTTTTTCACTCCAGCAGCAGGTGAGCCGGGCATACTAAGGGTCTGCGATCCACATGCTCTCATTCAAGCTGCGGGCTATCTGAAGTATGGGTGCGCCAAAGAAGGCGAATTTGTTTTCTTTCGAGGACAGTCTAAGCACTACAAAACGATGCCTCCGTCCATCATGCGTCAGGGAAAGACGGCAGCATCGCAGAATAAGCGGCTCAGGAGTTTGAACAAAGCAATAGACGATGTGATTGCTGGGAATAATCTATTGCAGAGCTTGCCAAAACAGGTAGTTGAACCGCTTCTTCAGCATTACGGGTTTAAAACTACATGGATTGATCTCGTTGACAACATCTGGGTAGCGTTGTGGTTCGCCTGTCATCACGCACGATCTGTCGGTAAATTCGGGCAATATATGCATTTCGAAAGAAGGCAGGTCCCGCGAGAAGACAATTCGGAATTCGCATACGTTTACATGGTCGCTGCGGATTCTAGACCGGGATCACTGGCCGGAACGTGGACTGGGCCGAAAACGGAACTGGTTGATTTACGAGTTTGTTGCCCATCCTTATATGTGAGGCCCCATGCTCAACACGGAGTTCTTTTCAGAGCTAGGGGGGAAGTTGGCGGTCGGCCATCGGAATATAGTTCACAAGTCCGGGGTATAATCGAAATTGAGCTGGGCCAGGCCTTGCGATGGCTAGGCGAAGGAGAGATGCTGGGGGTCCGTTCGCTTTTTCCCCCTCCATACTACGATCAGGGTTATCAATGGCTGTTAGAGTCGGGATATCCGGGGCACGAAGTAATTGGTTCCATCGCGCATGTCGGCTCCTAAATCCAAGCGGGCGTCGGTCRCCAGCCGTTTGTGATCCCACTGAAAAGCGAGCGAGCTATGACGCGTCCGTTTCTACAAAGTAAAATTTGAATGCCCAGCCTTACCCTCTATCTTGACGAATCTGGCGCCAGGCATCCCGATCGTGCCTCTGGTCTACCGGCCCGAAGTGACTGGTTTGCGATGGGCGGAGTCCTGATAAGGCAGGAAGATAAAGCGCAAGCCAAAGACCGAAGGGATGCGCTAGCGGAAAAGTGGGCTATAACTTCCCCGTTCCATATTACCGATATGATTAATGAACGGGGTAAATTCTGCTGGCTCGGACGCCGCACCCAATTGGAACGAGATGCTTTCTGGTCCGAATATCGCGAGTTCTTAGCAAGCGTGCCCGTAGTCGGGATTGGTTGCGTCATTGATCGCGCAGGTTATGCCGCGCGCGGATACGCCAAGAAACATGAAGACAGATGGCTGCTTTGCCGCAGTGCATTTGACATCGTAGT
>NZ_JBFUIR010000149.1:0-1788 GCF_056401755.1 Pseudomonas sp. P4_D7 | reverse complement strand
GTCACGGAAAGACCGTCGTCAAAGGCGCGTTCAAGGCGGGCCGAAAGACCGGTCACTGGAGCTATCTGGACGAGAACGCCAACCAAGTGGTCGCGACCGTCGTGGAACCGATGTCAGCAACGCTGCCGGACAATTTCAAGCTCTACGGCTATTTCACCAGGGCAGAAATTGACTGGAACGATGACGCCATCGAGGGCCGCATTCAGGGCTTTATCGACGGCAAGTTGAACTTCGACTTCGGCATCAAGAACAATGTTCTCGACGGCCCTGCCAAGTACGTGTCCAACGTTAAAAATTTGCTTGTTGAGCGCGACTTCGACGCTGGTCATCCCAAGGGAGCGGAAACACCTACGGCTCAGCAGCCGCAAGCGACTTCCGCGCCTACCCAGGAGACCGCGCCAGCTGAGGGCGTCGCCAAGGCACCAGTCGAACCGAACTCGACAGACGCCATCATTGATGCCGGTGGCATCGATAACCTCACCGTCATGAGCAAGAATGCGGATGGCTATCCCGTGTTCCTTATCGAGTGCAACGACGCCGGCCAGTGCGTTGGCGCCCAAGGCCAGCCTGTCGGTGACCTCAAGACCGTCGCAGCCATCATGCCGCCAGTCAAGCCTGAGGACATCGCCGCCCACCACTACGCCTGCAAAGTCATCTGCTCCGACAGCGAGAAAAACATCATCGGCCGTGCGCCGTAGGTGAAATCACAAACGCCCATTCAAAGCGCTGCGTGCAAGGGTCATCGAAATGTGACTCCTTGCAACTTCTGCCATCCGACACCTTGACCGTCCATGCCCCAACCACAAGTTGGCGGCTTGCAATACCCACCAATTCCAAAGCTTGACGAGTGTTTCGAAATCCAACTCCAGCCAGCCGGCACGCAGGTAAGCGACGGAGGGACGAGGTCCGACCTCGGAGTGCTCCCACCGCAGTGCGTATCCAGGCACCGAGAAGTGCGTTCGAGCAACCTCCATACCCCAGTCAAACTTACCGGCTGTGGCGCCACATAGCCGGACTCGCACACGGGGAGGAAGGTTCGTGATCCACGGCGGCTTCGGCGAGGCCTCGTACTACCTGCGGCGAAGCAAGGTTGGCTGCTTGATCGTCGCGCCTGCTCCGGCAAACACTGAGGCCCTAAGAAAGCGGCCTCTGAATCGCTCCTCAAGCTTCTCTAACTGCGAGGCAAGCGGCCCGGCACCCATCGCGGATGGCTTCCAAATCTCGCGCGCGCTCAGCGATCGAGATCTCCAGGCGGCTTCGACAACTAATTCACGACCGACTTGGCGAACCATCATAAAACCGTTCTAAGAAGGAATCTGCGTGCTCTTTGAGACCTTTCAATCTGAACCTGGAAAGCATAACTTCATCAATTAGTTCGAGATGCGGAGACACATATATTCCATCATCTCGCGATCCGCGCGCAGTCATGAGTTCAGCGGTTCGCCCGTCCCTCAAGGAGTGTCCAACAACTGCCACAGGATTGTTTGCAAGAAGGAACATTGCCTCGCGGTACACGTACGTTTCGTGGACGTTCGTCAGATCGCTCGTGGTAATACGGAGGGAATCTCGTATATCAATCGTTCCTGCGATCTTGAAGATTCTTACGACTTCTTCGCCAGATATCGTCTCAGGCGATGTCGGCGTAATAACCAAATAAGGAATGTCTTGAGTTCGACAGGCCACCTCAAACAAATTGTCAAAGTTGGTAGTGACAATAGCCTTAAACTTCGTAACGGCGAGCATATGCGCCGGAGTAGGCCTGACGCGCTGAGGTGGCGTCAATAACTC
>NZ_JBFUIR010000148.1:0-1828 GCF_056401755.1 Pseudomonas sp. P4_D7 | reverse complement strand
CAATAAAGCGCGTATCTTGCAGATTGATGACCAGAAGATTCGTGGTGATCTGAAAGCCGGTCGCGTTGTCGTTGTCGCCGGTTTCCAGGGCGTCGACGAGCACGGCAACATCACCACTCTSGGTCGTGGCGGTTCCGACACCACCGGTGTGGCACTGGCTGCCGCGTTGAAGGCTGACGAGTGCCAGATCTACACCGACGTTGACGGTGTTTACACCACCGACCCACGTGTTGTGCCAGTCGCTCAACGTCTCGACAAGATTACCTTTGAAGAGATGCTGGAAATGGCCAGCCTCGGTTCCAAGGTGTTGCAGATCCGTGCGGTGGAATTCGCCGGCAAGTACAACGTTCCGCTGCGCGTACTGCACAGCTTCAAGGAGGGTCCGGGCACCCTCATTACTATTGATGAAGAGGAAACCATGGAACAGCCGATCATTTCCGGCATCGCTTTCAACCGCGATGAAGCCAAGCTGACCATCCGTGGCGTGCCAGACACCCCGGGCGTGGCGTTCAAGATTCTCGGCCCGATCAGTGCCGCGAACATCGAAGTCGACATGATCGTGCAGAACGTCGCGCACGATAACACCACCGACTTCACCTTCACCGTGCACCGCAACGACTACCAGGCCGCACAGACCGTGCTGGAAAACACCGCTCGCGAGATCGGTGCCCGTGAAGTGGTTGGCGACACCAAGATTGCCAAGGTTTCGATCGTCGGCGTCGGCATGCGTTCTCACGCAGGTGTGGCCAGCCGCATGTTCGAATCCCTGGCGAAAGAAAGCATCAACATCCAGATGATCTCGACCTCGGAAATCAAGGTTTCCGTGGTGATTGAAGAGAAGTACCTGGAACTGGCCGTGCGCGCCCTGCACACGGCTTTCGAACTGGATGCTCCGGCCCGTCAGGGCGAGTAATTCCGTTTCTTGAAGGGCGCGGTCTGACCGCGCCCTTTATTTTTTGAATGGCGCGAGCCCTGAACTGTTCTTTTGCTCGCGCTGGTCAATACTCAGGCATGTAGGGCTACGATCGCTCCGGTTGTAGGTCGGGTGCCTTTTTTTTGCAGACTGTTGTCCCTGAACTGAATTGCGTAAGGAGAAAGGTATGCTGATTCTGACTCGTCGGTGCGCAGAAAGCCTGATTATCGGTGATGGCGAAATCACCGTGACCGTGCTCGGCGTTAAAGGAAACCAGGTGCGTATTGGCGTCAACGCCCCGAAAGAGGTTGCCGTGCACCGTGAGGAAATTTACCTGCGTATAAAGAAAGAGAAGGACGAAGAACCAAGCCATTAATTTTTATCGATTTTTATGTTTGCAAACGGGGAAAAGGTTGGTTAAGATACGCCCCGTGTTGCGGAGAGCTGGCCGAGTGGCCGAAGGCGCTCCCCTGCTAAGGGAGTACACCTCAAAAGGGTGTCGGGGGTTCGAATCCCCCGTTCTCCGCCATTATTTGCTTAGTACGTTGTAATCTGGCTTTTTCTGTAACTTGTTGAAATTAATAGAAAAAGTGGTTGGAATAGAGATTAGACGGGCTATAATGCGGCGCAACAAATGCACTCGTAGCTCAGCTGGATAGAGTACTCGGCTACGAACCGAGCGGTCACAGGTTCGAATCCTGTCGAGTGCACCATTTAAGAGTCAGTTACAGCAATGTAAGTGACTCGGCTTCAACCAGGTGTGATCTGGTCTAACAAACACAAATGCACTCGTAGCTCAGCTGGATAGAGTACTCGGCTACGAACCGAGCGGTCACAGGTTCGAATCCTGTCGAGTGCACCATTTAAGAGTTAGTTGCAGCAATGTGAATAACTTGGTTTCAGCCAGTTGTGGTC
>NZ_JBFUIR010000147.1:0-1865 GCF_056401755.1 Pseudomonas sp. P4_D7 | reverse complement strand
CTTTATAGACGTCATCGGCGGGCGCAGCGACGGTGACGGTGCCAGTGGTTTTACCCGCCTCAATGATGATCACGGCGCCGTTGGACAGGGTAACGGTGACTGGCGTGCCGGCCGGATTGGTCAGTGTTGCGGTGTAAACGATCGAACCGCCTTCAGCCACGGTGTCGGTCGCAGTCAGCGACAGGTTGGTGGTGTCGACAGTGTCAGTAACAGTGGTCGAAACCGGAGTCTTGTCGGCAACCAGATTCTCGTAGTTACCGCCGCTTACGTCAGTGATCGCATTGGTCAGCGGGGTGTGGCCGTTCAACGCATCGTTCGGCGCAGTGGTGGTCACGGTGCCGGTGGTTTTGCCGATTTCGATGGTGATGTTCTGGCCGTTGGCCAGGGTCACGACGACCGGCGAACCGGTGACTGGAGCGCCTACGGTGGCGGTGTAAGTAACGGTGCCACCTTCAGCCGCTGACTCGGTGGCGGTCAGTTTGACGGTGGTAGTGTCGATGGTATCAGTCACTTCGGTAACGGCTGGCGTGGTGCTCGGGACCAGGTTCTCGAAATTACCGCCAGACACATCCTTGATGGTGACTTCGACTTTGCCGGCGTCTTTGTAGACGTCATCGGCTGGCGCAGCGACAGTCACGGTGCCGGTGGTTTTACCGGCCTCGATGGTGATGGTCGAGCCGTTCGACAGGTTCACAGTCACCGGCGAGCCAGCCGGGTTGGTCAGCGTCGCGGTGTAGATGATCGAGCCGCCCTCGGCGACCGAGTTGGTGGCGCTGAGCGACAGGTCAGTGGTGTCGATGGTGTCAGTGACCGTGGTCGAAACCGGGGTCTTGTCGGCCACCAGGTTTTCGTAGTTACCGCCGCTTACACCCGTGATCGAATTACCCAGCGACGCCTGACCGGTCAGTGCATCGTTCGGCGCGGTGAAGGTCACGGTGCCGGTGGTCTTGCCGACTTCGATGGTGATGTTCTGGCCGTTGGCCAGGGTCACCACTACCGGCGAACCGGTGACCGGCGCGCCAACAGTGGCGGTGTAGGTGACGGTGCCACCTTCGGCCACAGTGGTGTCGGCCGTCAGTTTCACGGTCGAGGTGTCGATGGTGTCAGTGACGTCGGTCACGGCTGGCGTGGTGCTCGGGACCAGATTCTCGAAGTTGCCGCCAGTGGCGTCCTTGATGGTCACTTCGACTTTGCCGGCGTCCTTGTAGACGTCATCGGCAGGCGCTGCAACGGTCACGGTGCCGGTGGTTTTGCCCGCTTCGATGGTGATCACCGAACCGTTGCTCAGGGTCACGGTCACTGGCGTGCCGGCCGGATTGGTCAGGGTCGCGGTGTAAACAATTGAACCGCCTTCAGCCACGGTGCCGGTCGCGCTCAGCGTCAGGTCGGTGGTGTCAGTGGTGTCGGTGACGGTGGTGCTGACCGGAGTTTTGTCGGCCACGAGGTTTTCGTAATTGCCGCCGGAAACGTCGGTGATCGCGTTGGTCAGTGGAGCGTGGCCAGTCAACGCATCGTTTGGCGCGGTGGTGGTCACGGTGCCGCTGGTTTTACCCACTTCGATGGTGATGTTCTGGCCGTTGGCCAGGGTCACCACAACTGGCGAGCCAGTGACTGGCGCACCGACCGTGGCGGTGTAGGTGACAGTGCCACCTTCAGCCGCGGACTCGGTAGCGGTCAGTTTGACCGTCGAAGTGTCGATGGTGTCAGAGACGTCGGTAACGGCTGGGTTGGTGCTCGGAACGAGGTTCTCGAAGTTGCCGCCAGTGGCGTCCTTGATCGTGACTTCAACTTTGCCGGCGTCTTTATAGACGTCATCGGCGGGCGCAGCGACGGTGACGGTGCCAGTGGTTTTACCCGCCTCAATG
>NZ_JBFUIR010000146.1:0-2004 GCF_056401755.1 Pseudomonas sp. P4_D7 | reverse complement strand
TTTGCAGGCAAGGACGTGCAGACAACAATGTCATCAGTAGCCGTTGCGTTGCTTGACGGGGCTACAAACAGCAATGCCAGCACGAGAGACGCAACGCAAAGTTTTTTGATTGTCGAAAGATTCACGATTGCCCTATCTCCAAGGATGTTGTGCATGGCTCGTACCTACGGTGAAGGGTTCGTTTGCGGAGGTGGATCCTGCTTCTCATGCCGGGTCGCGTCGTCGATCACTTTCTGTCTTACGTCCCTGTATTCTGTCATCTGCTTTTCGCGACTTTCGATGTCGGGCTTCTCTTTCTGGTTCCGCAGCTTGTTTTTCTCCGCCTTGAGATAGTCAAGCTCCACGTTTGACGCTCGAACTTCAGATCTATTTGCGTCGAGCAGGCCGTCGATCTTTATCTGCTGGTTGGCTGGCGCGTCTTTCAGGATGCCACAGGTCTGGTCGCAATTTGTGTAAAAGTCCGACCGATGGGTGCCTTCGTGCCGAGTAAGGCCCTCAAGAACAACGCGGCCCATATTGTTGGCATTTCCCAGATGCAGTTTGATCCCTCCTTTACCATCGGTCACGATGGTATTTACGTTTTGAGGATTCAGTGCGACGAGCACGTACGTTTCTCGGCCGTCGGGGTCAATGTTTACAATCGGGTTGTTATCTGCGTAAGCGAATCGATTGAATGCGAAGACGTCGCCGATATTCGCCTCAGCGGGGTCGGTGCTCAAAAACCTGCCCACCACGGGGTCGTAGTACCGGGCCTGCATGTACACCAGCCCCGCATCTGGGTCGTTGACGTGTCCGGTGTAACCAGGTCCCGCGGTTGGGGTGCCGAGCGACTGTCCGCCGTATGGCCTGTAGTCGGAGCTCGACAGGATGTTTCCCGCAGCATCCGCTGTGGCTAGCGGTGTGCCCTGTGGGTTGGTGTAGTAGTAGGTGACGGTCTCCACCGCGAGAACCGGCGCACACTGGAAAAACAGGAGGCCCAATAGGGCGAGAATCGTTGCCTTCATGTGCGTCCCTTTCGATTCCAGGTGTGGTCCGGAATGCGCCCGAAGAATCCGTGTCGTCACGGCACGAAGCGCCCTAAGTATTCGGGTCATGGCGTTCATCCCGCAATGTCTCCCGACCACGCCGAGCAACCCTGGTCATTGCAGGCCCGCACTCGGTAGGTGTACTGCAGCTCGTATGGCGAAGTCCCAGACTCGACCACGTAAGACGTGGCGGTCCCTGCATTGATGAGGTTGTTGGTCTGGACCCGGAGAATTTCGTAGCGCGTGGTACCCGTTGAGGCATTCCACAGGATGGTGTATCGCTCCTGCCGTCCGCTCACCGTGTCGGTCATGTGGATCCCGCCCGGCAGCGGTGGCACGAGGGAAACAGTCACGGCCACGACCGCGCTGAACGGCCCGCACCCAGCCGAGTTGCACCCCTGGACCTGGTAGTAGTACGTGCCGTTGCCCTTCCCACAGATGCCGAGGGCGCCAGAGCCGTTGTTGCCGACGGTCACCCAGCCAGCGCCGTTGGTGTTTTCCTGCATCACGTACGATGTCGCGCCGGGCACGCCACCCCAGTTGATGGTGTAACACCCGTTGTTGCTGCTCCCTGGCCCGGAGATGGCAGGCGGCTGCGACGGCCGGATTGTGACGGACGATGCACCGACCGGACTGTACGGTCCACAGCCGTTGGCGTTGCAGCCCTTGACCCGGTAGTAATACACCCCGGTCGCACCCACCCCGATGCTCGCGCTGGTAGCCGCACCGTTGTAGACAGCCCCGTAGTTGGCGCTGTCCGTGCTTTGCTCGAGTGAATAGCTCGTCGCATAGGTCACAGCCGGCCAGCTGATGCCCAAGACGCCCGTGCTCGTCCCCGGTACGCTGATAGAGCCGGGCGCTGGCGGGATGTGCGCAACATGCACGGCGGCGCTGGCCGTCCAGGCACTGCATCCGGTCGGATTGCACGCGCGCGCCTGGTAGGCGTAATTGCCATCGCCGGGATTGGCGACCGATGCGG
>NZ_JBFUIR010000145.1:0-2020 GCF_056401755.1 Pseudomonas sp. P4_D7 | reverse complement strand
CGATTGAGGTGGTTCAATGCAAACTTGCGAACGTCGCCGGAGAATTCAGAAAGGTGGATCATTCGATGACAATTTGCGCACAGAACGGCGAAGTCGCGTACGGGATCAAGCTCAACCCGAGATGCGGGCAACGTCGCAATCGGGCGTAGGTGATGCGCCTCTATGTAGCCCTGGCCGAGGTCGCCATAGAGTTCTTCAAAGTTGGCTCCGCATGCCTCGCACGTTGTTCCCCTGGCAAGTTTTACTCTCTTGACCAGCGCCCTGTTGCGCTCAATCCGAGTATGAAGCGTTCGCCGCGACGCATCTTCGTGGTTGTCGAAAACCTGTTCGGGCGAGTCCAGTTCATCTTCGTTGATCTGGAATCTTGCCGCTCGTAGCGTCAGCTCGGCATACAGTCCCAAGATTTCGCTGAGGTCTCGACAGAGCTCGTCATCACCGGGCACGCTGCCAGATTCGTAGTACGCGGCACAAATAACCCCAGCTTCGTAGAACGAAGTGATGCTTGAGCTGGAAGATGGGGATAGATCGATTTTATGAAGCTTGAAGGTTTGGGAGCGCGTTCCTACAAGCGCGCGGTAGTGCGCTGCGCTGCTTCTGAGGGCGGTTTTGGCATCGGATCGATAGTTTCTCCGAGCTTCGGTCATCGCCTGGACGAGTGTCAGGTACACCCCTTTCATGTCTTCCCGGAATAGGAGGCATACGTAATAGCCGCTTTGTGCTGTGGTGGTAACGGTCCTGTCTAGAATTGCTAGCCACGGACCTGCCGCCCAGTTTCCGTTACCTACGCTGCCCTTTACGATCAAGCCACGCGCCGCCTCGCCGAGCATTCGAGTGACCAAGCCGGGGAGCTCCCGGCGGATGAACTGCGCAAGTGGATGATTTGTTAGTTCGCTCGCGGTTGCGGACGAATACTCGTCCAGTACGCGCTGCACTCCGCGCGACACTGAGGCACTTTCGTTCCGTGCGTCAGTTGCGCTCGCCTGCGTCGCTTCGCTGCTTTGTTGATCAGCCATTAGGCTCCCCCCCCTCTTGATGAGAAGTATCTCAGCATTCAAATGCTGAGCAAGGGGAATCCACGGATCGGGCGCTCGTAGTCCCGAATATTCATGGAAATCAGCGATCTATCGCCGTCTTGGCATACCAAGCGAGATCGCGGCCCGTGCGTTTGAGCGAGGGTCGCTCCACAGAGGGGCCCGTCTGTGCTTTGAGCTCAAGTGTTTGGGAGCGCGGCGGCTCTCGCGCTAGATCGCCAGGTTTCCTAAACCCCGCCCGGCGCAGACAAGATTTGTCGTGGAGAGCCCGGTACGCGCATTGGCAAACTGCCGCGCACCGCGATTCGTGACGTGGGTCCGAATGCTCGAACTAGTCACGGCCGTGGGGGTTCGAAGGTTCGAGGTACGCAGTACCTTCCCTCCTCTGCTAGGTCGCAAATGGAATGGCTGTAGGTAAATTCGGCAGCAACATGCCTCACCTCTCTAACGGCCGTCCAACCTATTCGCCCCACCGCCAAATCGGATGACAGGGTAATGATCCGAGTCTCCTCGAGTGCAGGGAATCCTGGGGCGCCATGCGGTTGAGCAGGGGGCGTCGAACAAACCAGCAGACAGCGTGCTTCATACGGTGCCGAGGTCGTTGCGCATCCGCTTGCCGGACCCTGGCGCACGCATCGCTGGAATCAGTTGAATTCGGATTTTTGGATGAGCGTTCAGTAGTCTGGACATCCGGTCGATCGACGCAATTCTGTACCCGAATGACTTGGCCGGTCAGGGCCTTTGGGTGGCCAGGCGCGGAATGTCCTTATGGCGTTCGTCCTCTGTCAGTTCGAGAGCGTCGATATGGAGCGGACGCTCGAGATGCTGTCTGGGTGCAACGGGTCCGGTCTTGGGTGAAGTCAAGCAATGGTCCTCTGGCGGCGGCAGGGATCTACTGGCCCACCTGCAAGGCACTATATCGCACGCAAGGAAGACAATTGATGCCGTTGGCGTGGGCCCAGCTATTGGGGGCGTGATCAGCAAATGCG
>NZ_JBFUIR010000144.1:0-2052 GCF_056401755.1 Pseudomonas sp. P4_D7 | reverse complement strand
CTGTACATCCTTATCCAGGGATTCCGAATCGCCACGGGCCGCTCGCGCGAGAATCTCATGGAGGTCGTGATCAACATGGGTCGCATCGTCGTCGTGATTGCGGCTGCGACGACCATGGCTGTCATGGGTTCGGATCTGCACACGTTCYTGACGACGGATCTGGACAAGGAGATCCATCAGCTCTTCACGGGCAATACCAACGAGACCACGGCCGACGCGATCGACAAGAACCTTGCCTACACCCAGATCGCTCTTAGCACTATCAACCAGGTCCAGGTCGTTCCTGGCGACGCGGAAATGCAATCGGCCCGCGACCGCTCGAGCTGGATCGCGACGTTCGGTACGGCGAGCCCGCCCATGACCGCGGGCGCCATGCTCCTGCTCTACCAGTTTGCTATGGCGCTGTTCATCGGACTCGGGCCACTCTTTATCCTGTGCCTGATATTCGACCAGACAAAGGACCTTTTCAAACGCTGGCTGATGTACGGCATAGGCACCATATTCTCGATGGCCCTGCTCAGCGTCGTTGCCAGCATGGTCCTCGACCTGACGGTGAAGATCAGCGAAGCACTATGGGGCGCGAAGATCGTGAACTCGATTCTCGGTAACAGCACCGAAGGCCTGACGAGCACCGCCATGCAGCAAGGTGGTATTGGTTTATTGCTGTCGATTCTCGTGGTGTCGGTGCCGCCGATGGCGGCGATGTTCTTCCAAGGGACGCTGGGTAGCGCGCTTACGTATTCGGTGTTCACACCTACGGGTGGAAGGCCGGGGCCGCAGGGGCAGCCTGCTGGATCTTGGAGTGGCGGCCACTTGGCACAAAGTCAAACTGCAGGATTGGGAGATCGCCAAAACACCACAGCAGGCTCGTTTAGCGATCGTGTCGTTACCGGGCAGGGAGCAGCTCTGCCGCAGAACGAAGGGGTGAGGCAGGGTTCATCGGTTGTGAGGCCACAGCAATGAAAACGAGGATTCTCTTCTTCTTGTCTTTGGGGGCACTGCAATTCGCGTCGCTCGCTCATGCTGAAGGCGGTTGTCCTCCAGGCCAGTATCCACAGGAGGGCCAAGGATGGAGGACGTGTGTTCCTATTCCCGGCTCAGTGGACGCGCAGCAGCCTCCGGCAGCACCTCCACCACGGTGGGAAGACCATTGGCAAGCTGTCGCCACTGATAAACAGAAGGCTGTCATCGGTACGTCGATCAACAGTTCGTCAAGTGACGACTCCGCCCAGGCAGCCATTTCGGACTGCCACGCAAAAGGCGGCGTTAGTTGCGAGGTTCAGATTACTTATCGCAACGGTTGTGTCGCCATGGTGGTCGGAAAGACTCTCATGAACACGCAGGGGGAATCGACGAAGGCTGAAGCAGAGAGATCGGCCCTCGCAAAATGCGGTGAATCGGACACAAACTGCCGTGTCTATTATTCGGCTTGCAATCTGCCGGTGCGCGTTCAGTAGAGGATGTGTTCTTGTTGCGCGTAGCTTTCTTACTGCTCGGTTTCTTGGCTGTTCTAGTTGCCCACACGGCTCACGCTGACGGGGGATGTCCGCCTGGGCAGTATCCGCAAAGCGGGCAGGGATGGCAGACGTGCGTACCGATCGCAGGCGCATCTGACGGTGCTGCTCGGCCAGAAAAAGTCGTGCGTTGGGCGGACCGCTATGGGGCAATCGTAAGTGACCCAGACGCCGGCGCTATTGGTGCGTCCACCGGCCAGCAGACACAAGCCGTAGCAGAGCAGAAGGCGACGTCCGATTGCATCGAGAAAGGTGGGAAAAAGTGCGCACTCGACATCGTCTACGGAAACAAGTGCGCTGCCTTGGTTTCTGGCGACAGCTTGTACAACGTTAAGAGCGGTACGACGCTGGTGGATGCGGAGCAGAAGGCACTTCAAGGTTGCCACGACAAGAATTGTCGCGTGTTCTACTCGGGGTGCAGCCCACCCGTCAGCTACTAGCAGGGAGAAAGTAAAGATTGGTGGCCGAAGCGAAGTCGGCCCGGCGCAGTACGCCTGTGGCGAACTGACAACGCAATTCGGTTGCCAAGAGGATCAAC
>NZ_JBFUIR010000143.1:0-2099 GCF_056401755.1 Pseudomonas sp. P4_D7 | reverse complement strand
GACGTACATCAATGGTTCCGAGTTCGAGAACCCCGGCATCACTGGCGGCAACCCCATCGTCAATTCGCAGACGGTGTTGACGGCCAACGACCCGAGCCACCGGGCAACGACGAATAATCTGCGCATCGATCTTTCGTGGAAGATCGGCGACCACACGATCACCGGTGGTATCGACAATCTGAACTCGCACGACATCGACGATGGTCAGACGGCCACGGCCTGGGACTACGGTTCCGGCGACCCGGGCACCGCGATCAGCGACAGCCCCTACGTGGCCGCGCCCAATACCGGTGCCGGCGGAGAAGACGGCTATTACGTCTCGAAGTATCTCTACGATACCGCCGCCTCGGTTCGCGTGAAGCAGCGCGCGCAGTACATCGAAGACAGCTGGCAGGTGGATGATCGCTGGCTGGTGAAGATCGGCCTGCGCAATGACCAGTTCACCAATTACAACCCGAACGGAGATGCTTTCCTGCGCATGACCAAGCCGCAGTGGGCTCCGCGACTCGGCTTCAGCTGGGACGTGAACGGCGACTCCACCCTCAAGGTCTACGGCAATGCCGGTCGTTACTACCTCGCCATGCCTGCTTCGGTTGCCCTTCGCGCCGCTGCTGGCTCGCTGTACACGAACGAGTACTACACCTATACAGGTATCGACGGTAACGGCAATCCGACCGGCCTGACCCAGCTTGCCTCGGCGACGGGTGGCGCGGTGTCGGCGAACAACGAGTACGGCCAGTCGCCGGATGCGAAGACCGTCGCCGCCAGCAACATCCAGTCGGAATACCAGGATGAGTATCTGCTGGGCTTTACGCAGCAGATCAACCCGGATTACGTCTGGGGCATGAAGGCGCAGGTACGTAAGCTGCGCAATATCCTCGACGATATCTGTGACACCGACACGATCACCGCCAAGGCGAACTCGCTCGGCTACGCCGTCGATGCCAGCCAACTCAATGGTTGCTATCTGTCGAACCCGGGTCGAAGCAACACCTACCGTATCCCGGATGGTGCCGGCGGTTACAACAGCGTCAGCGTGTCGGCGGACGATTTCGGCATGCCAAAGGCAAAGCGCAGCTACTACGGGCTGGAAACGTTCCTCGAGCATCCATTCGACGGCACGTGGCAGGCCAAGGTGGACTATGTCTTCTCGCGTAGCTACGGCGACACGGAAGGCCAGGTTCGCTCGGATATCGACCAGACCGACGTGTCTGCGACGGTGGACTGGGACTTCGGCAAACTGATGGAGAATTCCAACGGCCTGCTCTCCAACGACCGCAAGCACCAACTCAAGATCTACGGCTCGTGGCAAGCGGCGAAGGAGTGGATGCTGTCGGCGAACATCGCGATCATGTCTGGCACGCCGAAGACCTGCCTGGGTTACTACGGTGCGGATGAAAGCAATCCGGTGGGGTACGGCAGCTACTACCACTACTGTGACGGTCTTCCGTCTTCACCGGGTGCCGCCGGTCGCCAGCCCTGGCAGCACATTGTTTCGCTCTCGGCGGAATATCGTCCGATGTGGGCAAACCAGAAACTTGGCTTCAATGTGATGGTCTATAACGCATTGGGCGAATCCGTCCCGACTGCCACGTACGTGATTGCCGGCAGCTCGACCACGCCCAATATCAACTACGACAAGGTCACGTACTTCAGCCAGCCGCGTTATGTCCGCTTTGGCATCAACTACGACTTCTGATAGCGACCGTGTTCAACGCTGACCACGAACTACCCGAATACCAATAATAAGTGMCCGAGCCGGTGACGGCTCAACTCCCGGGCATAACGAGTCTCCCCAGATAGGCCGCCGATTCCCAATCGGCGGCCTCTTTTTTTTGCGGATCGCTCGCTGCGCAGGCGTAGGTTCCAGCGGCGAACCTTCGGATTGTCGCGCTTGCGAACGAGGCATTGAGGTGATTGGGCGAGCGGTTGAACAGCTCCCACGATGAAACGCAAACCCTCATTCGCAATATCACCGCTGAGGGTTCGCCGCTGAAGCGGCTCCTTGTATCTTAGGGATGCCTTCCGTTGGGAGGTGCAGCAAGTGAGATCCCGGGGAGGCCGCCGGCTCCTGGAAGCAGAGTGATTCTGACTTCGAT
>NZ_JBFUIR010000142.1:0-2103 GCF_056401755.1 Pseudomonas sp. P4_D7 | reverse complement strand
CGCGGGATCGTATCCGTCTTGCGTCCCCGACGCTTACGGATATGGTTGTCACTCATCCGGATCTTCCGGGCCTCGAGATTCGGGTTCCGAAGGGAACCGTGATTCGTGATCACAGCGGTAAAGTGGTCACGGAATTAGCGATCGTGCCGATGCCTGTCGATCGGGCACCAACGCCGGCCGCCGGTAACTTCCCGATGTACTTCAGCCTGCAGCCGGGTGGCGCTACGGTTCAGAACATCAATCCAGATGGCGAGCAGGGTGTATCGATCACTTACCCGAATTATTCACGCGCACCGGCAGGTGCTGCTGCGGAATTCTATGTGTATCGGCCGGACAACGGTTGGACTGTTTACGGCACGGGCGTTGTTACCAGCGATGGTCGCCAGGTAAAGCCTGAGTCGGGAGTCAGACTGAATTATCTCATGTCGGGAAGCTACGGCCTGAGTGAGCAACACCCGCCTGACGATAATCCGACTGTGCCGTGCGGTGCCTGCGCGGCCGATCCCGTGGACCTTTGGAGTGGAACATTTCTCGAAGAGGAGAATGACATCGTCATAAAGGATGTTATTCCCCTCACACTCTCTCGGCACTGGCACGACAACGCCTACCATCCTCTCGACCAACGGATGTTTGGCGGGTGGCGTTCGAACTATGACATCTACGTTCAAAGTCCGAATGCGGACTTCTCTGCGCCGATTGTTCGCCTTCCCAATGGGAACGGGATGAAGTTCAGTCAGATTGCCACTCGAGCGGGCGATACCTACACGTGGCAATACACCGGAGATCGCTCGCAATGGTACGGGGCCGTCTTGGAAACCGTTTCCTACAATGACCGGTGTGGTGCCATCATTGAATGCTATTTGCTGACGACGGTTAATGGGACGGAGTATCAGTTCACTAATTCATATCCGAGCAACGGCGCTCCGAGTCAGCTTACTTTTATTCGTGACCGGTTCCACAATCAAATTGCGTTTACTTGGAATGCGGGTTTGTTGCAGCAGATCACATCGTCGAGTGGCCGCTTTATAACGCTGGCTTATGACGCGTACAACAATGTCAGTACCGCCACAGATAACGCGGGCCGCACGTGGAGCTATTCATACCATAGAGAGAAGCTACCGACGCTAGTTCAGTCTAACCGCGCAAAAAAAGCGATCAATGCCACGGCGGCAGCGACAGACGATCCGCTGTCCTACGCGTACTTTCTGGACTCGGTGACGTTTCCAGATGGCTCCGTGAAGAAATACACCTACCAAGATGACTACGTGACTCCCGCCGGCCCTCCAGGAAGCAGCTATTCCGTGCCTGGGACGCTCCTAACGGCGACAGATCGGAACGGGAAAATCATTCTTTCAAACACCTACGAGAACGGAAGCACTCGGGTACTGAAGCAGACTCGGGCTGACGGGAGTGCCTATCAGCTCGCCTACACCATGGCGAACAAAGTGCCTTCGCGAGTGCAAGTAACCGATCCGCTTGGAAACGTAAGGGCGGTGGACTTCGATCCGGCCTCTGGTTATCCAATTGCAGAGACGCGGGCATTTGGTACGCCCCTGGCTCAGACTACGACCTATAGCCTAAACGGCGCCGGTCGGGTAGATAGCCAAGTTGATTCGCTAGGCCGAAAGACGGCGTTTGAATACGACGCGACGGGCCACCTTTCCAGACGGACCCGGTTAGCTGGCACGGCCAATGCTGTCACATCTCAGTACACGTGGAGTCAGGACTACGGACTCCCTTTGACTAGTACCGACGAGCTCGGCCACACAACGAAATACGAGTACGTGCAAGGCTGCTTGTCGGCAGTAACTGACGCCTCGGGAATCAGCACGACCATCGTGTGTAATGCACAGGGGCAGCCCGTCAAGGTAGCGGACGCTGCCGGTAACACGAGGACTTTCGAATACGAAGGCTTCGATCTTAGCAAGGTTACGGATGCTGCGGGAAGAGCTACTTCTAGGCGTGTCGACAGCCTTGGGCGGATTACGGCCGCCGTCGATAGTGCAGGAAGAACAACGCAATTCATCTCGGACACGAACGACCGCGTGATCGCCATAACCTCCGCGCAGGGAGAGCTGACACGGTACAGCTACGACTTTGAAG
>NZ_JBFUIR010000141.1:0-2218 GCF_056401755.1 Pseudomonas sp. P4_D7 | reverse complement strand
GAAGTTTTCGGTTCCGCAATCGTTGACTTCGACAAGATCGACAGCGCACCAGAAGAAAAAGCTCGCGGTATCACCATCAACACCGCACACGTTGAGTACAACTCGAAGATCCGTCACTACGCTCACGTTGACTGCCCAGGTCACGCTGACTATGTGAAGAACATGATCACCGGTGCTGCTCAAATGGACGGCGCTATTCTGGTTTGCTCGGCCGCTGATGGTCCGATGCCGCAAACCCGTGAGCACATCCTGCTGTCCCGTCAGGTAGGCGTTCCGTACATCGTGGTTTTCCTGAACAAGGCTGACCTGGTAGACGACGCAGAGCTGCTGGARCTGGTTGAGATGGAAGTTCGTGACCTGCTGTCCACCTACGACTTCCCGGGCGATGACACTCCAATCATCATCGGTTCGGCTCGTATGGCTCTGGAAGGCAAAGACGACAACGAGATGGGCACCACTGCCGTCAAGAAACTGGTTGAGACTCTGGATGCTTACATCCCAGAACCAGTTCGTATGATCGACAAGCCATTCCTGATGCCAATCGAAGACGTATTCTCGATCTCGGGTCGCGGTACTGTTGTGACTGGTCGTATCGAGCGCGGTATCGTTCGCGTTCAGGATCCGCTGGAAATCGTTGGTCTGCGTGACACCACCGTTACTACTTGCACCGGTGTTGAAATGTTCCGCAAGCTGCTCGACGAAGGTCGTGCTGGCGAGAACTGCGGCGTTCTGCTGCGTGGTACCAAGCGTGACGACGTTGAGCGTGGTCAGGTTCTGGTTAAGCCGGGTTCSGTTAAGCCGCACACCAAGTTCACCGCAGAAGTTTACGTTCTGAGCAAGGAAGAAGGCGGTCGTCACACTCCGTTCTTCAAAGGCTACCGTCCACAGTTCTACTTCCGTACTACTGACGTGACTGGTAACTGCGAGCTGCCAGAAGGCGTTGAAATGGTAATGCCAGGTGACAACATTCAGATGACTGTTACCCTGATCAAAACCATCGCGATGGAAGACGGTCTGCGTTTCGCTATCCGTGAAGGCGGTCGTACCGTCGGCGCTGGCGTCGTAGCCAAAATCATCGAGTAATTCTCTTTTTTAGAGTTTGCTTGATGCTTTGAAAAAAGCCCCCGCTCAGCGGGGGCTTTTTTATTGGGTTGACACCCATCTGGGGCGTCTATAGAATTGCGCCTCCTTTTAACGGGCGTATTGCGCTCGGTGGGAATAGCAGCCGGAGTCTGAAATCCAATGCAAAATCAGCAAATCCGTATCAGGTTGAAGGCTTTCGACCATCGCCTGATCGACCAATCAACCCAGGAAATCGTGGAAACCGCGAAACGTACTGGTGCTCAAGTGCGTGGTCCAATTCCACTGCCTACCCGTAAAGAGCGGTTCACCGTTCTGGTTTCTCCGCACGTCAACAAAGACGCGCGTGACCAGTACGAAATCCGCACTCATAAGCGCGTTCTGGACATTGTCCAGCCAACGGATAAAACCGTTGATGCTCTTATGAAGCTTGATCTTGCGGCCGGTGTGGAAGTGCAGATCAGCCTCGGCTAAGACTCGGTCTTAGTCGTGTAACGCTCTGAAATGGGCGGCCATAGCGGGTGAAAGCCCCGTACACTCATGAGGTTTACAACATGACTATTGGTGTAGTCGGTCGTAAATGCGGTATGACCCGTATTTTCACCGAAGAAGGTGTCTCCATTCCGGTCACGGTCATTGAGATCGAGCCGAATCGCGTCACCCAGTTCAAAACTGAAGAGACCGATGGCTATCGTGCAGTGCAAGTCACTGTCGGCGAGCGTCGTGCTTCGCGTGTAACAGCAGCTCAGGCTGGCCACTTCGCTAAAGCGAACGTTGCCGCTGGTCGCACTACCATGGAATTCCGTCTTGAAGAAGGCGAGTACCAGGCTGGCGATCTGATCAACGCTGAAATCTTCGCCGCTGGTCAACTGGTTGATGTAACCGGTCAGTCCAAGGGTAAAGGCTTCCAGGGTACGATCAAGCGTTGGAATTTCCGCGGGCAAGATAACACCCACGGTAACTCCGTATCCCACCGCGTCCCAGGCTCTATCGGCCAGTGCCAGACTCCTGGTCGTGTATTCAAGGGCAAAAAAATGTCCGGTCATATGGGCGCTGAGCGCGTGACCGTGCAGTCCCTGGAGGGCAAAAAAATGTCCGGTCATATGGGCGCTGAGCGCGTGACCGTGCAGTCCCTGGA
>NZ_JBFUIR010000140.1:0-2255 GCF_056401755.1 Pseudomonas sp. P4_D7 | reverse complement strand
GATCAAAAGATCGCAGCCTGCGGCAGCTCCTACATACAGGCGAAAAAAAACCCGCCGAAGCGGGTTTTTCCCAAGACCATTATCGACTCCCTGTCGGCAGCGATCCTTGCAAATGGTCGATCATCCTTGATCCTGAAACACTCCCTGTGTCTCAGTTGATGTGTGTAGATTACGCGGTGGATCCAATCGCCAATAGTCGTAAAAGCTACCAGCGCGTGTAGGACATTCGCCATAGCAACCCTTCCGAAAACCCCTAGCCGTGTCAGGCAGCAAGCATGGAAGCCGCGATCTGCGCGACGTTCAGCTGTCCTGGGGCCTGTTTCCAGCACCACCGTGCACATGGCCGGCTGTCGCTGTCGTTCAGGCAAGATTCCAAGGTCTCATCCACCGTCACGCTCGCGGGCCTTGGCGCTCTCGGCAAGAAACTGTTCGAGCCGGCTCAACTGCTCCTCCCAGCCACGGCTGTCCATGTAATACGCCTCTTTCTGGCGAATGTCAGGAATGTGCGCGAAGCCGGATTCGGACACTTTCAGCAACGTACCGCTCTCGAAGTCTTCCAGCTCGAACCTGACCAGCGTAGTCGGCTCCTGGGAGTAGTCGATCTTCGGATTGACCGCATACGGATGCCAGCGAAACGAAAACAACTGCTGCGGCTCGACCCGCTCGATCAGCACGTTCCACAACACGTGTTCATAACCCGGATACGTGACCTGCCCTTGCGTCCATTCACCGGCAATAAAACGCCTGCCCTCCAGCGCCACCCCAAACCACTGGCCAAACGCCTCGGCATCGACCAATGCACGCCAGACATGCGAACGCGGCGCCTTGAGCGTGATTTTGCGTTCGAAACTATTGGGTACTGGTTTCATACGTCACCTCCTGTTTTGAACACTAGGCCTGTATGACCACATGTCCAATGTGAAGTTGTATCAAGGCGGTGCAGTCATTCATCGGCAAGGACACATCAAGCTGCACTTTTTGACCGTTGCTGTGATGGATCCAGGCACCCTCTGCCCAACGAAACTGTTACCTTCTCCAGCGAATTTGAATCTACAAGGACGAATCATGCCGCCATCCCTCGCTGAACGTTACCGCGGAGCCCTGCTCGGTCTTGCGTGCGGCGACGCTGTCGGTACTACGGTTGAGTTCAAACCACGGGGATCATTCCCACCATTGACCGATATGGTCGGCGGTGGCCCGTTCCACCTCAAGCCAGGGCAGTGGACCGATGACACTTCCATGGCCCTCTGTCTGGCAGAAAGCCTGCTGAACAAGAATGGATTCAACGCTGCCGATCAGATGGGCCGCTACCTCAACTGGTGGCAATGGGGTTACCTCAGTTCGACCGGTGAATGTTTCGATGTCGGCATGACCGTCAGCCAGGCGCTCGCGCAGTATCAACAAACCGCTGATCCCTTCGCCGGCTCGACCGCCCCGTACAGCGCCGGCAACGGTTCGCTGATGCGTCTGGTGCCGGTGGTGCTGTTCTATTTTCCCGATGCCCGGAAAATCCAGAGCTTTGCCGCCGACAGTTCGCGAACCACCCACGCAGCACCTGAAGCCATCGAATGCTGCCAATTGTTGGCCGGGTTGACTGCCAGAGCGCTTGAAGGCGCAAGCAAAGCAGAGCTGCGTCAGTTGCCTTCCGCCAGCTTCTCGCAACCCAAGGTCGTCGCCATTGCGCGTGGCGAATACCTCGTTCAGTCCGAGACGGACATCAAAGGCAATGGCTACAGCGTGCAGTCCCTGGAAGCGGCGCTGTGGTGCTTTCACCAGACGGACAGCTTCGAAGCGGCCATTTTGCGAGCGGCCAACCTGGGTGATGACGCCGATACCACCGCCGCGATCACCGGTCAGTTGGCCGGCGCCTATTACGGCGTGCGGGGCATTCCTGCACATTGGCTGGAAAGGCTGCACGATGGTGAAGAGATTGCGGCCATCGCCGACCGTTTGCTCGACGCCTCCCGAATGCGCCTGCCTGAATAAGTGCGAAGCAGCCGCTACACTGCTCGGCACTTATCTTCGATACAGCGAGACTTGACCATGTCCCCACGCCTGCTTCTGGCCCTCACCCCCTTTCTGTTCACTCCCCTCGCCCACGCCGCCGTCGACTGCGCCAATGCCAGCGATCAGGCGACGATGAATCAGTGCGCCGGGCAGGATTTCAAAGCGGCGGACAAAGAGTTGAACACCGTGTATCAACAGATCATCGGGCGATTGAAGGACAACCCGGATGGCAAGAAGCTGTTGGTCAG
>NZ_JBFUIR010000139.1:0-2266 GCF_056401755.1 Pseudomonas sp. P4_D7 | reverse complement strand
GGAGTCGGCGTTGGGACGGCAAAGACAGCGAAGTTCTTATAGCGCAGCAACACTCCCCTGAAGACGATCTGGCTTTTGCTGCAGATGTCTACAGGTATATGCGAGACGAACGCTATATTCGCGTTGATGGGAAGCCACTCCTGCTTGTCTATCGGCCGAGTTTGCTTCCTTCCGCAATTGAGACCAGTGAAAGATGGCGAACCTGGTTCCGTGAGCAAGGAATGGGTGAAATTTATCTCGCCTATACTCAGTCGTTCGAGACAGAAGATCCTCGTAAATACGGATTTGACGCTGCGATCGAGTTTCCACCCAACAATTCAGCTCCACCAAATATTACCTCTGAAGTAGCAGCATCAGAGGGCTTTGGCGGTACAGTTTATGATTGGTCCGTCTTCCTCAAACGGTCTCGTAACTATAAAAAAATGCCGTACCATCTTTTTCGTAGTGTATGCCCGTCTTGGGATAACACTGCGCGTAGAAAAAATGGCGGTACAATTTTTGCCAACAGTAATCCTGCTGATTATCAGAAATGGCTCGAAAACGCAGTTGCTGAAACGTGTGAGCAGGCGCGTACTGCAGACGAGAAAATCGTGTTTGTCAATGCTTGGAACGAGTGGGCCGAAGGCGCTCATCTGGAACCAGATGCAAAGTATGGTTATGCATGGCTAGACGCTACACGAAAGGCATTGACGGGTGAGACTGATGACTCGCTCAAAACAAGTGTCGCTGTGGTTTCCCATGATGCTCACCCGCACGGTGCTCAATTCCTAGCGTTGGGTATCGTGCGGTCGTTAGTAAATGACTTGAAACTTCAGGTTCATACAGTTTTGCTGGGCGAAGGTCGACTACGTGATGAGTTTGCGCAGTACGCTCCTATTCACGATCTATTACAAGGTGGCGATTTTGACCAGCGTGCCATTGTGCTAGCGAAGGAGCTTGCGGAGAAAGGCGTCAAACACGCGATCGTCAATACCACTGTATCTGGATGCTTTGTAAAGGCGCTGTCGTCTGAAGGAATTCACTGTGTATGCCTGATTCATGAAATGCCAGGTGTAATTGAATCCAACAATCTTTCGGATCAAGCGAAGGCCATTGCAACATTTGCTGATCAGGTGGTCTTCCCGGCAGAAGTTGTAGAGGAAGGATTTGCTCGCTTTGCTGAGGTTGAGCCTTCTCGAAAAATAATCCGTCCTCAGGGACTATGGCGCCGAAATTTGTTGCGATTTGACAAAGATCAGGTGCGCAAGAATGTTTTACAGCGTTTAGACGCCACAGAAGACCGACCGATTGTATTGGCTGTTGGGTATGCGGATCGGCGTAAAGGCATTGATYTGTTCGTCAAGGCAGCACTTGAAGTTTTGGTCGTTGTACCTGATGCCCTGTTCGTCTGGATCGGTCACTGGGATGAAGCACTTCGCAGTGAGATCGATGAGTTGGTCGCTGGTCATACTTCGTCGTTCAAATTCCTCGGTTACGAACCTGACACCGCTAGCTATCATGTTGCAGCAGACGTTTACGCATTGACCTCTCGAGAAGATCCATTCCCGAACGTGGTGCTGGAGTCATTCGACGCCGGCGTTCCCGTTGTTGCCTTCGACGGTTCGGGAGGCGGGGCCAAATTTGCCTCTAGTGTCGGGGGGAGGGTTGTGCCTATGGAAGATTTCAAAGCGTTTGCTGCGCAGATGCTCTTCTTCATCCAGCACCCAGAAGCTGCGCGAGATCTTGGTCAACAGGCAAGTGCTCTTGTCGATCGGGAGTATGCTTTCCGGAGTTATTTGTTCGATCTCTGTAAGCTTATGGGTATAACGCTTCCACGAGTTTCGGTCGTTGTTCCGAATTATAATTATGCCAAATACATAGGTGAAAGACTGAGCTCGATTGTTGGTCAAACGTTGCCGATTTATGAACTGATTATTCTTGATGACGCTTCAACTGACGAAAGTGTTGTTGAAATCAAAAAGTGGCTTTCACAGAATAATGTTGAATGCCGACTGATTGTAAATCAGAAAAACTCGGGAAATGTATTCGAGCAGTGGGCGAAAGGGGTCGAGGAAGCAACTGGCGACTACATCTGGATTGCCGAAGCAGATGATCTTAGCGCTCCGGGCTTTTTAGAAACTGTCATTGCTCCGATGGAGCGTGATAAGGACATTACTATCAGTTACTGCGAAAGCCAGCAGATAGATGGACGCAGCCAACTGCTGTCGATCGATTATCAGGCCTATCGTGAAGATGTTTGCGGAGACCATTGGGCTGTCCCTTACGT
>NZ_JBFUIR010000138.1:0-2273 GCF_056401755.1 Pseudomonas sp. P4_D7 | reverse complement strand
GCCGATTGGCAACACCCCGGTGACCCTCGAACCGGTGCTTGCCGATGTCGGCGGCGTGCTGACTTTCGGTGAGCCGCTGCATTACACCATCGGCCCCAGCGGCATTCTGCAAGTGACCGACTGCGATCGGGGCCAGCGTTATCGCATCACCTTCTTTCCCGATGTGTCCACGGACCATGTGCGTGCGCTGTATGCCTCTTATGAAAGTGTCATTGCAGGCCTGGAAGGCTGGCTCCGCGCGGAGTGGGCAAGGTTTCAACCCCRGTGGACGGAGTTTTCCAGCGCCGGATTTCTTGAGCGTTACGGTCAGTTGCAACAGGCCGATTGGCGTGGATTCGAGCAAGCCCTGAATGGTGTTTGGGATGACATCAAACAGGTATTCGCCCTGCTCGCCGACTTGCAGGCCAACAGTGAAAAGCTGCTTGAGTACCTCAGCAAGGCCGAGCTTGAGGCGTTATTGAATGCCTCCAGCGACGCCATTGCCAACGGTCTGCTGATCCTCAGTGACGAACCTCTTCTGTTTATTCATCTGGCCGCGTTTACCAGTTGGCTGAAGATGCTGCCGCCGCAGTATCTGGCTGAAGTGGTGGCCGAGGTGCGGGTCGAATTGCTGATCAGCTTCCTGTTGATGGGCGTGTCGGGTGGCATCGGCGTGCCGCTGCATTTGAGCAGCAAGGTGCTGGCGAAGATCAAGTCGCCGCGCGCGCGGGAATGGCTGGCGGCCTCGGCATTGCGACTCGCGGAATTAACGTCAGCGCCGGAACTGAACAAACATGCGGGCGCGTTGAAGCCGCTGATGTTTCACGCGCGTGACGTTGAGTTGAAACCGACACCGTCGATACCGCTGAACATTCGTCAGGCCGATTCGCTGGTGTTGACGGTGCCGAATCCGGCGCCTGTTGTGCGGGACAAGTCTGGCGGTTCGAGCCGGTTGCAACGGCATGAGCCTCACGACGATTCGCCGGATCAGGCGAAAAACCCCAACGGCGACAGCGCCGATTGCGTGCCGCGTACCTGCACCAACGGCTGCCCGGTGTCGATGGTCACCGGTGAAGAACTGCTGACTCTGAGCGATGCGGTGCTTGATGGCGTGTTGCCGTTTGAGTTCACCCGCTTGTATCGCTCCAGCGCCGCCGAAATCGATGTTGGGTTGGGGTTTGGCTGGAGTCATTCGCTGGCGCATCGACTGGCGTTTGCCGGCGACGAGGTTGTCTGGGTCGATCACGAGAACCGCCGTACCCGTTTCCCGCTGCCGAGCGTTGAGCGGCCGGCGATTCACAACAGTTTGTCGCGGGCGGCGATTTTTCTCGGTGATGAACCGGAGGAGCTGATTCTCGCGCTGGCCGGGGACGCGGCGCGTTTTTATCACTTTCGCGCAGGACGGCTGACGGCGATCAGCGATGCCTATGGCAATCGTCTGACGGTGCAGCGCGATCGGTCTGACCGGGTGCAGCGCCTGGACAATGGCGCCGGGCGTTCGCTGTTGTTGCGCTATGACCGCGCGAAGTTGGTTGGTGTGGATTATCAGGTGTTTCGCGAGGGTGCCTGGAGTACCGAACAGGCGCTGGTCAGTTACCGCTACGACGCTTATCAACACCTGATCGAAGCCACTAACGCCGTTGGTGACAGCGAGCGTTACGACTACGACGACGCTCACGTGATCCTGCAGCGGCAACTGGCTGGCGGTGCGAGCTTCTTCTGGGAGTGGGAGCACTCGGGGAAATCGGCGCGCTGCGTGCGTCACTGGGCGTCGTTCTCGCAGATGGACACGCGTTACGTCTGGAACGATGACGGCAGTGTCGCGGTGCATTACGTCGATGGCACCGAAGAGACCTACGTTCACGACGAGCGTGCGCGACTGGTGCGTCAAGTCTCGGCGGATGGTGGCGAGCAGCTCAAGGCCTATGACGATGCCGGGCGCTTGATCGCCGAGCAGGATGCCTTGGGCGCTGTCACCGAATACCGCTACGACGAAGTCGGACGGCTCATCGCGCTGATTCCACCGGATGAGGCGCCCACGTCCTACGAGTATCGCAACGGTTTCCTGCATCGGCGTTCGCGCGGCGAGGCGGTGTGGATCTACCGGCGCAATGCCGAGGGCGATGTCACCGAGGCGGTCGATCCCGACGGCCATGTCACCCATTACTACTACGACACCCGTGGGCAGTTGCTGTCGATCCGCTACCCGGACAGCAGCCGGCATCGTTTGGTCTGGAACAGCCTTGGCCAGTTGACCGAGGAAACCCTGCCCGACGGTGGCGTACGGCGCTTTT
>NZ_JBFUIR010000137.1:0-2292 GCF_056401755.1 Pseudomonas sp. P4_D7 | reverse complement strand
GCCTTGTATCGCTCGGCGACAGCGACAGCGTCAAGGCCGTCGTAAACCCGATTGTGGGCTTTGATTTGGTTCGCGGTCGCCAAAACGTCCTCATAAGTACCGCCGTGCTCTAGAACTTCCTTGAACTTGGGAAGCTGAGACGGCCACTGGTTGGCAGTCTTTGCCAGCAGCGCTACGGTCTCGAGGCGTCGATCGTCCACGACATGGGTTCCGTAGCGATCGAGCAAATTCGTGGCCGTTTCTGTTGCGCTTTTTACTTGTGGATAGTCGACATTTGCATGGATCCACTTTTTGCCATCATTCGACGACGCCCAGCGATTTATGCTGTCGCGAGTATCCGCATCGATGAACGTGATAGACGTTCGCCCGTGTTCCCCGTTTCCGTGGCTAAGCAAGTCCGAACGAAGTTGCGTCAGATCAGTTGTGAATGGCAGGGCGTTGGCGCGCGCATATCTCTCCGACTGATCAATCAGTCCATCGACGTACGTTGTTTGTCCGGGAGCCGCCGGTCCCTCGGTATCACCCAGGCCCCAGGTTCCTCTTTGGCCGAGATCCACCTGAATAGTGCCTATCGAGTAGCCACTATTTGCAGCGACGCTTCCTACCTCTCCCCAGTTGCGGTCATTGAGGCCTGCAACGCTCAACCGGTAGGATGCCGGACCACCTTCCGTGCCGCGTCCAACAATGAAGTAAACCGCACCGGCTAGCGATTCCGCGTCTCGCGTATCTGGTCCTGTCATAGAAAATCCTCCTTGAGAGCTCGTCGGATACTAGTCATTTACGAAATAGACAAAATTCTCCAGGACGTTAGCCTGGTCGCAATACCTGAATACTTCGCTGAGGCTGGCTTCGATACTTGCCGTCTTGTCAGTCGCACGAAGATCGAGCTCCGCATTGACAGCCTTTCCGTTGAAGTCCAGCCACGAGCGCTCGGCGGCTTTCATGCTCTCTTTGGCTCTTGGTTCGAGCTTGGTCATCAGGATGGCGTAYGCTTTATTCAGACGAGCGTCCTGAACCTTTTTTTCCGAAGAAGTGCATGAGCCGAGCGCGACCATGTCACTTCCTGCCTTGTCAGCACAGGCATAAAATGCCTCGGTGATTCCCTTTGGGGCTCCTTGCCGGATTGATTGGCTTGCTCCGGAATTCGCAGCAAATGCAGAACTAGCGCAAACGGACAGCGCTGTAAGCGTTGCGAACGTCTTGATCCAATGCATGTACGTCTCCTTGGCTATGGGCTTTGAAAGCTACCCGAATCGGAACGCTCAATCCATTGATCACGTCTTAAGCGTGACGATGGACACCGAAAGTGCTCGAGGCTCGAGCGTCGTCTCCCGTTCTTTCGACGGTATCTTGAGATTCGACTCAAGTACGTTCTGACATCACAGATCTCTCGATGTCGGCGACAGTCCGCTTTCCATGGATACGATGTCGCTTCGCTATGCATTGATCCAGTGGAAATATGAGAAGCAGAGCTTGGTTGGCAGTCAGGGCAGAACGGCGTTCCGACATTCTCATGACAACAGATCGTAGAGTTTGATAGGTTCTTTCCGTTGCCTGCGGAACCGCTTTCTGCACACCGCAGGCAACCATCGCTCGAAACGACAAGAAGCGCGGACCAGGGGTGTTAGAAGCACCACAAGGTCCGCTGACCGCAATCAACAACACAGGTTGACCATGGCTAAGCCAAATACTAAGGCATTCCCCCGCGCGCCGCTCCCCGACGGTGCCTCCCTCAACGGTAGTCGGGCCGTCTGCATACGTCGCAGACACGGTTGACGAACCGCGGCGCCCGCCGTTGCACTGAGACATTTCTTGCCAACGCTATCTGGCGCGCAGCCGCGTGCCCGGCAGGTAACGACTGACGCCGCCATCCACTTCTCGATCAAACCGCCCGGCGTCCGGTCACGGACACGCCGTTGATAACTCATCGTCCGAGCGATGGTGGTGCGTCGTGTTGTATGCGACGTGCCACGCCTCGGCGGAAGCGCGGATAACTGGAGCTAATCATGGAAAAGTACGGAACACTCGGCGAGGGGAGCTTTTGCCTCGACGAGGAGGCGGGCGTGAATGCGCTGTTGAACGATGCGATGGAGTTCTTACAGTACGCGCGCGGGTTGACGGGGTTGCTCGTCGAGACGCTGCAGGATGACGACGTTCTTGACCGGCGGCGATTGCTTCTGGCGCTGGGGGCGATCGATGCATTGACCGTCATGGGCGTTCAATGCGCGTCACGAGCGCATCTCAAGATGGAGTGGGACCGGGTTTGAGGGCGGTCGTCATCGCCCTTTGATG
>NZ_JBFUIR010000136.1:0-2305 GCF_056401755.1 Pseudomonas sp. P4_D7 | reverse complement strand
ACCAAACGCACGACGGTGTCGATCACCAAAACGACGGGCAACTGATTGCAACGGTTCCAGAGCGAAAGGAGTCGAATCCAATTTTGCGTCCGAACAGTGTGTCGAACGACCTCGGCGGATTTTATACAGCGGACGGTTCCTCCGACGACCTCAGAGAGAAGGCTCACTTCGCTCTTATCGGGATCCGATTCGGTATTTTTTCCATTAGTAAGAAGCTGGAGCTGCTTAGTTCCATCGACCATTTCAGCAAGTGCTGCCGCTTTGTAGTTAAGGGTGAGCCCTGGGCAAGCGCTCACCAATGTTGGAAGCAACTCATGAGTTATCGAAACGAACTCCTGGTCCCCCTCAAGGTAGAAGAAGTAGAGGAACGAAAGGTCGGTCGTGAACACGTGACTCTTACCGTCGAAGTCAATGACCTTCCATATGCCACCGGCTGGTGTCGAATCAGGAGCATGCCGTTGTCGTTGAGTTTGGCGCGGTGATGAAGGTGTGCGCATCTCGTTCTCCAAAGTTGTTGGAGGTGCGCATTGACAAAGTGGCCAGGTTTTTCGGGCGCAAGAACCCTTGACAGCGTTCTGAAGCCGTCGTAGCCTTAAATCGTTGTCTCGCCAAAGCAACGACCAAAGGCCAAGCCGCTATGCGTCTTGGCCTTTTCTTTGTAATGCCACCAGGTGTAGTGGTGTCATCTGTACGGTTTGATTAGCCTGAAGTCATAGCGCAGCCTCCGTGTGAGCGGATGTGATGATCAATATTCACATTTGGCTGCGGCGCGCGACCGGCAGATGCTGGGAGGGCGTCCCACGTCGCGCGATACGTGGGTATGTGACCGGAGGGATGGACACGGCGCACATGGGCCGTTGTCAGGCTACCACCGCCGGCGTATTTCAAACAGGCCCCGCGTCGCCGTAGGCGTCTCAAGCATGGCCACTTTCGGCGAAAGTAACGCCGTTAGTCCGGAGCCGCGATATGTCACAGCGTTATGACGCTCCGTTCTGGAAGGGTTTCGTTACGCAAAAACTCCGAGCCGCCTACCTTTCAATGGGTTACGGATAAGTCGGCCATAACATCGTTAGTGACGCGACCTTCTGCGTCGTCCTATCGTCCATGGCCTGCAAACATCCTTTCATGTCACCTAAGTCCCCCAAACCCATGCACATAAAGGCCTAGTCGGACTCCGCGACCAAAGCCTCCCTCGAGAAAGAGATCACCTTGCCATCCGGCAAGGTCGTAATCGTGGGCTATGCGGTCGACGTGGCGAAGCGTGCCGGCGGTCTCACCAGGACGGGCAAACCCGCTCGATTCTATATTCCCAAATGAATGACGGGCATTTGCTCGCGGCCCACCATGGCTGCGACGTTACCGTTCGCGACAACGCCGTCTGACCGCTTCGTCCATCGTCACGCCGGCGGTCGTCGGAGCCGTTCTGTGCGTTCAGCGGACGCTGGATATGACGACCCGTCACGGCCTCGACGAGTTTGAGGATGCTGCGTTTCTACTTCAGACGTCGAAGAGAATGTTCTTCGCTAAGCGTGCCGAGCTGTCGTCCCTTACGTCCCCTTCCCTTCCGATCATGCGCCGCAACCACCCTCGACGATGTCACCATCGCCCGTGACATCGGCGCTATCGTCGGAAGCCGCGCCGTCGCCGCACGCCGGGTCAATGCGAGCGCAATCGCCCTGCCCGTCAATGCCTCGACCACCTCGCCACTCTCAGTGAAGACCTGCATGATGGAGAGGCCGTGGGAGCCTGGCTCGGCTTGGCCGTGGTGACGTCATGACATGTCGGCAATTTGGCGTTGATTCCTCTTCATTAACTAGTAGTGGCTGTGGGTGGCGCGGAGGAGTCTAATGATCCATGGAGGCGCTGATCTCACGAGAAATCATGCCGATGAAGTGGAGATCTCAACTGCTGCTGAACTTGTCAGGAGTGACGAAATTTTAAGTCTTTCAGACCAAAACACACTGCTCGGGTTGTGTGTCGCACTCGGCATCGGTCTGCTCGTCGGCGCCGAGCGCGAACGACGAAAAACTACCTGCCCGACGAGAGCTTCTGCGGGCATTCGTACTTTTGTTGTCTGCGCTTTTCTCGGCTCGGTCAGTGTCATCTTAGGTGGCGGTTTAGTGCTGGCTGTGACTGCGTTGATGGTCGGAACGGGTGCGCTCTTTGCTTACGAGCGAACGAGCCATCATGACGCTGGCATGACAACGGAATTCGCCCTCCTGCTGACCTGCCTGTTGGGCGGCTTAGCGATCCGCGAAGCCATGTTGGCTGCGGGCGTGGGGGCGGGCCTGGCCTTGCTATTGGC
>NZ_JBFUIR010000135.1:0-2406 GCF_056401755.1 Pseudomonas sp. P4_D7 | reverse complement strand
ACCCTGCTCCGCCTCAGAGATCGCCAATCTCGATCGCCCGCAGATCCCACGCTACGGGGGCAAAACTGGGGGCATATTTTAGTTTTTCCGACCTGAAAATACTGCGCTAGAGCCAAGTGAAAATGTTTTTTGGCGATCCTGAGAGTCTTTAGGCGTCGTCGGGCGGGCTGTTCAGCTGATCATTTCTGCCTTTTCACAGACCATCGAGATCCATCCACTTCCAGAAGATGAGGCTCCCGGGGGCATATCTGAGGGCAAGCTATGGATGGTTTGAAAAGGATGCCCCCAGCCTAACGCCCAACAGTTCCCTTCTCGAAAAGTCACCCTTTGCTGTTCCCAACCACCGTCGAGCGCTATTCGATCACCTCAGTTAATGGCTGACCCTCCGTACGAGAACAAGTGGGGATAGTCGAGTGATCGCCAATGATGGTAGCGTGGAGCCATCAATGGATGTATCCGTAAGCTTGCGCTTGCTCTTCACAAGCCCGGCCGCCAACCTTCTTCATCGATACAAGGACGTCATGGTGAGTATTCCAAGCCCATCAAATAAAGGTGGGCCAGCAGCTCGACAAGGTTTCAAATACCAGGATCACGTCGCCGTTGCGTTTATTTTGAAGATGCTGCGTGACAGTACCTATCTCCAAGTGGAATGCGAAACCGCTGATGACATCGTCGCGGTTTCTGAGAATGCAGGGGAAACTGTCAATGAGTACATTCAGGTCAAGACCACCGAAAGTGATAAGAAGTGGAACCTGACCGAGTGCACCGCCCTGGAGAAGCAGAAAGCTGACTCCTCCCTGTTTCAGAAATCATTAAAATGCGATGTGCGACCGGGCATAGCCTGCTTCAGGATCGTGTCCAAACGCGATATCGCAAAGGCGCTGGAGTATTTCGCCAAGGAACTGGACAGACGGGTTATCCCGGACCTAGCCACCCAGCGAGGGCGGACGCTGGCCAAGCAGCTCAAGACCGTGTCTGTCAGAGGGCGGGACTTTTCCTATTGGGCAGACAACTTCGTCTGGCAAGTTTGCGGTGATGTTTCGTCGCTGGAGGCAACGAATCTACGTGTCCTTGCTGAGGTTATCGATCTGTATGGGGAGACCCCTTCTCATCGCCAGCAGAAAGAGATCTACGATGCCTTCCTGGCTTGGGCCGACGACGCTGCAACTGCTGATGTCAAAACCTTGCCCGAGAAGAAAATAATCCGCCGTGAGGCAGCCCTCGCGCGACTGAACGCACTACTTGGTGCAGCTGCTAAGCACTCTGCCGCCTTTGCCAAACCATACAAGACCAAGCCCGATCCGTTCCTGGTGGAGTTCCATACGACCACAGAGGATGGTTTGCTACGTACCCTTTCTGGGTTTGACGTCGAGTACGATTTCGAGGAATGGCGAGCCCAACAACTAGCGGAGCACTTGCTGCAGTGGCTGCCTGAATTCTGTCTACGTGCGAGCGAAATCGCCAATTTCCAGATACACCACACGCCAACGGCATTGGCGCGATCCATCAACACGTTGACCCAAGCCGCCGTACCTCGGGATCGATTGATTGCAGAGTTGATATTGCATGCCATCCTGCGAAGTCGGGAAAACAGCGAGCCAATCGCATGTAAGGTTTTCTATGCGGTCAACGGCAAGCTTTCCGAGTTCGGCAATGCGCACATCGTCCAGAAACCGGGTGAAGCAGACCAGCTATGGCTTGGTTTGTCGCGGATGATTTCCACCGGAACGATGGATCAGACACTGAAAGAAATTTGCGATGTGCTCGATGCCACCATCTCCAGAGCGGCGCTAACTGAGGAGCGAGAGATCATCATCACGCTCCGCGAGCCTCATCACCACCTACCCACGGCCGAAGCCTTCAACAAGGCCTTGCACCGCAATGCTCCTGCGCAGGAAATGCTAAGTGTGTTGTGCTTCCCGATCCTGCTCGCCTACGACAGCGACGCGTTGTCCGAGGGGTACCTGTCTGATTATCTGGCCAACCTCAAGACAGAGGTTACCCAGCACTACAATGCGCTGGCCAATACATTACCGTCAAAAATCAAACAAGTCCGGGTAGTGGTCTTCCTGGTGCCGATCGAGAGCATCCACCAGCTCGTTCAGAAATTTAATGCGCTCTGCAAGGCTGCTAGCTGATATGAAATACGATCTCATCAAACAGCAGCTAGAGAACCTTTACGATCTCAAAAGTGACAAATCCGGCCTGCTCATTGGGATGAGCTCTATCGTGAACAAGGGTCATCCCGAATGGGAGGGCCGTGACTTGGTCATTCGGGCGCTTGACAAGTTCGAGCTGTTCGATGAAGTCGAACAGTCGTTGCTGCTCAGCCTAGTACGTACCGTTGGACTGTTCCCCTACATCACCCCACATGTGGAGAGCGTTTCGTTCCCCGACCGGTTGGCC
>NZ_JBFUIR010000134.1:0-2416 GCF_056401755.1 Pseudomonas sp. P4_D7 | reverse complement strand
TAAACAGCCAGACCGGCACGACCATCGTGGGCAAGAACGTGACCATCGATGCTGCCGTGGGCACATCCGATATCACGCAGACGCAGAAGCAAAGCAGCGCGGGCATCCACGTCGGTCTCACTGGCGGCGCTGCCAATGTGGTTAACAGTGTCGCGGGCTCAGCGCAGGCGGCGCACCAGAGCTCTGACAAGCGGGTGCAGGCGCTTTATGCCGCACAGGCGGCTCAGGCGTTGTTTTCGACCGGTGGCGGCAGTGGAACGAGCGGTGCACAGGCGATAGGTAATGCCGCGCAAGGCAATACCCAGGACATCTCCTTGCGCATTGGTATCGGTGCCAGCAGCGCCAAGAGCACCCAGACCACGCACGATGACACCGCGTACGGGAGCAGTATCCGAAGCAACGGTGATGTGACGATCGCCGCCACGGGCGGTGACCTCAATGTCATCGGAAGCCAGATCAACGGCAACAACGTCACGCTGGCTGCAGCCAACAACCTCAACTTGCTGAGCCAGGCCGAGCAACACTCTGACAAGAGTGACAGCCACAATAGTAGCGGCGAAGTGGGTTTCAGCATCGGGCAGACCACTGGCATTTACCTCAGCGTGAATGCCGGGCAGGCCCAAGGGCACGGCAACGGAACCACGCACGCCGAGTCGGGTGTGACCGCCTCCGACACGCTCACTCTTATTAGTGGCAACGACACCACAATCCGCGGCGCACAAGCCAAGGGCAACGAAGTGCTCGCTGATATCGGTGGCAACCTCAATATCGCCAGCGAGCAGGACACCAACGATTACGCAGCCCATAGCGTGCAGGCGGGATTGACGCTCGTGTACGGCTTTAGCGGGGGTGGGGCGGGCGTCAGCGGTTCGCTGGCGGCCAGCAAGACGAAGAGCGACTACGCCAGTGTCAACCAGGTCAGCGGCATCGGCGCAGGCGACGGCGGCTTCCAGATTCATGTGGGTGGGAACACCGATCTCCATGGTGCGGTGATCGCCAGCACCGCCGATGCATCGAAGAATCTGCTCGACACGGGCACGCTAAGCTTCAGCGATATCGAGAACAAGGCTAGCTACAGCAGCGAGAGCATCAGTGTCGGCGGGGGCATGGGCAGCGGCGTGAACAACGGTATCTCTGGAGGTATCGGCGTTCCGCAGAACGGCAGCGAAAGCAGCACGACACACGCAGGAATCGCCGAAGGCACGATTGTCACCCGAAACGGTGACACCGACCTGACCGGCCTGGATCGCAAGCCGACGCTCGACGACCAGGCGTTGAAGCAGATCTTCGACGCGCAGAAGGTACAGGAGAACCAGCAGGTTGGAGCGCTGGCGGGCCAGGTGGGCATGACCGCCGTCGGCGATATTGCCAGCTATATGGCAAGAAACGCGACGACCGCGCAGGAGCAGCAGTCGTGGAGCGATGGCGGCTCCAACAAGGTCATCCTGCATGGGCTGGTGGGGGCTGCGACCGCCGCGCTCGGAGGCGGTAATGCGGCGGGAGGTGCGCTTGGTGCTGCGGCGAGCGAGGCCGCGAGTAGCGCTATGCAGCAGTACCTGGTCGACAACGGTTACACGCCTGGCACGCCTGCATTCAATGCGATGATGCAGTTGGGTAGTGCCGCAGTTGGGGGTGTTGGTGGCGGAGCCGGAGCAAGTACGGCGCTCGCCGGCGAGCAGTACAACCGAGAGTTGCATAGAGATCCAGATCCAGCGAAGGACGAAAAGGCAATAATCGATAATGTCCTTGCCGCTCAATATGCCGCCCAACATCCAGGGACGAGTATTGAGCTAGCCGCGCAGATCCTCGAGAACGCGGCAGGTGTGATGTTGGACTGGAACACTGCGGCGAATGCGACGTACAACCCCGCTTCGATGACGGAAGCGCAGAATTTCTTGCGTAGCTACGCGCTCTCGCAGGGCAATCCGACCATTGGTTATGACCAGTTTGGGCAACCCGTGCCGTTGTTTGGCGTGTCAGCACCCTATCAGCGCCGAGATCCAACCATCTTCAGCAGCAACCCGCAGACTGCGCAAGGGCCCGTGGCATTGGGCGCGAGCCAGGTTGCTGATTGGGGCGTTGGTTGGCTTAAGGGGGCAGCCAGCGCGTTGAACCCCGGTAACATTCCAGCAGCGATGAATTCAACGCTGCAGATGCTGAATGATCCTCAGACATGGATGAATTCACAGCAACAGAGCATGGGTTACGTTTTTGACCAAGCGCAGCAAGGTAACTTCAGTCCTGCAGGTCAACTAGAGGGATCCTCGGCGGCCAACGCTGTGCTTGGCGTGGCACTTAACTACGGCCTAATTAGGTGGGGCGGCGTTGGAAATCTCAGTGACATCACTACGGGAGGAACACTGCCGCAGAACGGGGGGGGCGGTCGGACGTCGCTGGCGAATGGATGGGTTATAGA
>NZ_JBFUIR010000133.1:0-2424 GCF_056401755.1 Pseudomonas sp. P4_D7 | reverse complement strand
CAGATAAGAGAGCCCGTGCACTAGAACCCCTCCAATCTGATCGTCAGTTACCTTTCTTGCGAGTTAGCCGTCCTTGGCTTGGTATGGCGGCTATCGTTCAACGAGCCCGCACGGACATACCGATGACCTTTTTGTGGTGCATGGTCCATATCGGTTCATGGTAGACAGGGAATGATGGCCACCTACAATTCCGTTCGAGTCGTTAAATCGCAGCCAGGGATCATCATTCCAGTCGAATATGCCGTCATTCGCGAGGCAAAGCGCCTCAGACGACCGCTCCTCTCGCTTCAATTCTTGATAGGCCTGCACACAATCGACACTGAAGTAAAATGAACTCGCCACTGCGCTAAAAAGCTCCTCGTCGGTCACGTAGTCGCTCTGCCACCAAGGCGTGAGGATCGTGGTCACCACTCTCTGCTCGAAGGTCCTGCGTCGTCGCTGAAGCAGCTCGCGGGCGATTGCGAACACGCACCCTCTGTCCATAGGAGCACATTGCCCAGAACCCGTTGTGGCGAGCATCATCTGTCGGGCATTCCATAGGCACGTTTCCTCGACGTGGTAGGTACGGTCAATAAATCCCAGGGCATCGTCGTACGTGCGGATGACGCGATCAACATCCAAACGCTGCGCCAACGGCCCGCGACGAAAGGACACCCTGAGAGGGAATGTAGTGATGGGCTGAGGCATCCGGCCTGTGGGCCAAGGAAAATCACCCGCTTCGGCTGCGATGGCAACTGGCACTGCCGCGAACGAAGGAACCAGCCGGAGTCGCCCATCTTGGCGCGCTGGGAACCAGGGGCGACTCTTGGGGTTTGGCAACCTAGCCTGCTCGCGATCCTCCATCCACAGCAGAATAGGATCGATCACCAGTCGAGTTGTCTCTTCCCAATCGCTCGGCGAACGAATCAAAAGCTGATCAGAAGCCTCCGTCTCACGTTCGCCGCCCTCGCCTGCCGTCCTGATGTCGTCGGATTCCTTCTCGTGTTCAACGCACCTTATGTGTTGAGAAATCAGCGATGCGTGACAGCGGACGCAGGCGTAGGGCACRCCCTTGGAGGCGCGTTGATTGGGTATCGATTGCCCGCACCCAGGACATGCTTCCATCAAACCGTCCCCGTGGATAGGACATGCCTCGAGAACCGAGAGCTGATGAATCAGCAAATGGGTACCTTCGTCCAGGCAGCTTCGACAGAATCGGAGGTTCTTGGTGTCGAACCACCCCATTCCCACCCTACTGAATCTCCATTCCCGGGACGTCGGCGCGAAGGCCATCACCACACGATGGCGTTCCATCGATTCCGCGTTTTCCGACGCCTCGCCGACCAGCAGCTCTTCGCACTTCGTCCAAGCCGTGTACTTGGGCGAAATCTCACTAAGACATGCCCCCTCTTTCCCTTTCGCCCGGTTATTGGTGAGAAGCTGCAAGGCTCCGTAAGGCGATGTCTCGTTTAGCCACGCTAACTTCTGTAGCTTGCTCCAGTTGGATTCTGTGTCACGCGCGAAAGCAGAGCTCCAGATGATCATGCCGTCACTCCCAAGGCCTTCGAGTTGCTAGTCAAGAGCTTGGCGACCACCTTCTTCGTCGAAGCATCCATCTGCTCGGGAAGCGCCTCCTCAGCTGCGGCGAGCCAGTCTTCCGCGTCCGGAACGAACGCTTTGCTGTCTTTATCTCTGCAGCGCCAAGCAAGCCACGACAGCGTATCGGCTATTGCATTCATCCCCACATTCGGRCCGTGACCAGCTTCCTGCAATGCGTTCCACATGAGGTTTGCCTGCCCGCTGAGCCGGAGACCACTGTCGAAAGCGAGCGGAAGAAGGAACCGCGTATATGACAGCCCGGAGCCTTTCGGATACTCCGATGCTTCGTCGCACGCTTTCAACAACATCGTCAAGCCCTTCGCATTTTGCACGCCGTCCAGTTCGTATAGCCGCGCTACGAAACGGGCGTGGAGGTCAGAACGAGCATTCCGCTTCAGGACTAGGGAAAGACGAACCAGTTCGACTTGGCCGAACACGATAGTCACGACGTCGATCTTTCGACGTGCGAGCTTATTTAGGGCACTTTTGAGCCAACGAAATTCGATCTCCCGTAGGGCCTGGGCTTCGTCGATAATAAAAAACAGACGGCCTGACTCCGCCGCAATGGCATACAAGGCCTTATAAGCTTGGTTACGAATCCTGCTAACGTTGGTTGGAACGCTGCCTTGGTAGTCCAAGGTATTCTGCAGGAAGTCGATCCAGAGACTGCCTTCGCCGGGGACACCGGGAACGTCCTTAGCATCGAGTACCGCGATGCCGCTGCCCGGAAGCTTCTCTGCTAAATGCGCACACAGTGCTTCGATGCAGTGGGATTTTCCAGTCAGAGGAGGTGCCCACCATGCAACGGACGCACGATGTGCCCTGGCAATGTGATCGACGTGCTTG
>NZ_JBFUIR010000132.1:0-2517 GCF_056401755.1 Pseudomonas sp. P4_D7 | reverse complement strand
AGGCTACTGAGTTGACGACAGATTATTGCGGCCGTCGTGAGTTCTTGCGATTGAGTCTGGCAGAGGTACCGCCACGACAGCAAGAGGTGGGCCATATGCAAATTCGGTGTACTGCCGACCCGAGATTCTGCTGGGCGGCCACGCCTTGATTTCGCCTTGTGCGCGGGCCGGAGGTTGTGGCGGCATGATCGGGACCGCGAGATGCCGAACTGGACGCCATGCGAGGTGGCAGGCCGCGAGGCGGACGTGTCTAACTCGATGAAGATCTTTGCGACATCGTTAAGGACATCCCGACATTTGCCTTGCGCAGCACCTTCAAGCGCGTGTTTCTGACCGTAGTAGGGACGACCCCGGCCAAGTGGTGGCGGATAATCCCCCCACCTCGGCCGACTGCCGGCGCAACTTGCCACGGGCTGCCGATGTACACCGTGTGTATGCCCCGACGGGCCGTCGCACCGTAGGCTCACAACTATAGAGGCACAACGCATTTTCCGGCAAAAACGGCAGCGCAGTTCCTAGCCCCGCCTGGTGTGGAGGCGACACTCTGGATGTCCGGGCATACGGGTCCGGCTCTTCTCCCCTCAGGATAGCCCCATGACATTTCTCAAAAGCACATTGATCGCGGCCGCGTTGGCTGCGGCCGCCCCGACGTCCGGCGTCTTCGCGCACGATGGTCATGACGGACACGGTCACGCGCGAGACCTCTCTGATGTCAATGTTGTTCTCGTGCACGGCGCATTTGCCGATGGCAACAGTTGGTCGAAGGTCATCCCGTTGCTCCAGGCTCAGGGGCTGCATGTGGTCGCCGTCCAAAATCCGTTGTCGTCGCTGGCGGATGATGCGGCAACCACCGAGCGCGTCATCGAACAGCAAACCGGTCCGGTGGTGCTGGTCGGTCACTCGTGGGCGGGTGTGGTCATCACCGAAGCGGGAAATAGCGACAAGGTCAAGGAACTGGTCTATGTCGACGCTTTCGCGCCCGATACCGGCCAGTCGATCAACGACCTGCTCGTGGGCCTGCCGTCCCCGGCCTACGCTGCACTTTTTATCACCGACAGCGCAGGCTTCCTGACGTTGCCGGAAACCGGCATCGACACTTATTTTGCGCAGGACTTGCCCAAGAACGAAAAGCGCCTGCTTACCGCAACCCAGGGGCCGTGGGCCCAAAGCTGCTTTTCCGACAAGGTCACAAAGGCCGCTTGGCACAGCAAGCCCTCCATCTGGGTGCTTGGCACTCAAGACCGATTCATTGCCCCAGCCCTGCAGGAGAAGATGTCGTCCAATATCGGCGCTGCCGTTATTCGGGTCTCATCGAGCCATGTCTCCTTGCTCAGCCACCCGCGCGTGGTCGCTGATGCCATCATTGCTGCTGCAGAAGACGCTGCGTCTTCCTCGCATTGATCAGCAGACGGGAGTGACGTCATAACGGCACTCCCGTCTCCCGACCCGCGGGCCGCGGCGCCGTGGGATACCCGCGCGACCGCTCCATGCCGATCACTAACGCTGAGGCCTATAACCTCGAACTGATGCGTAAACGCTCGCCTAGGACAACGCAGGAGATGCATGATGAGTGGTCCGAATCGCGGACGTGGAGCGTTGGACATGGTTTGCGCTCCATTACCCACCGTGGTAGCGCCGCTTGTACGAGCGATAACGTCGCTTGCCGGAAAAGGCGAGCAGGGCACACTTTGAACACGAGCCAACCGATGCTGATCCGGAATATGAGTTAGATCGAATGAATGACCGTCACAGAACGCGACCAACTAACCTGGCTGTGCTTTTGCGCAAATCAACGTCGGAAATGCGTTGCGAGTCTGCGCGAAGAAGCTGATTCACTCGATGTAAGCGAGAGGCTAATCGCGACCTATGGCCGACAGGCCGTCTCGGACACGGTTGTCCGGGAATGGAATGGGCATCCAGAAACCGCCGGGTGGATGGACGAGTACCATAGCACTGACATATTTCATCGCCAGTAAGAAAAAAATCGATCGTTGGCTCTTCCCGGCGATACGGTGCTAGGACGATGAAAAATTGTACAGGCGGCGTTTCTAAAAAACTCAGGCACATTATATGAGCGCCGGCTGGGCGTGATGCATCTTGCAGCAACGACCGCAGCGGCCACGGTAAGTTTTTCTGTCCGAGCGATCCTGTGCGCGCTACCCATCATAGGTCGACGCACGCCGCAATGACCTGCGACTACGGCTGTCCGCAGCATGCGGCGGCGAAAACCGAAGCGTTGCTGCTTCGAGCGACCCAAGCGCTGGGTTGGCTCAATCGCCCCAGTAGCGTCTTCCTACCCGTTTCTAGACTGCATCGCGACCCTCCACTGTCACTTTCGGCCTGCAGCAAGAGCTAAAAGAGCCCTTAAAAAGAATGATTCTGCCATGACCTTCACGCCGGAGAATGATCAATGTGTGCTTGTTTCGTATAAGGAAGCGCGTGAGGCTCGATGGACTGGGGTGCGCCAAGCTGGTCGTACGGGCCTAGCTCGAAGAAATCGACCCGACCACGCAACTG
>NZ_JBFUIR010000131.1:0-2551 GCF_056401755.1 Pseudomonas sp. P4_D7 | reverse complement strand
GATCGAGGAGGGTATGAATGCCCTGCGCCGCGAGTGTCACCCAGTTCTGCTGGGCAATCGCCGAGCGGGCGATTTCGTCAGGACCGCTGGCGCACAAGCCAAGCAGCTCGGCGCGCAGGGATTCAGGCATGGGGATGTAGTGGGTGGCGACCAGTTTGATCGCCGAAGTCTGTTCGATCAGGGCAATGTCCAGACCGTCGAGGCTGGTTCCGGACATCACGCCGATATACAGGGCCATGACTTAGCGCTTGCTCGAAGCCAGCATGGTGGCTTTCTCTTGATCCATGCGCGCCATCAGCGGCTGGCTCTGTGCAAGGAAGCGAGCGCGTTCGGCTTTGGCAATTGGATCAGCCATTGGCAGCTTCTGTCCCAGCGGATCGACGTGAACGCCGTTGACCTGGAACTCATAGTGCAAGTGCGGGCCGGTCGAGAGGCCGGTGGTGCCGATGTAGCCGATGACTTGGCCTTGCTTAACGGAGCCGCCAGTCTTCACGCCTTTGGCGAAGCCTTGCATGTGGCCGTACAGCGTGCGGTAGGTGTTGCCATGCTGGATGATCACCGTGTTGCCGTAGCCACCACGACGTCCGGCCAGCAACACTTTACCGTCACCGGCAGCCTTGATTGGCGTGCCGCGCGGCGCAGCGTAATCAACACCTTTGTGGGCGCGAATCTTGTTGAGGATCGGGTGCTTGCGGCCCATTGAGAACTTCGAACTGATGCGGGCGAAATCCACCGGAGTACGGATGAACGCCTTGCGCATGCTGTTGCCGTCAGCGGTGTAGTAGCTGCTGTTGCCTTGCTTGTTGGTGTAACGCACGGCGGTGTAGGTCTTGCCGCGGTTAGTAAAGCGAGCGGACAGGATAGGTCCGGTGCCGACGGCTTTGCCGTTGACCACTTTCTGCTCGTAGATCACATCGAATTCGTCACCCTGGCGGATGTCTTGAGCGAAATCGACGTCGTAGCCAAAGACGCTGGCCATATCCATGGTCAGACTATGGGAGAGACCGGCACGGGCTGCTGATTGTGAGAGCGAGCTATTGATTACGCCATGGACGTAAGCAGTTCGAACGGTTGGTTTTGCGGTAACCCGGTTGAAGGCATAACCCTTGTCATTCTTGGTCAGGGTAATGGTTTCGACGTCACTGACCTTGCTGTGCAAACTGGTCAGTTGGCCGTCAGGGGTCAATTCGAATTCGAGCTTCTGGCCATGCTTGAGTTGGCTGAACTGTTTGGCTTGTTTGTCGCTGGCCAGGACTTCGTGAACGGAGGCGGCAGGCAGGCCGACCTTTTCGAACAGGGTCGACAGGGTATCGCCCTTGGCAACAATGACCTCGCGATGGCCAGGCGCTTTTGGCTTTTCAGCGGCTGGCGCAGGTGCAGCCTCTGCGGTTTGCGGGGTGTTTTCGCTACTGTTTTCGATTTGAGCAAATGGCGAAGCTACGGGCTCATTTGTGGCTTGAGCTGCGTCAGCGGCGTCTTGATCTTGTGTCAGTTGTTCAGCAGGACTTTCCAGTTCAAGGCTCAGGGTCGTCTTTTTGGCTTCAACATCACTGGAAGGGAATACCAGGAGTGCCAGGCTGAGAAGGGCGGCGATTCCACTTGCGGCGAGCAGGTGGGTCTTCGGGTAAAGCGGAGGCGCTTTAGACGGTTCTGTGGTCATAAGTAATTTTGACTTTGAAAAAAGATGAATTGGAAAAGATGAATGACATGATGAAGATGAAATAACTGTATAAAATATAACCAAATCATCTCTGAAGCAAGTCTGCAGACGCCGCGTTTGTGGATTGGTGTCCGTGCGCCGGGCAAAACTTGTAATTGGTGCACGATCTTGTATGGTTGGTTCCCTTTGAATCTGAGCCTTGCGGGTCTGTTATGAAGTCGGTTGAAGAGCAGCTAGCGCTGATTAAACGTGGTGCGGAAGAACTATTGGTCGAGTCCGAGCTGATCGAGAAGCTCAAGCGCGGCCAACCGCTGCGTATCAAGGCTGGTTTCGATCCGACCGCTCCTGATCTGCATTTGGGTCACACGGTGCTTATTAATAAGCTGCGCCAGTTCCAGGAGCTGGGGCATCAGGTTATCTTCCTTATAGGTGACTTCACCGGAATGATCGGTGATCCGAGCGGCAAGAGTGCTACGCGTCCTCCGTTGACTCGCGAGCAGGTTCTGGAAAACGCCGAGACTTACAAGACGCAGGTGTTCAAGATTCTTGATCCGGCGAAAACCGAAGTTGCGTTCAACTCCACCTGGATGGACGAGATGGGGCCGGCGGACTTCATCCGCCTGACCTCTCAGTACACCGTGGCGCGCATGCTTGAGCGTGACGACTTCGATAAGCGCTACACCACCAATCAGCCAATCGCTATTCACGAGTTCCTCTATCCGCTGGTGCAGGGATACGATTCGGTTGCGCTGCGGGCGGATGTCGAGCTGGGTGGTACCGATCAGAAATTCAACTTGCTGATGGGGCGTGAGTTGCAGCGTGGTTATGGTCAAGAGGCTCAATGCATTTTGACCATGCCGCTGCTCGAAGGTCTGGATGGCGTGAAGAAGA
>NZ_JBFUIR010000130.1:0-2563 GCF_056401755.1 Pseudomonas sp. P4_D7 | reverse complement strand
GTAGTGCTCCGGCGCGCGCGCGATCCACTGATCAAGCTTTCGCTGAAGTTCGTGTCTAACGGCCTTCTCTTCTGGGTCGATCCTCGAGGCGCGATCCACAATGAGATCAATCAGTTCCTCCGCTTTCCTAATGGCGGCGTCATTCAGAACGGGATTGTTCAACATTCCCGGTGCCAGATGTCTGACTGCTGCGACAAGTGCGGCATGCAATGCGCGATCCCGTGCGCGGGAGGCGAATGGGGTCACGCTGGTTGCTTCTACATCGCGATATAGCGTTTGATGCCAGCCGCTGAAGGTCTCGAATCGCGATCTGTCGCGTGCTTTGGCGTTGTTCAGTATCGAGACCACAAGCCCGCTAACGGAGCCACGTCCGACGCGGCTTGTCGCCTGAATATACTCGGCTGTCGCTTTCGGCTGGCCATTCACGACCATTAGGCCAAGACGTGGAATATCGACGCCGACACTGACCATGTTGGTTGACAACACGGTATCAAGAGCGCCTGGCTGGCCCACTTTGATCGCCAGCTTACCGAGCATATCAAGGATCTCCTCTTGAGTGCGCCGGGACGTGAGTTCCTCCACATTGTGCATAGAGCGTGCAGTTTCGCCGCGTGCGGTACTGTAGAGCCGGATGCTATCGGTGACGTCGTCCTGCATTAGGACAAGCGCACCGCCAAGCTCGCGTAGCGAATTGAAATAGCCCAGGAGCGTCCAATACGGATCATTGTCGCCAACATCACTGAATGCCCCACCCGCCGACTGCAAAAGCGATGCCGACACAGCCTGCAAAGTAAATTTTGCGGATCGTCCTGCCGTTGATATACCCACATATCGACGCCCCGTTGATCGGGGATCGAAAACCGCGAAGCCGGAATCGTCATGGTCGATGGCTGCAGGTGGAAACTGACATGCAGTGCGATCAAAGAGGTCTAGCACCTGTTCAGACGCCCGCCGTATGGTCGCCGTAGAACCGATGACCTTCGGGTATCGCCCGTCTCTCGAAAACAGGATATCGAATGCCGACTCGTAGGTTCCGGCCACGGTCCCGAGCGGACCCGAAATCAGGTGAAGCTCGTCCTGAATGATCAGATCCGGTGGGACGCCATCTGACACTCCGAAAAGAGCGTTGGTTTGCGGGCGACGCACGATCTGTGCAAACTTGTCGACTGTGCCGACTAGGAGGGTCGGGCGCTCTTCGTACACATCCTCATCAACCGTCCAGACCGGCAGCGGTCCGGTTAGAAGGCATTCCGAATTTTCGCATTTCGGAATAACTCGAGACGCTACTGACGCTTGTGTCCAGCGAAGGCGTTTGCCGCAGCAGGGACACTCGGCAAGCTGCTGTGGCGATGCAAGTTCACGTGAGCCCTGAAGCGACGCGTAGGCATTTGCACGCGTATTGGGACTTGCATCTCCTCCAACCCAAAGACCAATCGAGAATGACTCCTCACCTTGCAGATCTAACCCATTAGGCACAGCAATCCGTCCGGTGCGAATGGCTTCACAGGCCACAATCATTGCGGCCGAGCGGGCGAACTGCTGTGTTGTCAATAGTCGCAGGGTATAACGCATTAGGGCCGCTACACCTTGCCGCTCAGTAGATTTGGATGACAACCTGCGGTAAAAGGCGACCATGGCTATGAGGCCGAGATACGCTTCGGTTTTGCCGCCGCCGGTGGGGAACCAGAGCAGATCCATGGTTTCTCGATCGGCATGATCGCGTTTGGCTGCGGAGACGGCACTGAGTAGAAGGAAGCCAAGTTGGAATGGCCGCCAACGAAGGTTGCCGTGTTTCGATTTCTCTGAATCCCATTGATGCTGGGTATGCATGGCAAGATTGGCAAGCTGAAACGCCCTTCTCAAACGTGCGTCGTCGCAGATTTCGTCGACAGCTTTATTCATGCGATCCAAAACGGCGGCACACTGTTCCAGATTGGTTCCGGCGGTTATCGCATTTTCGCCCTTCAGGGTTGGAAGCTTTTCAYTGCGCTGCAGCGTCAGCCATTTCGCATAACATCCACACAGCAATTTGAGATCCGCTCGAAGCGCAGGCTCCGCCGCCGTCGCTAGCGCCAGCGCCGAAAGGGGGTCCGATCCACTCTGACTCAGATCAGAAAAAAACTCGTGACCGTTGGGGTTAACCCCCATAACGATCGACGAAGGCATCCAAGTCGTACCAACCCAGTCGGTCACCGGCAATTTTCCGGGGCCAGCTGAAAGTGCCCCCCATGACGCCGCGCAGACGTGCCCGGATGCAAATTCATAAACGTTTCGGAACAACAGCGCATTTGAGCGCTCATCGGCATCACTCTTGCCGGGCCGGACGTTGTCGCGACGTGGCCTGGGGACCAAGCTCGTTTTTTCTGAAGGCGTGATGTGAAGCGATGTCTGAAACATTGACGCCATTTCGAGCTCATCACGTCCTTTACCCGGAGAGGTGCTGTTGATGAGCGAAATGGTGATAAGGAATCTGCCATCCGTGGCTACGCTCCGGATATGCAACTGCGCACCRGCAGCATCCGGATTATCCTTCTCAAGGTCTTGATATCGACTGCCGGGCGAC
>NZ_JBFUIR010000129.1:0-2592 GCF_056401755.1 Pseudomonas sp. P4_D7 | reverse complement strand
ATACCGGCCCGTGCGGCCCATGCACCGAGATTTTCTACGATCACGGCGACCACATCTGGGGCGGCCCRCCGGGCTCGCCGGAAGAAGACGGCGACCGTTACATCGAGATCTGGAACAACGTGTTCATGCAGTTCAACCGCACCGCCGATGGCGTGTTGCATCCGTTGCCAGCGCCGTCGGTCGACACCGGCATGGGCCTGGAGCGGATCAGTGCGGTGATGCAGCACGTCAATTCCAACTACGACATTGACCTGTTCAAGAACCTGCTGAAGGCCTCGGCTGAAGCCATCGGTTGCGAAAATGGCGATCAGTCGTCGCTCAAGGTTGTTTCCGACCATATCCGTTCGTGCGGCTTCCTGATTGCTGACGGCGTGCTGCCGTCCAACGAAGGTCGCGGTTATGTGCTGCGCCGGATCATCCGTCGCGCCTGCCGTCACGGTAACAAACTGGGCGCCACCGGCAGCTTCTTCTACAAGATCGTCGCGGCGCTGGTCGCCGAGATGGGCGAAGCGTTCCCGGAACTGAAGAAGCAGCAGAGCAACATCGAACGTGTGCTCAAGGCTGAGGAGGAGCAGTTCTCCAAAACGCTGGAGCACGGCCTGAAGATCCTCGAGCAGGATCTGCTGGAACTCAAAGGCACCGTGGTGCCGGGCGACGTGGTGTTCAAACTCTACGACACCTACGGTTTCCCGATGGACCTGACCGCCGACATCGCCCGTGAGCGCAGCCTGACGGTCGACGAAGCCGGTTTCGAGCGTGAGATGGAAGCCCAGCGTGTTCGTGCGCGTTCGGCCAGCTCGTTCGGTCTGGATTACAACACTCTGGTCAAGGTTGATGTCGCCACCGAGTTTACCGGCTACAAAGACACCAGCGGTTCGGCAAAAATTGTCGCTATCTATAAAGATGGCCAGTCGGTCGACGTCTTGAACGAAGGCGAAGAGGCGGTGATCGTTCTGAATCAGACGCCGTTCTACGCTGAATCCGGCGGCCAGATCGGCGACTGCGGTTTCCTGCAGGCAGGTAACGCGCGTTTCGACGTACGTGACACCACCAAGACCGGCGGCGCATTCCTGCACCACGGCGTGCTGGATTCGGGCAGCCTGACCATTGGCGCGCCAGTGGAAACTCACGTCGACGCCGAAGTGCGTCACGCCACTTCGCTGAACCACTCGGCCACGCACTTGCTGCACGCTGCATTGCGTCAGGTCTTGGGCGAGCACGTTCAGCAGAAAGGTTCGTTGGTGGATAGCCAGCGTCTGCGTTTCGACTTCAGTCACTTTGAAGCGATCAAGCCGGAACAGATCAAAGCGCTGGAAGATATCGTCAACGCGGAGATCCGTAAGAACTCCGCGGTTGAAACCGAAGAAACCGACATCGAAACCGCGAAGAACAAAGGCGCCATGGCGCTGTTCGGCGAGAAGTATGGCGACAACGTGCGCGTGCTGAGCATGGGCGGCGATTTCTCCGTCGAGCTGTGTGGCGGTATCCACGCCAACCGTACCGGCGACATCGGCCTGCTGAAAATCATCAGCGAAGGCGGTGTGGCTTCGGGTGTGCGTCGTATCGAGGCAGTCACTGGTGCTGCGGCACTGGCCTACTTGAACGCGGCAGAAGAACAACTCAAGGAAGCGGCCAGCCTGGTCAAGGGCAGCCGCGACAACCTGATCGACAAGCTGTCGGCCGTGCTGGAGCGCAACCGCCAACTGGAGAAGCAGCTGGAGCAGTTGCAGGCCAAGGCTGCCAGCGCCGCGGGCGACGATCTGTCGAACTCGGCAGTGGACGTCAAGGGTGTGAAGGTTCTGGCCGCACGTCTGGATGGTCAGGACGGCAAGGCGCTGCTGGCGCTGGTTGATCAGCTGAAAAACAAACTCGGCCGCGCAGTGATCCTGCTCGGCAGTGTCCATGAGGAAAAGGTCGTACTGGTTGCAGGCGTAACCAAGGACCTGACTGGCCAACTCAAAGCCGGTGATTTGATGAAGCAGGCTGCTGCGGCAGTGGGCGGGAAGGGCGGTGGTCGTCCGGACATGGCGCAGGGCGGCGGTATCGACGCCGGCGCACTGGATGGCGCACTGGCGCTGACCGTTCCATTCGTCGAGCAGGGTTTATAAGGCAGTCCGCCCGGCCCGCAGTCTAGTGGCGGGCCTGGCGACTGTTCGAGTGATTATTGGGCGCCCTTCATGGGCAGAGGCGGCTTTGAAATGGCTTTGATCGTACAGAAATTTGGAGGCACCTCGGTCGGTACTGTCGAGAGAATCGAGCAGGTCGCCGACAAGGTTAAGAAATTCCGCGATGCCGGCGATGACCTGGTGGTTGTGCTGTCTGCAATGAGCGGCGAAACCAACCGTCTGATCGATCTGGCCAAACAAATCAGTGGCGACACTCAACCGGTTCCGCGTGAGCTGGATGTGATCGTTTCCACTGGTGAGCAGGTGACGATTGCCCTGTTGGCCATGGCGCTGATCAAGCGCGGCGTGCCGGGGACGATCCACGACTTCGGAGGCTTTCCGCCGCCGCTCTACACGCTTACCTATCCCTCGCCGGGCTCGCCGGGGCTGGCATGCGAGACCGCGTCGCTGTTGATCGATGCGGGTT
>NZ_JBFUIR010000128.1:0-2641 GCF_056401755.1 Pseudomonas sp. P4_D7 | reverse complement strand
GTTATCGATGTGGTCGTTCCAACCCATGCGGTCTCTCCCGTTGGGATGTCGGACAGGAAGCCCGGCAGTGTCGCGACGAGCAGAACACAAAGCCTTTGGCCTCACCATGATGGATGTGTCAACGGCAAATGACGCAGCACTGACGCGCGCAGCTTCGCGGGAGCGCATGCTTCTCCTGAAGAGGCTCAGACGATGAATGTTACGAAACTCCAGCGCGGCCCCACGGACCCGACACTGATCAACGTGCATGAAGCCCAGGACCTGAAATATTGGTCTCGGTCGCTTGGCGTGTCCGCAGAGCGTTTGATCAAGGCTGTGGAGGAGGTAGGCGCGATGGCTGATGACGTGCGCGCTGAGCTTCGTCGACAACGACGGTGAGGCATTCATCCTGCCGCCCGATCTGTGGCAGGTGTGGATGTAGGGGCGCCGAACGTAGGTAGCGCACGGCATGGGGCCATCGGTGCCCTGATGCACATGGGGGTTCAGTGCACGGCGCAGATCGCCGTCGATACAACCATCTGGGTTGGGCCAGGCACTAACCGGCGTTCGACCGTTACGGCCCTTATTGCGGACTATCGTGAAATCTTCCGAACCCACTGAACCAAGCGCTCGCGCAAGGATAGCGCATGAGCCTTCAACCAATGTGCTGACTGAGGACAGGGCTCGATATACCCATATCGCCATGCTGCTGCACTGGACGATCGCGTTGTTGATCATCGCCAATGTCGCCCTCGGCTTGAGCGCCGCGCTGCTGCCGAGCTCGATATTGTCGGATACGGGTGCGCGAGTGGTGATCGACATGCACAAATCCATCGGCATCACGGTGCTTGGGCTGGCCGTTTTGCGCGTTCTGTGGCGGTTGACGCATCGGCCRCCGCCGCTTCCGGGCGCGTTCCTTGGCTGGGAAAAGGCTACGGCGCACGCCGCACACATCACACTTTACGTGCTGATCTTCGCGCTGCCACTCAGTGGCTGGATGCACGATTCGGCGTGGAGCGCTGCCGCATCGCATCCCATGTATCTGTTCGGCGTGGTGCCATGGCCCCGCATCGGCTTTCTGATGCATTTCGAACCCGGCTTTCAAGAACAGGTCCATACGCAGTTGGGCACACTTCATACGCTATGCGGCTATGCACTGTATGCGGTGCTGGCACTGCACATTCTGGGCGCGCTCAAACACCAGTGGATCGACCGCCATCCGGTCTTGGGACGGATGCTTCCGTAATGTTGATGGAAACGCCACTTCTTGCTCTCGATCGCGCGCGGGCGCTGACCTCGCCGCGCCTCTCGCCCGTGCGCACACCTTTGATCAGTGTGCTGATTCACGGCGGCGTGATGGCGCTGTGGATCGTGTTGTTCGCGCGGGCATTCTTCCTGCATGGCGTCGTTGCCTGGTCGACCGGCATTGCGTATGTCATTTACGACACGCTGCTGCTGGTCTTCGTAGCGTGGAACTCACTCTCGCTCATGAGGCCGTCACCCGTTGCGGCCAGTGGCCCCCAGCCGACGCTTGGCGTGGCGGTTGCCGCGCATAACGAGGCGGCGGTATTGTCGATCACACTCAATGCGTTGCTCGGCCAGACCCGCGTACCGACGCAGATTGTGATTGCCGATGATGGATCGACTGATGGTACTGCCGCGCTTCTCGCTGAACGCTACGGTCTGGTTGACCCTGGCAAGGGCAATCTGAGCGAACCAAGTCCGTCCTTCCCCGCATTGCGCTGGCTGCGCATGCCGCACGGTGGCAAGGCGCGCGCCTTGAATGCGGCCATCGTCTTGATGACGACCGACACGGTGATGACCGTCGATGCGGATACGCTGCTCGAACCGGGCGCATGTGCGGCGATGTCCCGTGCGTTCGCCGGATCCCCAAACCTGGTGGTCGCAGCAGGTTTGCTGTCGCCGGTCTGCAGTCGCACGGCCAGCGGTCGCTTCTTTCAGTGGTTCCAGACCTATGAATACATGCGCAACTTCATTTCCCGCTATGCGTGGATGCGAGCGCATAGTCTTCTACTGGTCTCCGGTGCCTTTGCGTGCTTTCGACGCGACGCATTGTTGACGGTCGGTGGCTTCGATCCGGATTGTCTGGTCGAGGACTATGAGCTGATTCACCGGCTGCGTCGCTATGCTCTGGATCGTGGTCTGGACTGGGATGTACGCGTGATCGGCGGCGCCAGGGCGCGCACGGACGCGCCGAGCACCTTGCCCAGCTTTCTGCGTCAGCGCCGACGCTGGTTCGCCGGCTTTCTGCAGACGCAGTACTGGTATCGCAGCATGATCGGCAACCGGCGTTACGGCCTGATCGGCACACTGATGCTGCCGGTCAAGGCTTTCGACACAGTGCAGCCGCTCTATGGATTGACAGCCTTTTTCCTGCTGCTCGCCTTTCTTTTTGGTGGCCATGTCGCGATCGTGCTGCCAGTGTTGATCATCATCCTGGGCAAGATCGCCATCGATCTGGCGTTTCAGGCCTGGTCCGTGCACTTGTACCGACGGTGGAGTGGCGACAGTACGACCTCGAGTTTTGGCATGGCGTTGCTTGCGTCGATCCTGGAACCCTTTTCGTTCCAGTTGATGCGCCACGGTGGCGCGGCACTGGGCTGGTTGTACTTCTTGCTCAGGCGTAGCGAGTGGGGCACTC
>NZ_JBFUIR010000127.1:0-2678 GCF_056401755.1 Pseudomonas sp. P4_D7 | reverse complement strand
GCGCCTGATGGGTGCGGACATCACTCTGGAAAACCAGCGTGAAGTCGGCGGCGAGCCTGTGGCTGACCTGCGCGTACGGGCAGCTAAACTCAAAGGTATCGAGATTCCCGAAGAGCTGGTTCCGCTGGCCATCGACGAATTCCCGGTGCTGTTCGTGGCGGCGGCCTGTGCCGAAGGACGCACTGTGCTGACCGGCGCTGAAGAGCTGCGGGTCAAGGAGTCGGATCGCATCCAAGTCATGGCGGACGGTCTATTGGCGCTGGGCGTCAAATGCCAGCCGACCCCGGACGGCATCATCATCGACGGCGGCCAGATTGGCGGCGGCGAAGTGCATGGTCACGGCGATCACCGTATCGCGATGGCTTTCAGTGTGGCCTCCCTGCGCGCCACCGCACCGATCCGCATCCATGATTGCGCTAACGTCGCGACGTCGTTCCCCAACTTCCTCGCGCTGTGCGGGCAGGTCGGTATTCGTGTGGCACAAGAGGCTCAGTCGTGAAAAACATTGCACCGGTCATCACCATTGATGGGCCAAGCGGCTCGGGCAAAGGCACCGTAGCCGGAATACTGGCCAAGCGTCTGGGCTGGAACCTGCTGGATTCCGGTGCGTTGTACCGCTTGCTGGCATTTGCTGCGCACAACCATGGTGTCGACCTGACCAATGAAGAGCTGCTGAAGAAGCTTGCCGCTCATCTGGATGTTCAGTTCATTGCGGCGACCGAAGGTCAGTTGCAACGGATCATTCTGGAAGGTGACGAAGTCAGCGATGTGATCCGCACCGAAAGCGTCGGCTCCGGCGCTTCGCAAGTGGCTGCATTGCCGGCCGTACGCGAGGCGCTGCTGCAGCGCCAGCGTGCTTTCCAGGAAGCGCCGGGTCTGGTGGCCGATGGTCGCGACATGGGCACAGTGGTTTTTCCGGATGCACCGCTGAAGATTTTCCTGACCGCCAGTGCCGAGGAGAGGGCGCGCCGTCGATATTTGCAGTTGAAGGGCAAAGTCGAGGGTGTTAGTCTGTCGAGTCTGCTAGATGAGATCCGTGCACGCGACGAGCGTGACACCCAGCGAGCGGTAGCCCCGCTTAAGCCGGCGGCTGACGCCATACAGCTGGATTCCACGGAGTTGTCCATCGATCAGGTGCTTGAACGCATCATGAGCGAGATCGCCATTCGCGATATCGCCGGGTGACCAAGAAGGCCGCAGGGGACCAGTCATAGTCCTGCGACGCTTCTTCTATATGAAACTAACCCACACCGTCTGGGGTGTGGAGATGGGCGTATCCTTCGCCCTCATTTACAGGAATTAAAATGAGCGAAAGCTTTGCGGAACTCTTTGAAGAAAGCCTAAAAACCCTGAACCTTCAGGCAGGCTCCATCATCACCGGTGTTATCGTTGATATCGATTACCAAGCTCGCTGGGTAACCGTTCACGCTGGCCTGAAGTCTGAAGCACTCATCCCGCTTGAGCAGTTCTACAACGACGCTGGCGATCTGACTATCAATGTCGGTGACGAAGTTCACGTTGCGCTGGACTCGGTTGAAGACGGTTTCGGTGAAACCAAGCTGTCCCGTGAAAAAGCCAAGCGCGCTGAATGCTGGATCGTTCTGGAAGCAGCCTTCGCAGCCGAGGAAGTGGTCAAGGGCGTTATCAACGGTAAGGTTAAAGGCGGCTTCACTGTCGACGTTAACGGCATCCGTGCGTTCCTGCCAGGTTCCCTGGTTGACGTCCGTCCAGTGCGCGACACCACGCACCTGGAAGGCAAAGAGCTGGAATTCAAGGTCATCAAGCTGGACCAGAAGCGCAACAACGTTGTCGTTTCCCGTCGCAGCGTCCTGGAAGCCGAGAACTCCGCCGAGCGTGAAGCTCTGCTGGAATCCCTGCAGGAAGGCCAGCAAGTCAAAGGTATCGTCAAAAACCTCACCGATTACGGCGCATTCGTCGATCTGGGTGGCGTGGACGGCCTGCTGCACATCACCGACATGGCCTGGAAGCGCATCAAGCATCCTTCCGAGATCGTCAACGTTGGTGACGAAATCGACGTTAAGGTTCTGAAATACGATCGCGAACGCAACCGTGTTTCCCTGGGCCTGAAGCAACTGGGCGAAGATCCATGGGTTGCTATCAAAGCCCGTTACCCAGAAAGCACTCGCGTTACCGCTCGTGTAACCAACCTGACCGACTACGGCTGCTTCGCTGAGCTGGAAGAAGGCGTTGAAGGTCTGGTACACGTTTCGGAAATGGACTGGACCAACAAGAACATCCACCCTTCGAAAGTCGTACAAGTCGGCGACGAAGTGGAAGTTATGGTTCTGGACATCGACGAAGAGCGTCGTCGTATCTCCCTGGGCATCAAGCAGTGCAAATCTAACCCATGGGAAGATTTCTCTGGCCAGTTCAACAAGGGCGATAAAATCTCCGGCACCATCAAGTCGATCACCGATTTCGGTATCTTCATTGGTCTGGACGGCGGCATCGACGGTCTGGTTCACCTGTCCGATATCTCCTGGAACGAAGTGGGCGAAGAAGCCGTACGTCGTTTCAAGAAGGGCGACGAGCTGGACACCGTTATCCTGTCGGTTGACCCAGAGCGCGAGCGTATCTCCCTGGGTATCAAGCAACTGGAAAGCGATCCGTTCTCCGAGTACGTCTCGGTTAACGACAAAGGCGCAATCGTTACTGGC
>NZ_JBFUIR010000126.1:0-2739 GCF_056401755.1 Pseudomonas sp. P4_D7 | reverse complement strand
TGACGAGCTCGTAGGCCTGGCCAAGTGGATTTTGGTCACCATAGTCTTCAACGTGAACCGAATTGATGAAGCACTCGTAACCTGTACGGTCAGGAAAACTAAACCTTGTGACATTCGTAGATTCAGGCAGCAGGCCGACGATTAAGCGGCAATCGTCGACACGGACAAAACCGTGATCCACGATCTCCTGAAGCGAAGGATGAATAGGATCAGCAAGTGACGAGACTTCCAACAGGCTTGCCATACGCGCATTCATCTTCATTATTTACCTCATAGGTACTTATTCACACCCTTCTGAATCGCCGCGTTGAAGCTGGGATTGTCAACGGAAAACTACTTCCTCGTTGGACTTACACATCGAAAGAGACCTTTAAGCCCGCCATCAATCCTTTCCCTACTTGCTCACGTATTGCGGATATCTCGATTCAAGAACTCATCCATTAGCGCCGGTGAGAATAGTGCCTCAGAAAGCACTTGGCGGACTGACTCCCGCTGCCTACGCGAAACAGTCACATTAATCCCGGACTCAAGATCGGACCGCTACTGAAGGCGGGGGACGCCGGCGTCGGAGGCCTCACTTGGTGGGTAAGGCATATCGAGATCGTGACGTTTGCTTCCAAAATACGCGAACCCCTCCAATTTCATATCGTCGCGATCACACGTCTTGTGGCTGTACAGGAGTGGCTGATTCCCGACGATGCGCACGCGAGCTCGGGAGCCTTCCGTGGGCTCTTTGTAAGAGCGCAACTGAGCGCAACCAGCTAGGGCTACAAGTACGATTGCAGCGAAGAGGGCCAAGCGCCAAGTGGCGATATTTTTCACAACTATCCGTTCTGGGCTGCAGGACTCGGTGATGCAGCTGCGTCTTAATGAAAACATCTACGACTCTCCGATGGAATCTTTACCCAAGGACGCCGACTCGACGAACGCATTCTGCTGTTCGGGCGCTGATACGCAGTGGGCTTTCCCGCCTTCGAGGATGCAAAAGTCAACGCTTCGACGCTACTGTCGCGAGCACTGGCTAAGCGAAGCACGAAAACTGCGCAGCTGTGGCAATCCATCGTTAGGCCKAAAAAGACATGTCACGGACGAGACGTACGTGGCCTTAAGGTGAGCAACGCGCAATACTAGCATTCGAATAATCCATTACGACGCTCACATAGCTCTCGCCCTTAGAGATGCTGATCGTTGCATCATCACGACAGGTGGTACCATTTTTTTTATTTATTGACCACCCTTGGCTATCGAGGGCGCCGATCAGATCGTTTCCAGTAGAACGATCCCACTCAGATCGAACGATTCTCACGTCAATGTAGGCCTGTCCACTCTTTGAACTTTTGAAAACAACATCAAAGTCATCACCGTCTTTCTTAAGCTTCGTTAGAAGCTGCGACATATGGCCCATGCGCCGGTCCGAGTCGCGTGCCGATTCTTCAAACCCTCTCTTGTATCCGCCAGACACTATGCCCCACAGGTTAGCGGCAACGACAGAGAGCGCTATGAGCACAATCATGATCCGCCTAAAGGTCAACCTCGACAGGATAATCTTGATTCTGCGCCCAGCCTCTCTGCACACATTCGTCGCCTTCTCTTCTTTCAATCGCCACTCCGGGGAAACCAGAAGATCGAAGTGCCGGCGATGCCCCCAATCAACGAAGCAACAAGGCCGCCAGGGAAAAAATCATGGGCCAGAGACGAAAATGCCTTAGAAAAACCTGAACCGGTTCCCTCAATCAAGAAGATTGCAACCAAGACAAAGATTACGCCACCCACAAAGCTGAAAAAGTAGTGACGCAGCGACGGATTCTCGATATTTCGTCCTGATGTGAGAATTCCAAAGAGTACGGCTAACATTGTTTCCACGACACATGCTCCAGCGACGCCCCCCAGATTTGAGTAGCGCCCCGGTTTCGGGTTCAATCCACTCGATCCGCTAGGTGCAACTGTCGATGATCCTCATCGCCATCTCGCCAATGGCGAGTCAACCCGTACGCCCGTCCCGCTCACTTTTCTGGCGAGCAGAGCCGATCAACACTCGGGTAGTGCGAAGATCCACACACTGTTTGATACTTCATCTGCAGCGAATCGCTTGCGCGTACCTTTAAATGTAGCTTCCCATATGGGAAGCTTCAGCTCTTCGCCTCTGTGGTCAACAACAGTAGCAAACTCACCAGTGACTGGCTCCCACTTTTTGGACCAAACGTTTTCTTGTTCGAAGTATCGAACCAATTGGGCGTCTCTAGCGATGCTCCAACTCATGTCGTAAGAGCCGCGCAGATCCCCCGCTCAGAGCAGGCGATATTCGAAGTACCGGTGGTGTCTGAGCCAAGTCGGATCATTGCTTTTTACCCAAGTAGCCATTGTCTATAAGATCTTGAACAGTCACTTTCTGGCCAGGCGTCACTTCTGGAATTTTGTATTGCACTCCATTTCCAGCCTCGCCGAATGCCGGGGCAACACTAGATTGCTCTACGATGAATGGCTTAAGAACCACATACTGATTATAGGGGTCGGCGAAGGAACCTGGCGCCAAAGCTCGCTCAGTCAGCGGCGTGCCCACTGGAGACAAGTAAGCTCCACCAGTCCCCCCTATGCGATCAATGGTCGCTCCTGCGTCGAGGGTGAAGCTAGCGGTAGTATTTGGCACCGCACCGTTGTTTGCCGRCCAGTTCCAGTCCCCAGTTGGAAGGCGATATTGTTCGTATTGCGACGATCCACCGGCTTCCGCGTCTATAACCC
>NZ_JBFUIR010000125.1:0-2856 GCF_056401755.1 Pseudomonas sp. P4_D7 | reverse complement strand
AATGGCGTCCCCTAGGGGACTCGAACCCCTGTTACCGCCGTGAAAGGGCGGTGTCCTAGGCCACTAGACGAAGGGGACACAGGCTACAACTTTCACTAATAAAAACGCCGCTCACTGAGCGGCGTTTTTAGAATTTGGAGCGGGAAACGAGACTCGAACTCGCGACCCCGACCTTGGCAAGGTCGTGCTCTACCAACTGAGCTATTCCCGCAAATGGCGTCCCCTAGGGGACTCGAACCCCTGTTACCGCCGTGAAAGGGCGGTGTCCTAGGCCACTAGACGAAGGGGACACGCTACCCGGAACACATGGTGTGTGTTTCGGTGTCCAGATCCGCATCCGAAGACTTGGCTCTGGTTTCACTCAGCACCGCCCGAAAGCGCTGCTGTTTAAAATTGGAGCGGGAAACGAGACTCGAACTCGCGACCCCGACCTTGGCAAGGTCGTGCTCTACCAACTGAGCTATTCCCGCATTGGCGTCCCCTAGGGGACTCGAACCCCTGTTACCGCCGTGAAAGGGCGGTGTCCTAGGCCACTAGACGAAGGGGACACACTACAACATTCACTCCCTGCCGCGCTTCGCTGTGTGCTTTACGCTGCAAGTGGCGCGCATTCTATGGATGGATTGAGAGGTCGTCAACCCCCTGATATAAATTTATTTAAATCAATGACTTCGACGACCTTTACGGCGGCAATCGGGCTTTTCCGTCGCCCGACGATTGACGCCTATATTCCGCCACTCGCCAAGACGCTATAGTCCACCCACAGTGATGGCAATCTGCACTCGCAGCGCCAGCATTCATATAAGCAGCGTGCGGCCGATACAGATTGAACCTGCCGATCCAACTCGTCGAGCGGCGCTAGGCGACTAAATGCCCAGCCACTACACTCGCATGCGAACCCTATAAAGAGGTCTTACCGGTGACACCACTCATGATCACCCTGCTAGTCGTAGCCGGGATCGCAATTCTGATCGCCATTGGCTACATGAACCATGTGGTGGAGAACAACAAACTGGAGAAGGCCCGCACCAAGGTCGAACTCAACGACCGCCTGCGCCGTTGCGGCGAACTGACCGAAACCTTCCCCGGCCAGTTCATGACCCCGGCGCTCAAGCTGCTGCTGACCCGTCTGGAACTGAACGTCTGCCAGCGCCTGCTGAACCTGGAAAAAACCAGCGCCACCACCAAAGCACGCATCACCGAACTGAGCGCCCTCGTCGCCCAAGGCGAATCGATCCCGGTCAACAACCCACCGGCACCGATCCTGACCGAAGCCAAAGCCAAAGACGTGCGCTTCCTGCTCGAAGCCCTCCACGGCCAGATCACCCGCGCCGCCCACGATGGTTTCCTGCCACCGAACGAAGCCAAGCACTGGATCCGCGAAGTCCGCCACATTCTGGTGCTGCTGCACATCGAATTCTTCAACAACCTCGGCCAACAGTCCCTGCAACAAAACCAGCCCGGCCAGGCCCGCCTCGCCTTCGAACGCGGCGTGCAATACCTGCGCAAACAGCAGGACCCGCAGATGTACGCAGAACAACTGCAATACCTGGAAAAACTCCTGGCCCGCGCGAACGCCCAGGTCATGGACAAGATTGCACCGGTTGAAGGTGAAGAAAACCAACTGACCGCTGGCCTCAAAGATGTCGAGGCCGATGCGGACTGGAAAAAGAAAGTGATTTACGACTGATTGCAGATGCTGGAAGAGAAGCCACCGAAAGGTGGCTTTTTTGTGGGCTCGCGGGAGTGAACCTGATAGAAAACCGGTGAATGTGAGGCCGCTTTCGCGAGCAGGCTCGCTCCCACAAGGGGGCTGAGTACATCTGACAGAGGTTGGTCGGCTATCAGGCCGCCATCGCGAGCAGGCTCACTCTTACATTGGGGCTGAGTACATCTGATAGAAAATTGGTCGGCTATCAGGCCGCCATCGCGAGCAAGCTCGCTCCCACAAGGGGGCTGAGTACATCTGACAGAGGTTGGTCGGCTATCCGGCCGCCATCGCGAGCAGGCTCACTCCTACATTGGGACTGAGTACATCCGATAGAAAATTGGTCGGCTGTCAGGCCGCCTTCGCGAGCAGGCTCGCTCCCACAGGGGGCTGAGTACATCTGACAGAGGTTGGTCGGCTATCCGGCCGCCATCGCGAGCAGGCTCACTCCCACATTGGGACTGAGTACATCCGATAGCGGATTGGTCGGCTATCCGGCCGCCTTCGCGAGCAAGCTCGCTCCCACAAGGGGCGCTGAGTACATCTGACAGAGGTTGGTCGGCTATCCGGCCGCCATCGCGAGCAGGCTCACTCCCACATTGGGACTGAGTACATCCGATAGCGGATTGGTCGGCTATCGGCCGCCTTCGCGAGCAGGCTCACTCCTACATTGGGACTGAGTACATCCGATAGAAAATTGGTCGGCTATCCGGCCGCCATCGCGAGCAGGCTCACTCCTACATTGGGGCTGAGTACATCAGATAGAAAATTGGTCGGCTGTCAGGCCGCCTTCGCGAGCAAACTCGCTCCCACAGAAAAGCAAAAGCAACGCCCACCTCGCAACCGCATCAGCTTCTCACCACTCAACAGGATGAGCGTTAGCCCGGCTGCCGCTCTTGATCTTGATCCACGGGCGACGTCGGAAGGCTGAGTGGAGGGATTGATCCGGGCGTGGGAGCGCAGCGACCGTTTGGCGCAGCCAAACACAGCGAGAGGAGGTGCAGCGAAGCAAACCGTAGGCGCTGCGCCCGGATCGATCCCGGAGCGAAGGAACCCCGAGCCCCAGCGAGCGGGCCGCACGTAGGAGCAAGCGTTTTTGGTTACTTTTTAGGCGTTTGTAAAAAGTGACCCGCCGTAAGGGCGGAACC
>NZ_JBFUIR010000124.1:0-2869 GCF_056401755.1 Pseudomonas sp. P4_D7 | reverse complement strand
GGCCCAGGTCATCATCCGGTGCATGAGGTCCATGCCGAAGTCGTGGATCTTGTCGTTGAGATAATCGTAGACAAGACGGTAGTAAACGTAATCCGCAATATTTGGCATGTTTGCCTATTTCCAGTGCCGGGCAGGGGGTGCCTGCCGCGAAGTGCGAACCGGTTGGCTCGCTCCTTTTCGAATCGTACTTATTGGAAAGCCGCCTTCATGGCAGCCACATTGACGAGGGTGCCGAGAGGGCTCGGTTGACCATTCATGGCTCGACGAGACAGATTCGACTGCATTTGCAGCAGCATCTGTATCTGCGCGTCTGACTGCTCCATGTCGGTCTTCCAGGTCTTCTCGGCCGTATCCAGGTTGGCCGCATAACGATTCGTGTCGTCAATGATCGCCTGGAGCTTGCCGGGGTCTTCGCCAACGCCTGTTTGGCGATCCTGGCCAATGTGTGCGAGGTCCTTGGTCGCCGTTGAAACGGAAAGGAGATAATCGACCGTCATGTTGTACTTTCGGTTCTTGGTCATGACGATGAGCTGGCAGAGTTGGCGTTGCTGCTTCACGACATCGCCTCCCATGTTCGGTATGAACGCCTGCAGCGCAGTGGTGATGTCGCCGGCGAGGCCTCCACTTACGCCCRGGCACTCGTCATTGATGCCGTAGTCGTCTGGGATTTTGTGGAACTGGTTCTGCAGCGCGAACGACTCGAAGCTGAGGCTCTGAAGCTTGATCAGCTGCTGCTGCCAGAACTGAACCTGAGCGGCGTAATGCTGCACAGTTGCCCCGTACTGCTGCATGGTCTGTGCCCAGCGCTTTGCCTGTTCCGCGTATTCCTTGACTGCCTTCAGGATGGCCGAGTTGTCCTGAGTGAACCACTGAGCCTGGGTCGGTTGAGAGTAAGAGCCTACCGCCAGGGTCATGCCAGTAGCGACGAGGACCTTGAATATCGACGCGGTGAGGGACTTCCGCAAATGCATCTTCGATTTCATTGTGTGAGCGTCCGTTTTCGAGTTTGACACGGGCGCGTTCATGCGGCGCGCCTTGAAGAGTTCGGTGTGGGCCGTGGCGACGATCCGCCAGTGCCACTGCCTTTGCGGTTCTCGTAGAAGGTTTCGAGCCATTGCTCAGGCCGCAGATCATCGGTTGAGACGCCTTCGGCCTCAGCCCGCACCTGCAGCACCTCGTGCATGATCTCGATGTTGTCAGTCGAGGCGGAGATCACCGCGAGGGCGTCGTCCATGCCGCGCAGGTTGAGCTGGCAGACGGCGGACCCGTGGCCCTGCTTGACCAGGAAGCAGCGCGAGCGCTCGTCGAGGCTGACGACCACGTTGTACTCGGCGTCAGTCAGCTTCAGGCCTTCGACATAGTCTTCGCGGCTGGCGTTGGGGTTGGGCAGGAGAATCATGGTCGCGGTCTGCTCCACTAGGGCGGAGGCGATATCGCTGGCCAACGCGTCCTCGGGGCTCTGGGTGGCGAAGATGCCCATGCCGTTCTGCTTGCGAATGGTCTTCTGCTTGTTCTTTGCGAATTCCTTCAGGCCACCCTTGCCGTCGAGGATCTTCCAGAATTCGTCCATGACGTAGATCAGGCGGCGGCCGTCGATCAACTCTTCCAGACGGTGCAGGAGGTAGTTGATGACCGGGGCGCGGACTTCGGGGTTGTCGATGATGTCCGTATAGTCGAAGCCGATGATGTTGGCTTTGCTGAGGTCGACGGTGTCACGAGGATTGTCGAAGACCCAGCCCAGCGCGTTGCCTGCCGTCCACTTGCGCATACGGATGAAGATGCCATCGTCGCCAAGGTTCGGCAAACTCTTCTGGAAGTTGGTCATGTTGCGCAGGTGCATCGGCGTGTCGAGCATGCTTTCGACGGCGCGGAAGATGTCTTCTTCCTCGCGCGAGCTGTAGATGCTCTTGCCGGCCAATACCTTGATCAGGTTGCCGAGGAACTGCACGTTCTCTTCAGTGCGCTCGCACTGGAACGGGTTGAAGCCGGTGGGCTTGCCGTTCTCCAGGGCGAGATAGTTGCCGCCGCAGGCACGAACGAAGATTTCCGCGCCCCGATCCTTGTCAAAGAAGAAGATCGTCGGAGCCGGGTCGAGCTTCTGTACCTGGCTGAGCAGGAAGTTGATCAGCGCCGTCTTACCGGTACCGGATTTGCCGATGACCATGGTGTTGGCGATGGCCTTCTCACCCAGCGAGTTTTCGGCGGGGTGGGTGGCGTGGAAGTTGAAGTAGTACGGCTGGCCGTTCGTCGTCTGCAACGTGGTGACGCAGTCGCCCCAGGGATTCTGGTCCTTCTTGCCGGTCGCGAAGTTATGCAGCGGCGACAGACCGAGGAAGTTGAGCGAGCTGACGTTGGCCAGGCGCGTGCGGTACTTCCAGTTGCCAGGGAACTGGGCATAGAAGGCTGATGTGACCGCGAGGTCTTCCTTCACCGTCACGAAGCCTGCGTTGGATAGTTCGGCGCGGGTCGTGGCGATCTGCTGCGACAGCGCTTCCTGGCTTGGCGCATAGATCGCGATGGTGAAATGATACTCACCCAGGACGAAGTTGCCGGACGCGAGCTGGTCCATGGCGTGGTCGAGCTCGATGATTTGGCTCACGGCTTTGTCGCCGGAGGACACCATCATGCCCTTGGTGCGGTCGAGCGCCTTGAGTGCGTCCTGGYGCCCCATGGGCGTGAACGAGTGGGTGATGACGTACTCGAAATCGAGGAACTTCAGGCCGTTGAGGATGCCCGGGTACGTGGCATCCACGTATTCCTTGAGGTTGAGGATCGCGCCGAAATGATTGACGCCGTTAGGCGTCGTCAGCACGAAGTCGCCGGTCTTCGCCGAGAAACGCTGGCGGCTGACGGGGAGGTAGTCGTACAC
>NZ_JBFUIR010000123.1:0-2922 GCF_056401755.1 Pseudomonas sp. P4_D7 | reverse complement strand
AAGCTGCAGCGTTTGTGGCCGAACTGTCGTCCTCAAGCACCTGTCGAATTTTCTTCAAACCGTTGCAAGGTAATGTCCATGAGCGAACGTCCCGAAGAGCCGAACAAGGCTTCTGACGCCGAAAGCCTGTTGCCCATCGATGAGCACATCGAAGAAGGGCACGACGCAGAAGGTCGTAAAGTCCGGCATCGTGGTATCTATCTGCTGCCGAACCTGTTCACCACTGCGAACCTGTTCGCAGGGTTTTACTCCATCATCAACTCGATGAGCGCCCAGGCTGCGTTGAGTGCCGGTGATTCGGCGAACGCGAGCAAGTATTTTGCGTTCGCCGCGATCGCGATTTTCGTCGCCATGGTGCTCGACGGCCTCGACGGTCGTGTCGCGCGCATGACCAATACGCAAAGTGCCTTTGGCGCCGAGTACGACTCGCTGTCGGATATGGTCGCGTTCGGTGTTGCACCGGCGTTGCTGGCATTCGGTTGGGCGTTGGGCGACATGGGCAAGGTCGGCTGGATGGTTGCCTTCATCTATGTAGCAGGCGCGGCGTTGCGTCTGGCGCGTTTCAATACGCAGGTTGGCACGGCGGATAAACGTTATTTCATTGGTCTGGCCAGCCCGGCAGCGGCCGGTGTGGTGGCGGGGATTGTCTGGGCATTCAGTGATTACGGGATCCAGGGTTCGAAGATGTCGTTCCTGGTCGCGCTGATGGTCGCGGCTGCTGGGATGCTGATGGTCAGCAACATCAAGTACAACAGCTTTAAAGAGCTGGATCTGAAAGGGCGCGTACCGTTCGTGGCGATCCTTGCGGTGGTGCTGGTGTTCGCCGTGGTGTTCAGTGATCCGCCGCGCATTCTGTTGCTGGTGTTCCTCGCTTACGCGGCTTCCGGCCCGGTTCAGTACCTGTTGCATCTTCGTCGGCACAAAAAAGCCGAGTGATGTAATTTCCCGCATACTCCGCAGTCTATGGGTGCATCTGTCCTCCAAAGCTGCGGAGTTGCCATGTTGATCAAAGTCCCCAAAGCGTCCGACTGCTACGAGTCGGATGTCACGCCTGAGTCCATTTATCTCTCTCGCCGCCAATTGCTGGGGGCCACTGCTGCCGGTATCGCCGTCAGTAGCCTGCCGCGCTGGGCCAATGCCGACGATGCGGCGCGGTATGCCGATGTCGAGCCGGGCAAGGCACCTGCATGGTTCACCGAGAAGCTGCCTTCTACTAAATGGGGGGCGGTCAACGTCAAGGATGAGGCGATCACGCCTTATAAAGACGCCACTCACTACAACAACTTTTATGAGTTCGGTACCGACAAGGGCGACCCGGCGGCGAATGCGGGCTCGCTGAAAACCGAACCATGGAGTGTGGTGGTCGACGGGGAGGTGGGTAAGCCAGGGCGCTATGCGCTGGAAGACTTCATGAAGCCGTACCAATTGGAAGAGCGCATCTATCGCTTGCGCTGTGTCGAGGCGTGGTCGATGGTCATTCCGTGGATCGGTTTTCCAATCTCGGCGCTGCTCAAGCAGGTCGAGCCAACGTCCAAGGCCAAATACATCCGTTTTGAAACCTTGCAGGATCCCAAGAGCATGCCTGGCCAGCGTTCAGGGTTTGCCCTGATCGATTGGCCTTATGTAGAAGGCTTGCGGTTGGATGAGGCGATGAATCCACTGGCGATTCTGGCGGTGGGTATGTATGGCCGCGAGTTACCGAATCAGAACGGTGCGCCTCTGCGCTTGGTGGTGCCATGGAAGTACGGCTTCAAGAGCGTTAAATCCATCGTCCGTATCAGCCTGGTCAGCGAGCAGCCGAAGACGACCTGGCAGAGTATCGCGGCAGATGAATACGGCTTCTATGCGAATGTGAACCCGACGGTTGATCACCCACGCTGGACCCAGGCGCGGGAGCGGCGATTGCCAAACAGTCTGTTCAAGCCAAATGTGCGGGATACGCAGATGTTCAACGGCTACTCGGATGAAGTCGCTTCTTTATACACAGGGCTCGATCTGCGGAAGAATTACTGATGCGATTCCCGTACTGGCGTATAGGCGTTTTCATTGCGGCGGCAGTCTGGCCGATGCTGTGGTTGTATCAGGCTCTCGGGGATTTGCTCGGGCCCGATCCTGGCAAAGTGCTGGTGGATCGGCTGGGCTTGGGGACGTTGGTGTTGTTGTTGATCACTCTGAGCATGACACCTATGCAGAAGCTCACCGGTTGGGCTGGGTGGATTGCAGTGCGCCGACAGCTGGGGCTCTGGTGTTTTGCCTATGTGGTTTTGCATCTGTGTAGTTATATGGCGTTTATTCTGGGTTTCGATTGGTCGCAGCTGACTGTCGAGTTGCGTAAGCGGCCCTACATAATAGTGGGGGCTTTGGGTTTTCTCGGATTGTTGGCGCTGGCGGTGACGTCAAATCGCTACAGTCAGCGTCGTTTGGGTTCGCGCTGGAAGAAGCTGCATCGTCTGGTCTATGTGATTCTTGGCCTGGGTTTGCTGCATATGCTGTGGATCGTGCGTGCTGATCTCGAGGAATGGGCGATCTATGCCTTTGTAGGCGCGGTGCTTCTGTTGCTGCGTATTCCGCAAGTGATGCGTCGGATCCCGCGTTTGCTGGCTAAAAAGCAGGTTTTGCAAGAAAAGCGAAATTAACGGTTGACGGCAGATTCAGGATGTCTATAATTCGCCCCACTTCCGGCGCAGTCGAAACGGAAAACTCCTTGAGATTCAATGAGTTATGTAGGTTTCGGCGGCAGGTCGCTTCAGTTCATCGAAGCCAGAAAGAAGTTGAAAAAGAGGTGTTGACAGCAGCGTGTAACGCTGTAGAATTCGCTTCCCGCTGACGAGAGATCGGAAGCGCAAGTGGTTGAAGTTGTTGAAGAATTCTTCGAAAACTTCTGAAAATAATCACTTGACAGCAAATGAGGCTGCTGTAGAA
>NZ_JBFUIR010000122.1:0-3057 GCF_056401755.1 Pseudomonas sp. P4_D7 | reverse complement strand
CATTTGCGGCAGGCCTTGTTCTTGGGGCTCTAACTAACCTGATAGATAACGCGGTTCACTGGGTCAAAGTCAGACACCCTGATCCCGGGGAGCGACGTATTTACGTCAATGTAGATCCTGACTTTGAGGGAGGACCAGCCATTGTCGTGGCTGACAATGGACCAGGCTTTATCGACGACCCGGCCACAATTGTAACGCCCTTCTTTACGAGACGACCTGCTGGGAGTGGTCTTGGGTTATACTTCGCCAACCTGGTTATGGATCTTTGCGAGGGACGGCTGGTCTTTCCCGGGAAAGGCCAGGCGGATGTGCCGGATGAATTTGATGGCGCAGTGGTAGCTATGGTCTTTGGCAGGCCCTGATGTTCACACCAGCAAGATATATCGCAATTGATGATGACCCAATGGAGCTTTCTCCACTCGTCGACGCGCTTCATGGGCTTGGCGCTCCATGTATAGGTATACGATTTGATGCCGCCGGCTTGCCGGCGCCTGCTCTGTTCACCGGCTTCCGTATTTTGTTCAGCGATCTTCATCTGTTGAGAGCAGCTGCCAGTGCTGTTCAGCACTATGATGCTCTTGGAAGCATCCTCAACCACTGTGTTCCCGATCATCACGGCCCGTACATCCTCATACTCTGGACCTCGCATGAGCAGGAACGGACAGCCTTAGCGGACCGTCTCGGGGTGATACTACCGGCAGATAAGATGCCGCTGGCTATTCTTGCGCTGGATAAAAATGCTTTCAGTATGGGCCGGGACCAGTGGGATGGCGCTGCACTCCAGCATGCGATAACGCAGCAAATTGCGGCGATGCCCCAACTCGCTGCGCTCCTTAGTTGGGAGCGCGATGTTCTAGCGGCGGCGAACGCAACACTCGCTTTGGTGAGCAATCTGATACCGAGCGATAAGCGCACGCTTGCCTTGTACCCCGGCGCGATGGATGGCATTCTTAGCCTCCTGGCATCTGCGGCCGCGGGGCCTTCGAACGCACTAAGCGATCCGAGAGGTTCGGTGGCAGCTGTTCTATCCCCCTTGTTAACTGACCGGATACTCAATCAGCCCGCCGCCGCCGGCACACCTGACCTGTGGAAAACCGCAGTGACTTTTCCGCAGCCGGGGCTTGCGCTCAGCGAGGTTCAGAAGGCGGAGATGCACCGGATGCTGCACTTGGCGGTTCCTCCCGGTGAGCCGGTTGGCCAGTCTGATTGGGGTGCGATAATTCCCTTGGCCGAGCTTGACGATGACGCTATGAATGCGAGGTTTGGGGTCACAGTCGACTATCTCCGAGAAAAGGAATTTAAGCTGAAGGCAGAACGCCGCGGTGAGGGCCAACTGGTTCTCATACGCGGAGGTGCTGCCTGTGATCAGGCCCAAAGTAATGCCGGCCCTCTTCCATTTCATCTGGGGCTCCTGGTTCCGCAAGGTGCGGTGCAGAAGACATCCCGAAGCCCGGCTGTGCTCGTGTGCGGCGAACAATTCAAGCTCGACGAGTTTGCTGAACCCGTCTGTCTTCTTGTGCACGCCCGTTTTAATACCACTATTGTGCCAGGTGACCTGGCAGCTTGGCCGGCTGCAACGATGCGTTTGCGTGAACAGATGCTTACTACCATCCTTGTCCACACCGCGTCTTACGTTATGCGTCCGGGGACCTTACGCTTTTGAAAACGACATCAGACACCCCATTCGAAGTGGTCGATTTGTTTGCGGGGCCCGGCGGGCTTGCTGAGGGATTTGCATCGGTACGTGACACCAACGGAAACCCGGTGTTCCAAATCGCCCTCTCCGTTGAGAAGGAAAAGTTGGCGCACCGGACGCTCCGATTCCGTGCATTTCTCCGGCAGTTTGAAGGCTCATTTCCTGATGAATACTACGCTTTCCTCAATGGCTCGATCGAAGAACCCGACTGGGCTCTGAAATATTCCAAACAGTGGGAGAGGGCGGAGAAGGAAGCTTTGTTGCTCGAGCTGGGTGAGGATGGGGTAAGTGATATATTGGCGCCATATCTTCAAACGATCAGAGAAAGGGCTGGCGACCGGACGATTGTTATCGGCGGTCCACCCTGTCAGGCGTATTCCGTTGTCGGCAGGTCTCGCAACCGTGCAAAAGCTGAATACCTTCCTGAAAAGGACAAGAGGCATTTCCTTTATCGCGAATACATCAGCATTTTGAAACATTTGAAGCCTGCAGCATTCGTCATGGAAAACGTCAAAGGGATGTTTTCCTCAACCGTAGGCGGTAAAGCAGTATTCGATATGGTGCTTTCCGATCTTGAGGCAATCGGTGGTGATGACAGAACCTATGATTTCTTTGCGTTTGGCGCAGGTCCTGGCGGAGCCGCGTATTTGACCCCGACGCGCAGACCCAAGGATTTTCTAATTCGGTGTGAGACATTTGGGGTTCCCCAGGCAAGGCATAGAATTATAATTATCGGATTGAGACGCGACCTCGTTCATTTAGATGGGTTGCAAAGCCAGATACCAACAGGCTCGGGCGGAATGAAGGTCACGGTCCGCGACATCCTTCAGGGTATGCCTTTCATAAGAAGTGGTGTTAGCAAATCGGATTCGCCTGATGCTTGGCGCAATGCGATGTCCAGGTCGATAGAGAAAGTCATGGACGCCACCCGCGACTCTGAAGATCAGAACCATCAAAAGGTTTACCGGCATTCTGAAGTTCTGGCCGGCAGAATGGCGGAGGCCATAAGCACGGCGCCCCGGAGTAGCTCCGGGATGGGTCACATCGCTGATGATTGCCCCCCTGAACTTCGTGAGTGGATCCTTGATAGCAGGATGACCTGCCTTTCAGGGCATGCGAGCCGAGGTCACATGGAATCCGATTTGGGCCGGTATTTTTTCGCTTCTGTTTATGCAAGTGTGTGTGGAAGATCGCCGGTCGCCCGTGAGTTTCCGCCTTCTTTGGCGCCTAAACATAAGAACTGGGAGAGTGGTATCTTCTCGGACCGGTTTCGTGTTCAAGTATGGGGTAGCCCATCGACGACAATAACAAGCCACATCGCAAAGGACGGGCATTATTTCATTCACCCCGATCCTATGCAG
>NZ_JBFUIR010000121.1:0-3103 GCF_056401755.1 Pseudomonas sp. P4_D7 | reverse complement strand
GAGTTGTGTCGCACGACGAGAACTTTCATCATCGCCGCATGAGTGACATGACCCGCGACGAGATCAAGCTGTACCTGGATGCCGCACGCGCCGAAGCGAAAGCCTCGGCGGCGGATGTGGCCAAGAGCCAGGCGGAACTTCGCGCCGATCTCAAAGCCGGCATGGCCGCGGTTTCCGTTGATGTTGCAAACCTGAAGAGCGACTTCCACGCAACGTTTTCCGCCCACACCAAGTGGATCGCCGCCATGGGCTTCGGTGTCGTGGCCGCCGTCGCTGCGATCAACGGCATGTTCAAGCCTGAGCCTTCGCCCGCACCACTGCCGGCTCCCACTCCCTATGTGATCTATGCGCAGCCCGCTGCACCCGTGATGCTGGCAGCACCGCCAGCGGCGCCCTTGTCATCGCCCTCATCCAAGGGCCACCGGTAAGGCATCCAAGGGCGTCGTTTGTCGGAGGGTTCTTGGGATCGGTGGGGTCGACGCGGATACCTGCTATCGCCAGCGACGCCGTCGAGTGTCAAAGACATCAATAGTCAAATCCGGCAATTTCGCCAATTCCCCTCCACCGTCATCTTATCCTCGCCGATTGGGTTCGAAGTATCTGGCAAGATGGCCGGAACACCATGGGCAACGTCAAAGGGGTTGACGCGTGAAAGGAAGCGGGGAGCACTGGAAGGCCTGGGGTCAACATATTGCCGTCATCGGCGCATACGCCGCTTGCTACCGGCTCGCCTATCAATTGAGCATGTCCCATTGGGAACTGACGGTCGGCCTCCGACTGTGCTGCCTCCTGATCGTGCCGGTGCGTTTGTGGCCCGCCCTCGCCTTCGGCGAACTCCTGCCTGTCATTGAAAACGCGTTCCTGTCCATGGACGAGTTCGGTCCGGTATGGGCATTGGCTGCATCCGTACCGCAAATCGTGGTGTGCATGGCGTGCATATTGCCCTTGCGCCAGCGGTGGGCATTGTGGGGCCCAGACGGCCGAATCCGGATGCCCTACCTTGTCTCCGCAGCACTCTGCTGTGCGCTGATGAGCGCCCTGCGGGACGCGACCACCTTGTGGATCGCCCTGGCGTCTGTGTCGAAAGACTGGGGTCCTGGAGTGTCTGTCTCGATCGGCTTTTCCGCCTATCTACTGGGCGGCTATCTCGGGGCACTCACCCTCGCGCCTGCCCTGTTCGCCATCCGGGAACAAGTCAGGAAGACCCATTCTTTGACCGCCGTGTTGCGCAGCACCCTGTTCAGGGATACCTGCGCATGGGTCGTCCCCGTCCTCGTCATTCTTGCGTGGCAAGCGACCCTTCATGCCGGATATGTGCAGCAAGCCGCCCGGCTCGCGATGGTCCTGCCGGTGATCGGGATGGCGTTCCGGCATGGATGGCATGGGGCGGCCCTCGCCGGCATGGGTGCCAGCATCGCGATGGCACTCACCAGCACGGTCATGCGTGACCCTATGCTGATTGAATGCCAGGTCGCACTCGCCTTCGTCCTGTCGGCAGCGCTCCTGATGGGCGGCAAGACGCAGCCTGCCGCCCAAATGGTGTCCACTGCGACGCTGTCGCCGTAGGTCTTTAAAGGGCCCTGGGCCTTCAGGCACGACCCTTGTTGCACTCGATCGGATCTTTGCATTTGACCATCAGCGCCTGCGGAACCCCGGCGTGCGATTGAGACGCGACGGCAGGTTTGGCAGTGCGCAGGTCGCTTGCGGTGGCGAAGCCACAGGTGAGCGAAAGAACCAGAGCAGACAGCAGTGCGGTGCGGATATACGTGGTCATTGTCGATCTCCATGATGGGTTGAGTTGCCAGCACGCGTTCGGACGCGATGCTGGCCCCTTCATGGTGCCTGTATGCGCAGGCAGTCTGCTAATCGACGGGAGCGCCTTTCGTCCGGGGCCTCCTTAGCTGGACCTGAGCCCGCCCTTCTTGCCGCTCTGCTCGTTAGCCAGAGTGGCCTCAGGCACAGCCTCATGGGGGTTGAGCCCGAGGACGGGACGCTACTCAGATCTGGGGAAACGTCGCACCATCACCGTCACTCCGAGATTGTCCAGCCTGAAGGCGACCTCTTCGCGGGAGAACTGCCCCTCGATCAAGAGATTCAGCACCTTTTCGGTGTCGTGAATAACCAACTGCCCTTTTTCAAAACTGAAGTGCATACCTTGCCAGTGCAGATGCGTATCGTCTTCCGGATTACCCACCATAGCCATTCCCCCTGTGGAACGTTGTTGTTGGAAAATTTATCGCTCGAATGCGTTCACATGTCACCGAGGCAACGAGGCAACGAGGCAACGAGGAGATTTATACGCGATCCCCGGGTGCGGGGCTTTGTTAACTGGAGACTAAAAAGCCAACGCGATGACAAAGCCGAGGCCCACGTCACACACGCTCGGCACTCAACAAAAACAAAGGCCCCGCATCGCTGCGGGGMCTTGTTTTTTACTGGCGGAGAGGGTGGGATTCGAACCCCCGGTTGGCTTTCACCAACGCCTGATTTCGAGTCAGGTACATTCGAGCACTCTGCCGCCTACGGCGGGGATCCAGACTAGCGTCAGACTGCCACAGCACATCAGGCGGCAGCGCCAGGACGTTTCACAGGCTCCACTGACAACCGAAACCCTAGTGCGCCAAAAACCCTGTTCATCGTCTCGAACTTAGGTTGTGCGCCAGGTCGAAGAGCCTTGTACAGACTTTCACGACCGAGACCAGCATCCTTTGCTACCTGAGCCATCCCACGTGCTTTCGCAACATGACCCACAGCACGAAGCATTTCGTCTGTGTCGCCATCTTCGAGGACTTGGCGCACGTACTCGGCAACCGCCTCATCACTATCAAGGATTGCGGATAGGTCGAACGGTAGGAGTTGGGTACTCATTCTCAAATTCTCCGGTGACGATCCTAACGATTAGAGATCGGCAGCCATGCCTTTGGCTTTCTTGATGTCGCTGGTTTGGGACTTCTTGTCCCCACCGCACAGAAGGATCACGACCTCCTTCCCACGCTGGATCAAATAGACTCGATACCCTGCACCCACATCTACTCGTAATTCTGAAACGCCTTCGCCGACAGGCTCGCAGTCACCAAAGTTACCCATCGCGACTCTATCGATC
>NZ_JBFUIR010000120.1:0-3112 GCF_056401755.1 Pseudomonas sp. P4_D7 | reverse complement strand
GTCCGTACGCCATTGGTTATGGCGAACTCCTATCTCTTGCCGGAAGACCCCGCGACCATGGACTGGTCGAGCCCGGACGGGCTCGTGTACACACGCAATCAAGGCCACAACCAGGTTTGCCTTGAGAAAAAACTCACAGCCCTTGAGGGTTGTGAAGACGCGGTGGTATTCGCGACCGGTGTTGCTGCCTTGCACTCGGTATTTTTTTCATTCTTGAAAAGTGGTGATCACGTCATCGTCAGTGACATCACCTACCAGGCAGTCTGGCGGCTTTTCGCCGAACTACTGCCTGAACGTTACGGCATTGAGGCAACCTTCGTAGACGTAGGTGACCTGGAATCGGTACGTAACGCCATTCGCCCCAATACCAAGCTGATCCACACTGAAACGATCGCCAACCCCACCACGAAAGTTGCAGACATTGCGGCATTGGCTGAGATTGCACACGCTCATGGCGCGCTGATCTCTGTGGATGCCACATTCACGCCGCCTCCATTTTTTCGTGCAAGTCAACACGGTGTCGACTTCGTCATTCACTCATTGACCAAATACATCAATGGCCATGGTGATGCCATGGGCGGGGTAGTGATCGGCTCCAACCAGTTGATCAACAAGATCAAGAATGATGCCTTGGTTGACCTCGGCGCGACCATTTCGCCGTTCAACGCGTGGATGATCATGCGCGGCTCGGTCACGTTGCCTCTGCGCTTGAAGCAATTATTGAACTCGGCCGAAAAGTTGGCTCAGTTTCTGGATAGCGATGATCGGATTGCCTACGTCTACTACCCCGGTTTGCCCTCCCACCCGCAGCATGAGTTGGCGCGCCGGCAATTTGCGGGCAAGGGCTATGGTGCTGTGATGGCGTTTGCCGTAGAGGGTGATCCTGATACCCAGAATCGCTTTGTCTCGAACCTGCGCATCATCACGTCGGCCGTTTCATTAGGGCATGACGAATCACTGATCGTGCACGTAGGTGCAGAGGGTCGAGGTGGCTTTGACAAGTACCCCGAAGAGTTCCGCCAGTACGGTCATTTGCGGTTTTCTGTAGGGCTGGAAGACCCAGAAGACTTGATCAAGGATATTGCGTTCGCGCTGGACGCAACATTCAAGTGATTTGAATACGGGCGCTATGTAATCAGGGTTTGGTCAACCCGTCTTTACCCCCGTCCTCGCGGGGGTCTTTTTAATAACGTTGACGTGTTAATTGCGCCTGGCGCAAACAGTCTTGGTGTTTTTTATTGATTGGGAGTTGCTCATGGCTTGGGTGAGTTTGATAGTTGCGGGGATATTTGAAGTTGTGTGGGCTTTTTCGATGAAGCAATCTGAAGGGTTTACGCGATTAGTGCCCACGGTCATTACATTTGTAACCGTGATTGCCAGTTTTGCGCTGTTGTCCTTCTCGATGAAGAGCTTGCCGCTGGGTACGGCATACACCATCTGGACGGGGATCGGCGCTGTGGGAGCTTTTGCTGCAGGTATTTTCTTCATGGGTGAACCCGCCACGCTGTTGCGTATCGTGGCCGCCGTATTGATTGTCAGTGGACTGTTAATGATGAAATTGGTGTCTGCTTGAAAGGCGAGCATTTTGCTCGTGATAACGTTCAATTTGCCATATTCGTAAAGTCGCCGTACTCAGGTAACGTTCAAGTCCAGACGCAGGTCTCGCTAAATAATAACGAGCGTCATGGTTAATGCTGTCGGATGTTTACTGCCCTTAATCCAACTACAATATCTAGGGATGTAATTATGATTTCGCTAAAGAAGCTATGTTTAGTAATGGGCTTGGCGTTGTGCACAAGTGCAGTGTCTGCCAAAGAATACTCCACCTTGCGTTTCGGCGTAGATGCCAATTACGCGCCGTTTGAGTCCAAGGCCGCCGATGGCAGCCTCAAGGGATTTGATATTGACTTGGGCAACGCGATTTGCGCCAAGCTTTCAGTCAAATGCATCTGGGTGGAAAGCGATTTTGATGGCCTGATTCCAGGCCTCAGGGCCGGCAAGTTCGACGGTATCCTGTCATCCATGACCGTGACGGCCACTCGTGAAAAAGCCATTGATTTTTCAAGCGAGCTTTTCTCCGGATTCACGTCCTATGTGTTCAAGAAGGGGTCGGACCTGAGCACGGATGTGGCATCACTCAAAGGCAAAACGGTTGGCTATTTTCAAGGCAGTATCCAGGAAGCTTACGCCAAGGCCGTGCTGGACAAAGCCGGGATAAAAATCCAGTCCTATCAGAACCAGGATCAGGTGTATTACGACCTGGTAGCGGGGCGGCTGGATGCATCCCTTCAGGATGCGCTTCAAGCCCAACTGGGTTTTATCAACTCCCCCCAGGGCGCTGACTACGAAATGAGCCCGTCGGTCGAGAGCCCTTATCTTCCCTCCAAAACAGCCATCGGCATCGCCAAGGGCAATACAGAGCTCAAGGCCTTGCTGGATAAAGCGATCCAGGCTCTTCACGACGATGGCACCTATGATTCGATCCAGAAGCAGCATTTTGGCGATCTGAATCTTTACAGCGGCAAATAACCACCCGGCGCTCGTCCGCTGGATGGGCGTTTTCGCTATAGGTTGTTGATCATGTTTGAACCATTATTAGGCGCATTGGGGCTCTCTGCATTCAGCTTGCAAGGCTTCGGCCCGCTGCTGCTCGAAGGCACCTGGATGACCGTCAAGCTGTCCCTGTGCTCTCTTTTGCTTAGCGTATTGCTCGGGTTGATGGGCGCCAGCGCTAAACTGTCCAGTCTCAAGCTGCTGCGTATGCCCGCGCAGCTCTACACCACACTGATTCGTGGGGTGCCGGATCTGGTGCTGATGCTGTTGATTTTCTACAGTCTGCAAACCTGGCTGACGGTCATCACAGTGGCATTGGGCTGGYAGTACATCGAAATCAATCCCTTCGTCGCAGGAATCATCACCCTTGGTTTTATCTACGGCGCCTATTTCACCGAAACTTTCCGCGGCGCCATGCTGGCCGTACCCCGTGGACAGGTCGAAGCCGCTACTGCCTATGGGTTAAGTCGCGCCCAGCGTTTTCGCTTTGTGGTATTCCCGCAAATGATGCGGTTTGCCCTCCCGGGGCTGGGTAATAACTGGATGGTAATTCTTAAAG
>NZ_JBFUIR010000119.1:0-3226 GCF_056401755.1 Pseudomonas sp. P4_D7 | reverse complement strand
CTGTCACATACCCAATTTGCTGAAGCGAGACCACAAGGTCACGAGTCAGTACCCGAATTTCTTGACGACCATAGAGCGTTGGAACCACCTGATCCCATCCCGAACTCAGCAGTGAAACGATGCATCGCCGATGGTAGTGTGGGGTTTCCCCATGTGAGAGTAGGTCATCGTCAAGATTAAATTCCGAAACCCCAATTGCGAAAGCAGTTGGGGTTTTGTTTTGCCCGCAGGAAAAGCATCTGCTTGATTTCTATGCAACAGCCCGGGTCATGGATATTATTCGGGCCTCATTGTGAGGGCGAGACCTGCATGTTGACGTTGTTGAACCTCCTGAAAGATGGCCGATTCCATTCTGGTCAGGATCTTGGCGCCGCCTTGGGAATAAGTCGAAGTGCGGTATGGAAACAGCTTCAGCATCTTGAGGCTGAGCTTGGCTTGTCCATTCATAAAGTGCGAGGACGAGGCTATCAATTGGCTGTTCCATTGACGCTACTCGACTCTCGAGCAATATCGGCAATGGCGCCAGATTGGCCGGTGATGGTCTTGGATTCGGTCGACTCGACAAACGCTGAGGCCTTGCGGGCGATTGGCCAAGGTAGTTTGGCGCCCTTTTTGGTGCTCGCGGAACGCCAAGTCTCTGGTCGTGGGCGAAGAGGTCGCAAGTGGGTAAGTCCCTTTGCAGAGAATCTTTATTACAGCCTTGTCCTGCGTATTGATGGTGGAATGCGCCAGCTCGAGGGCTTGAGTCTTGTTGTTGGGTTGGCTGTCTTGCAGACTCTGAGAAATTTTGGAGTGCCAGGTGCGGGATTGAAGTGGCCCAACGATGTCTTGGTGGGTAACAAGAAGATTGCCGGCATTCTCCTTGAACTCGTTGGTGATCCGGCAGATGTTTGCCATGTGGTGCTGGGTATTGGTGTAAATGTGAACATGCAAGTGGCTGATGAAGTTGGCCAGCAATGGACTTCGATTCGGCTTGAGTCAGGTAGGAGTACTGACCGTAACTCCCTGGTGGCAGAACTTAGTAAGCAGTTAAGTGTTTATATCCGGCGCCATCAAGTGGATGGTTTTTCGGCTCTCCAGGCGGAATGGGAGGCGAACCATTTGTGGCAGGATCGCTCTGTGTCATTGATTGCGGGTTCCAGTCAGATAGATGGTGTTGTGCTCGGAATCGATAGTCAGGGTGCGCTGCGCCTGAAGGTGGATGGTGTGGAAAAAGTCTTTAGTGGTGGTGAGCTCAGCCTGAGGTTGCGTGATGATTCTTGAGCTCGACTGTGGGAACAGCTTCATTAAGTGGCGAGTACTGAAGGCTGCACTTGGCGCTGTCTTTTCCGAAGGGGTTGTCGACTCTGATCTCGCATTGCTAGACAGTTTGAAAGCTCTCAATGGGCTTGAGCTTCGTAAGTGCCGCGTGGTCAGTGTCAGGACTGCGGAGGAGACTGATGCCTTGATCGCTATTATCGAGCGTGAGTTTGGTATTTCGGTGGTGTGCGCGAAGCCCGCACGTGAAATGTCCGGTGTCAAAAACGGTTATGAAGAGTACGAGCGTCTAGGGCTGGATCGATGGCTGGCCATGCTTGGCGGGTTTCATCTCGCATCAGGCGGCGCTTGCCTGGTGCTTGATTTCGGTACGGCAGTGACTGCAGATTTTATTGCTGCGGGTGGTGAGCATCTTGGTGGTTTTATTTGCCCCGGAATGCCTTTGATGCGAAATCAGTTGCGTACGCATACCCGTAAGATTCGCTATGGAGATCTGGCGGCTGAGCGCGCGCTGTCAAGCAATGCGCCTGGGCGGACCACTGCTGAGGCGGTGGAGCGCGGGTGTTCATTGATGTTGCGAGGTTTCGTATTGACACAGTTGGAACTGGCGCGCTCTTACTGGAGAGAAGACTTCGCAGTCTTTATAACTGGGGGGGATGCTGAATTGGTTGCAGCTGTCGCCCCTGAGGCCCGAGTCGTTCCTGACCTGGTGTTTGTGGGGCTGGCTATGGCGTGTCCTTTTTCCTGAGGTTTGTATGCGTTGGTTGTTCCTCCTGCTTCTTGTTCTTAATGTTTTCTATTATGTCTGGCATCAGCAGGAGGCGCCCTTGCGGGCGAAGGATGTAACGCCTCTTAGTTTGTATCGAGGTTCCCAGCAAGACATTCGCTTGCTCAGTGAAACGACGAGCAATGTTCGAGAGGGGCAGGGAGGGCGTCGGCAAGAGTGTCTGTTCCTTGGTGGTTTTTCTCGACAGGAGTCGATTACGGCGCTCCAGCAGCGTTTGGCTGAAATGGGAGTCGATGTAAAATCTTCGTCGAGGGATTCTTCTGGGGCTGGTTATTGGTTGTCTGTTTCGCCTCAGGGCCAGCGTTTGCTGGGGGATGCCCAGCTCCAAAACCTTTCCAACGAATTCAATGAGTTAAAACATAAAATAATGCTGTGTGAGGGGGTTGCACCTACTGAATAGTTTGCATAGAATGGCGCCCGCTCCACAGCGAAGACCTAAGTAGGGATTCAAAATGAAGCGATGTCAACGCAGCTAACCTCAGGTTTTTAAATGAGAAAATGCTTGACAGGGGTTTGGCATAGTATAGAATGCCGGCCTGATTAGGAGGGGTTCCCGAGCGGCCAAAGGGATCAGACTGTAAATCTGACGTCTACGACTTCGAAGGTTCGAATCCTTCTCCCTCCACCAGATTTAAGCGTGAGCTGCAGGCTCCGCGGGTATAGTTTAGTGGTAGAACCTCAGCCTTCCAAGCTGATGATGCGGGTTCGATTCCCGCTACCCGCTCCAAGTTTGCAGGTTTTGCAAAGTGTTTTGCTCTTGTAGCTCAGTTGGTAGAGCACACCCTTGGTAAGGGTGAGGTCAGCGGTTCAAATCCGCTCAAGAGCTCCATATAACAAGGCAGATATGAAAATATCTGCCTTTGTTTTAATGGTTGATATTGTTTGTCTAATTTCTTCTGTTGAGGGTGATATCGATGGCTAAGGAAAAATTTGATCGTTCCCTGCCCCACGTCAACGTTGGGACCATTGGTCACGTTGACCACGGTAAAACCACTCTGACTGCTGCTCTGACTCGCGTTTGCTCCGAAGTTTTCGGTTCCGCAATCGTTGACTTCGACAAGATCGACAGCGCACCAGAAGAAAAAGCTCGCGGTATCACCATCAACACCGCACACGTTGAGTACAACTCGAAGATCCGTCACTACGCTCACGTTGACTGCCCAGGTCACGCTGACTATGTGA
>NZ_JBFUIR010000118.1:0-3235 GCF_056401755.1 Pseudomonas sp. P4_D7 | reverse complement strand
ATCAATAAGGGTGGGATACTAGATACAGATCCCACCTAATCCGAAAAGTCAGGCCGTCATTGCCCGGTTGGTGGCAACAATTTGCTCGTGAGTAAACTGACTACCGGGAGTCATAAACTTGGCAATGAGTGCGTCGCGGTTTTGAGGCGCCCGTGACTTGTCTGCCGCATTCAATGCCAATTTGAGTTCCGGCAAGGTCAGCTCAGTGCAGTAAGCAGGTGTACCTGGTTGCTGGCGCCATGAGTCTTCAAGGGGGCCTGAGGCGAGCGCGATAAAGCCCGTATCCTCAACAAGATCCTGCGCGATTGTTTCAGCTCTGGTATCTCCCCCAGCTACGGGTATGGCTATGCGCGATGAAGAACCGGCTGGTTGACCTTTATCGGCAAGGGTCGCAGCCAGTAAAGCGTTCCATGCCTTAACAACTGGGTGACCAATCTGTTCGCTTACCCAAACGCTCTCAGGCTTGCCGTCGTCAACTTCTTTGATTGCCCCGTCGCGTCCCGGATAATAATTGGACGTGTCAATGACGACGGTTGTCTCCGGCACATTGCTCAAGGTCTGTTTGAGATCAGGGTAGCTTGCGAAGGGGATCGAGAGGATAACGACGTCTACCTCAGACACCGCCTCTTCCTTAGTAACCGCATTTACGCCGATTTCATTGGCAAGATTCTGAATGCTCTGCGGGCCCTTCGAGTTTGCCAGTTTAACTTCGTGACCGCCCGCCGCGAGTTTACGGGCAAGGGTAGCCCCAATGTTACCTGCGCCGATAATTCCGATTTTCATTTAAATAACTCCTCGCATGTAAGCAAGATTAAAGTAATTGCGTGAATGACTGCTGCTGGCTCGCCTTAGCGTTCAGTTGCCAAACAGTTGTTTTGAAAACGCTGACCATGTGTGAGAGATTGAAAATCCACCAAATCGCGTTAGACTTTTAATAGTCCGCGCTTCATATGTCTCTGTATTTTGATAAAGCTTCGTCGAAGTGCTGTTATGACGACTACTTCATCCATATATCAACTTCGAAAGCTGAACAATGTAGTCGCGGCTTGGATTTGTTCCAATTGTGCCAAACCTTTCTTTATACACCGCGAAGAAAAGATCTTGACGCTTTCGAGCGCGCGCCAGATCCGCGTCTGTCAGTGCCTGCGGAAGGGACTCAAGCGTTACTTCAGTGCAATAGCAAGGAGTGCCACACTGTTGTCTCCAGGATTCTGCTAACGAGCCAGCATGGTAGGCATCGAATCCGGAATCCTCGACCAGTGACATCGTCACGACACGGTCGTGATCACGATCCGCAGCGATAGGGACGGCAATGCGATCCGGGTCGCCAGCAGGCCTACCCGCTTCGTTTAATGACGCGGAGTAAATCGTGTTCCAAGCTTTTGCGAGTGGACGGCCAATTTGTTCGGATGCCCAGACACTGTCAGGCTGGCCATTCTCGATGGCTTCCAATCGCTCGTCGCGCGCCGGTATATAGTTGGATGTGTCGATGATTACGCTTTCTTCAGGAAGCTCGGCAACAAGCGTTTTAAGATCCGGAATGCGGATAAAAGGGATCGAAAGAATCACGACGTCGGCGCCAACCAAAGCTTCTTCTTTCGTGACCGCCAGCGCGCCCGTGGAAAGCACGTCAGCATTAACAGTATTTGGCCCACGGGAGTTAGCGACCCTTACTGTATGGCCGGCAGCGCTGAGCAGTTTTGCCAGTGTTCCCCCGATAAATCCGCTACCAATAATTCCGATGTTCATAGAGATTCCTCATCTTTGGAGCTTAGGTGTGCATGACATGTGGATCTGCCGTTGCTAGCCGCCTCTAAGGCAGGTACTAAGTGGTAGCCGGTCGCGCCAGACCCTCAAGTGTGCACCGAAGCTCCTCAAGATCTTCTGACGTGAGCTGGCACGCAGTTCTGATCTTGTCGGTGATGCTGCGAAGCTCATCCTCCATGGCACGGCTAGGCTCTGTGAGATCAATAAGCACTCGGCGTTCATCGGAGGAGTCGCGTGTGCGTGTAATCACTCCAGCAGCTTCAAGCCTCTTCAGTAGCGGCGTAAGCGTGCCGGTCTCCATGTCGAGGCGATCACATAAATCGCTCACAGAAAGAGGCGACCCGTTCAAAAGCTCGAGCGTGACCAGGTACTGCGAGAAGGTGAGGCCAAGCGGTTCGAGAAACGGTTTGTGTAATCGAACCATCCGGTTCGCAGCTGCGTTGAGCGCGAAGGAGAGTTCTGTGGCTACGCTGCGTGCTGCCGAATTCATATATATCGTCTACTATTGTGTAGTGTGCTACATAAATTATGCGTAGACCCGCCGTGTGTCAACAGCTTCCGAGGCTGGTGGCTTTTTTTTAGATGAAGTACCACTGCGTGGCCACTTGATAATTGGTTCTAAGAGAAGACGAATCTGCGTGCGCGAGGACATCGAGCAGCTTGGATCTGGTGCCATGCGCGCGGATGGTTGGGTGCGTATAAGGCGGTGATCATCTTGACGCGATTGGGTGACCAACTCTGTCTTAATTTCTCAGTACGTGCGTCTGAGCATGCCAAGCGAGACGCGGTTGCACCGCCTGGGGCGCAGATATGATCTGCCCCCCCCTGGATGGAAYCAGGTGTACTCACGAGGTAAACGTTACTCTGCCGGCGGCTTGTATCCCGCGAGCATTTTCAAGACATCACCATGTGATCCGCTCGCTTCTGCAAATCGTAATGGCTTCGCGCGTTCGACGACGAGTTCAGGCGGGGTCGGAGAAATCTTGAGCAGTTCGAAGACTTCATCCAAAAACTCCTCCAATGGCATGGCGTTTTCGTCGTTTTCCTGTCCAAGCAATGTGGTACGTACCCCTGGCGGCGCAAGCTCGATCACTTCGACGGACGAATCCTCAAGTTGCACTCGAAGACTTTGAGTGAATGAGTGAACTGCCGCTTTGGTTGCGCTGTAGGTCGGTGTAGCTGGCAACGGTACAAAGGCCAACGCCGAGCTGACATTCACTATCGTTGCACTGGGCTGCTTGCTCAGATGGGGAGTGAATGCGTAGACCATGCGAATCGTGCCAAGTAAGTTCGTCGTCACGATATCTTCGGCTGTGCTCAGGCTTTCCGGATCAGTCAGATCCTCCCAGTGCATGATCCCAGCGTTGTTTATGAGAACGTTTAGATTTGGATGGCTGATCGCAAGCGCTTCGCTGGTGCGCTGGATGGATTGTGGGTCGGAGACGTCCAGCACTACTGATTCAATACC
>NZ_JBFUIR010000117.1:0-3385 GCF_056401755.1 Pseudomonas sp. P4_D7 | reverse complement strand
GCGACAACCTATATATACACGTTCTATATCGTCKGCAGCGTCAGATGTGTATTAGAGAGAGGTTCTGGACAGGCACCGCGCTGGATGTCGAGCAAGTTTGTACGGTCGGMAACGACGTGCGCCTYAGCGCGCCGATCAAGTCGCGCCAACCGCTCAGTTCATCGGTRGTCATGTGCTCGGCCAGCGGGTCGCTGACGCTGGTGCACATGTTCGAGGCCGCGCGGTTTGTGCCGATTGGCAACACGCCGGTGACGCTCGAACCGGTGCTTGCCGATGTCGGCGGCGTGCTGACTTTCGGTGAGCCGCTGCATTACACCATCGGCCCCAGCGGCATTCTGCAAGTGACCGACTGCGATCGGGGCCAGCGTTATCGCATCACCTTCTTTCCCGATGTGTCCACGGACCATGTGCGTGCGCTGTATGCCTCTTATGAAAGTGTCATTGCAGGCCTGGAAGGCTGGCTGCGCGCGGAGTGGGCAAGGTTTCAACCCCAGTGGACGGAGTTTTCCAGCGCCGGGTTTCTTGAACGTTACGGTCAGTTGCAACAGGCCGATTGGCGTGGATTCGAGCAAGCCCTGAATGGTGTTTGGGATGACATCCACCAGGTATTCGCCCTGCTCGCCGACTTGCAGGCCAACAGTGAAAAGCTGCTCGAGTACCTCAGCGACGCAGAACTTGAAGCGCTGCTGCAAGCCTCCAGCGACGCCATCGCCAATGGCTTGCTGATCCTCAGTGACGAGCCGCTGTTGTTCATTCATCTGGCCGCGTTTACCAGTTGGCTGAAGATGCTGCCGCCGCAGTATCTGGCTGAAATAGTGGCCGAGGTGCGCGTCGAATTGCTGATCAGCTTCCTGTTGATGGGCGTGTCGGGTGGCATGGGCGTGCCGCTGCGTTTGAGCAGCAAGGTGCTGGCGAAGATCAAGTCGCCGCGCGCGCGGGAGTGGCTGGCGGCCTCGGCGTTGCGCTTGGCCGAACTGACGTCCTCGGCGGATTTGACGCGGCATGCCAGCGTTTTGAAGCCGCTGATGCTCAATGTGCGTGACGTTGAGTTGAAACCGACACCGTCGATACCGCTGAACATTCGTCAGGCCGATTCTGTGGTGTTGACGGTGCCGAATCCGGCGCCTGTTGTGCGGGACAAGTCTGGCGCTTCGAGCCGGATCGAGCGGCATGAGCCGCATGACGACTCGCCGGATCAGGCGAAAAACCCCAACGGTGACAGCGCCGATTGTGTGCCTCGCACCTGCACCAACGGCTGCCCGGTGTCGATGGTCACCGGCGAAGAACTGTTGACCTTGAGCGATGCGGTGCTCGATGGCGTGTTGCCGTTTGAGTTCGCCCGCCTGTATCGCTCCAGCGCCGCCGAAATCGATGTTGGGTTGGGCTTTGGCTGGAGTCATTCGCTGGCGCATCGGCTGGCGTTTGAAGGCGACTTTGTGGTCTGGGTCGACCACGAAAACCGTCGCACCCGTTTTCCGCTACCGAGTAGTGAGCGGCCGGCGATTCACAACAGTTTGTCGCGGGCGGCGATTTTTCTGGGCGATGAGCCGGAAGAGCTGATCCTCGCGCTGGCCGGGGACACGGCGCGCTTTTATCACTTTCGTGCAGGACGGCTGACGGCGATCAGCGATGCCTATGGCAACCGTCTGACGGTGCAACGCGATCGCTCTGACCGGGTGCAGCGCCTGGACAACGGGGCCGGGCGTTCGCTGCTGTTGCGCTATGAGCAGGCGCAGTTGGTCGGGGTCGATTACCAGGTGTTTCGCGACGGTGCCTGGAGCACTGAACAAGCGCTGGTCAGCTACCGCTACGACGCCTATCAGCACCTGATCGAAGCGACCAATGCCGTCGGTGACAGCGAGCGTTACGACTACGACGACGCTCACGTGATTCTGCAGCGGCAACTTGCTGGCGGCGCGAGCTTCTTCTGGGAGTGGGAGCGCTCAGGGAAATCGGCGCGCTGCGTGCGTCACTGGGCATCGTTCTCGCAGATGGACACGCGCTACGTCTGGAACGATGACGGCAGTGTCGCGGTGCATTACGTCGATGGCACCGAAGAGACCTACGTCCACGACGAGCGTGCGCGGCTGGTGCGTCAAGTCTCGGCGGATGGTGGCGAGCAGCTCAAGGCTTATGACGATGCCGGCCGGTTGATCGCCGAGCGCGATGCCTTGGGCGCTGTCACCGAATACCGCTACGACGACGTCGGACGGCTGATCGCGCTGATTCCGCCGGACGAGGCGCCCACGTCCTACGAGTATCGCAACGGTTTCCTGTACCGGCGTTCACGCGGCGAGGCGGTGTGGATCTACCGGCGCAATGCCGAGGGCGATGTCACCGAGGCGGTCGATCCCGACGGCCATGTCACCCATTACTACTACGACACCCGTGGGCAGTTGCTGTCGATCCGCTACCCGGACAGCAGCCGGCATCGTTTGGTCTGGAACAGCCTTGGCCAGTTGACCGAGGAAACCCTGCCCGACGGTGGCGTACGGCGCTTTTCCTACGATGCACTGGGGCGGCGGACCACAACTGCGGACGAACACGGTGCGGTCACCCGTCAGCACTGGGACGCCGTTGGCCGACTGATTCAGACGACATTTCCTGGCGGCAGCACCCGCGCCTACAGCTACGGCGCCTACGGTCAGGTCACCGCCGAGCGCGATGAACAGGGGCACATCACCCGTTATGAGTATGACGACGATCTGCACCTGGTTTCGCGGCGGATCAACCCCGACGGCACGCGGGTGCAGTACCGCTATGACCATGCGCAACTGCTGCTCACCGAGATTGAAAACGAATCCGGGGAAAAGTACCGACTGGACTACACGTCGACCGGGCTGATTCGTCAGGAAAGCGGTTTTGACGGCCGCCGCACCGCGTACGCCTATGACCTCAACGGCCATCTGCTGGAGAAGACCGAGTTCGGCGATGACGGTTCACAGTTAGTCACGGCGTATAAACGCGATGCTGCCGGGCGTCTGCTGGTCAAAACCCTGCCCGACGGCATCAAGATCACTTACCAATACGACCGCCTCGGTCGTTTGATTGGGGTCGATGACGGCCAGCAACATCCTTTGGCCTTCGAGTACGACCGTCAGGACCGGCTGATCACCGAGCATCAGGGCTGGGGCACCCTGCGTTACCGCTACGACGCCTGCGGCCAGCTCAAGCGCATGCGYCTGCCGGACAACAGCGTGCTCGACTACCGCCACGCCAAGGGCGGCGCGCTGAACGGGATTGACCTCAACGGCRCGCCGCTGACCCGCCATGTCTACCAGTCCGGTCGCGAACTGCAACGCCAACAAGGTCTGCTGCTCAGCGAATATTCCTACGACGATCAGGGACGATTACTCGCCCACGCCGTAGGCCATCAGCGCGATGC
>NZ_JBFUIR010000116.1:0-3463 GCF_056401755.1 Pseudomonas sp. P4_D7 | reverse complement strand
GGATGACACGGGTCAGATCGAAATCGGAGATTTGCCGGCCATCCAGTTTCATTGGGCGCTCAATCTGCTGCAAACCGATCTGATGATCCCTGGAGTCATTGCGCCAGTGACCAAGGTCGTGCTGATGTACATGGATGAGGACTTCGTTGAGGTCGAAGGTGAGCAGATTTTGCGGGGTACGCGGTACATCAACGGCAAGCAACTGAGCTTCGGCAATATTGCGCCCAAGCAGATACTGACTGCGCAGTAACCGGCATTAAAAAACGCCGTCCCGATTGCGCGGTGCGGCGTTTTTTATGGCTGAAACATGCGTTGGTTGTAAGGTCGCCTTCGCGAGCAATCACAACGTCTCATTGATCGTTCCCACGCTCTGCGTGGGAATGCAGCCCGGGACGCTCCGCRTCCCTTCCARAGCCGAACGCGGAGCGTCCGTTGAGGCATTCCCACGCAGGAGCGTGGGARCGATCATCGCGTGTCGCTACTGCGGCAAYTCCAGATTATCCATCACCCGATTCACCGCCMGCTCGCCGAGCATGATCAGTTGCGCGATCCCCAACAGCGTCCTGCGCTGCGACGCGGGTATGAGGTGGGCGAAGTCATGGGCGATGGTTCTRGCTGAGGCGAGTGTTTCGCTGGCATCGGCCAGCAGTTCCTCRTTTTTGAAGTCRGCGGTRACGGCGTACATCCGGCGGGTTTTACGCGGTGGTGGCGTGGAGCCGGGTGGGCAGAGGTAGTGATCGAGCGCGCGTTCGGCGGCGTCGTTAAGCTTTTTTGAATCGAGGGATTCGTAGGGGGAGGCGGGATCGGTTTCGGGTGGGTTGGGTGTTGGTTTGATCATGGTGAAGCTCCTGAGGTTATGGAGCCACTCTTTCCCTGTCGCTAAACAAGTGAAGGTGGCAGCTGTACGCAGGTTAGCGAACCGGTCACAGGCACCCCGGTAGACCCAAAGGTCTCCCGCATACAGCCGCCATAACGTAATTGCGGGCGAAGAGTCCCACAACGAAGCCACGAACGCTGATGCACTGAGATGGTCCGGGTCGCTAAACCCGATCGCTGATTCGTCAGCGACCGACCCACAATAGAACCCGCCCCCAAAGCGCACAAGCCGGCGGATTCTGGCGTAGCTGTAGGCAATGGCGCAAGAATTTGTAGCCTGGAAGGCGTGTCCTGAAGTGTCTTTTAAACACCAGAGTTTAAGARGCGCRTTGCGCTGACTTCACTGGCCCCTTCGCGAGCAAGCTCGCTCCCACATTTGGAATGCGTTTCCCTGTGGGAGCGAGCTTGCTCGCGAAAGGGCCAWYCCGGYCAGCAGAAAAAYCTYGATCAAGCCCCCCAAGCCCCCCTGTTTAAATCACTGGTCAAATAAATCCGTCCCCCTTTTCTCCCTTGGATCCGGAGGCATCGAAGTGAGAAATCTCCAGTAATCAGGCGTTTGTCATTAGTTAGTCAGCTCGAAGTTATCGTATCGGACAACGTCGCTGGTGGCGTTTTGAATATCTATACGCCTGATGCCGTGGGCTGAAAAATCAAGCTGCTTGGGGCTGTTGTCGGGGTGGTAATTAGTCAGTTCTTTTTTTCCGAGTGAATTACCAGCGGCGTTATAGAACACCGCAGTTGCAGCCACATGCACGTCCTGGTACCAAAATCGAACACGGGAATAACTCGAATGCAAATCCAGCCTTAGTGTGGATATGACGCCATCTGTGACCAGGACTTTTCGCTCGATTTTCCCCGGTATGTTAGTTGCACCCGCCTCTGTGAGTTTGACCAGTCCTCCCGATCTTCCAAGGTTCGTGACTTTCATGCTTGCCAGATCGAAGCTTTGACCGGGCGCGATGGAGCGATCCGGGTAAGCGTCAAAGTTCTCGAGTAGATCCGGACCCGGTACTGCCTCGCCCACGAGCACCCTCAACACCTTCGAAAACATCAACCGCTCACCACTTCCCGATTTGTACACGGTGTAATTGATCAGGGCATCGGCGCCGCGATTGTTTGTTCGCCAGTCAGAAGGAAGTGTAAAGACTGGCGTGACACCTGCCTGAACGGGTCGCGTATCACTTTCCCATAGCGTGTTGGCGGTAGCGCGCAAACGTACCGTATAGCCAGTCGTCATGCCTGCGTAGTTGACGCTAACAGTTTCCTGATCACTCGACAGGGTCGGTGCCAGGAGATCGAATGACTGAGGGAGAATGTGCAGCAGCAAATAGCGCGAAGGAATCAAGGTCGTGCCCGGGGCCGTACGTACCGTGTAAAAGACCTTCACCGTATGGCCAATGCTATCGATCACCTCCAGGCGCGGAATGCGGATGTCGATGGTGCCAGGGGTTCCCACGGTGATCACCTCCGAGTGGTAGGTGTGCCGAGGGTTTTCCCAAGTGATGCGAACCGTATGGCCGCGGGCCATGCCGGTGTAGTGCGGAACTTGAGCGGTAACGTGTTGGGCGAAATAGACATGATCGAAGTCAAGTTGATCCCCTGCGGAGCCGTGTGCCTCAAGTACTTTTGGCGCCGCTGGATCGGTGACTGCTGAAATTGAGTTCATGGGGTGTCTCCTGCGTTCGAGTGATTGCCTGGAAAGGCTCCATTTGATGCAGGAAGTAAGAATTCTCGCCACTGTCAGATCTGACAGGTGATCGAGTATTTCCGATGAGCGGTGGCTTTGCAGATGTCCTCTTTTGGTTGGCTCCGTCGTCGAGAGACCGTTGGTCTGGAAGTGCCATCCACCTGTCAACTCTTACAGTAGACGGATGGCTGTTCATGACATCGATATAGGGGCGCAAGTTTACCGAATCAGGAGAGCATGATCATGGCAGAGCGCATTTACCGAAAACTTGAGGGCATGGGCTTGGAATATGTGTCAGGGCGACTGGAACAGAACCCGAAAGAGCGGGCCATCTGCTACACCGTCACTTTCGACATGGATCTGGATTTCACCCATTTCAAACAGATGGCCAATGCTTATATCCCGGATTATCTCGACAATCCGATCAACGCGATCAGGCCTGAACTGGACGGCCTGGCTAACCACTATTCCTACAACTACCTGTTCGGTGCAGCGGGAAACATCCGCGACAATCAGGCGTTGTTCGAACTCTTCACCTCGCCTAGTTATTACAACGATCAATGGGCGACCGGCCCTCATCGGCAGGTGCGTTATGGCAAACCGGAGCTTGTGCAGGTCGGGCGAAAATTCCGCGTGACTGCACGCAGAGACTTCAGATCGCTGGATGACACGGGTCAGATCGAAATCGGAGATTTGCCGGCCATCCAGTTTCATTGGGCGCTCAATCTGCTGCAAACCGATCTGATGATCCCTGGAGTCATTGCGCCAGTGACCAAGGTCGTGCTGATGTACATGGATGAGGACTTCGTTGAGGTCGAAGGTGAGCAGATTTTGCGGGGTACGCGGTACATCAACGGCAAGCAACTGAGCTTCGGCAATATTGCGCCCAAGCAGATACAC
>NZ_JBFUIR010000115.1:0-3500 GCF_056401755.1 Pseudomonas sp. P4_D7 | reverse complement strand
CCAAAGAACAAGGCCTGCCGCAAATGTGGCCTCGGCGTCTGGGCCATCATCCTCCAAAGCCGGGCAGCTTAGTTTAATGCCATGTAACCGAAACCGGAGAAGGCTTAGATCACGAGCAGTGCGCACAATGTCCCGCAGAGACCCCGGCTTACTCGAGGTATTCTTGAGCAATTGGGTCGATGTCTCCAATAGGCCTTGAAGTTGGCCCGCCTGCTCGCGTAGATTCTCGATTGTCATTTCAGGGTTGTTGATTGCCCCTGTCAACACCCTCACGCCGCGCTCAACTTCATGGAAGATGACAGCAAGCCCCGCATGTGAAACCCCGGAGCGGGCAAAGTTTTCACGAAGAGTGGCGTATTCGGATTCTATTTTGCGGATCGCCGGTTCGAGCACTTTGTCAACGTTGTTCGCCCGCGCCAGGCGACGGAGTTCGGTCAGCGGACCGAACATTCCTTCAGGCGTTTCACTTCCGCTTCCCGTGATCTTGCGGATCCGTTCCTTGTCGATGTTTCTCTCAGCCTGAAGGATCATCAGCGCACCGAGCACGACACGCCTCAGGCGGTCATACGTGTCAGTTTCGACGAAACCCTCGCGGTTGGTTTTCTCATGTAGGCCGTGGCTGTCGGCCAGACTGAGATCGACAACACCTATGGTGATGTTACGGCTCAACCGTTTTGTCGGCTCGTTTACACGCCGGAGATCGAGGCCCAACCAATCGTCACTCGGCTCACCATAATTGTACACTCGTACGCCGTCTCTATAAAGGCGTACGCCGCCATTCTGGGTAAGGAAACGCTCAAGAAAACGCGTGTCTCCATAAAGCGGCAGAACTTTCTTGTCGCGGTCGAATATGTGGAAACGACCTTTAACGGGACCGATTCCCTCTAAGGTCGACTGGTCTGCGGTCACTCTGCTCCGCCGCTTAGCTCGCGGTTCCTCACCCGGATCGAGAACGTCTGGTTCCTCGAGTTGGGCGATCTGAAAATAGAACTCATCGCGCTCTACGATGCGCTTTTCCAACTTCAGACCGGGAACTCCGCGAAACTCGTACTTGTAATGCAGCTTACTCCCGTCAAATTCGAACTCGAACGTATACGGCGCCATATCCAGCAATTGCTTGACGCCTGGGAGAGTTGTCAGCCATTCCGGGTGATCGGGAACGTRYAATTTCACATCAAAGTCGCCCACCCGGTCACCGAAGGGAGAAGCTATTGAAGTCACCTGTCTGTACAGATCGCGGATCTCGCCTCTTGTCCAGTCTGTAGTGCGCAAACGGCTGATCTCAATTAGGGTACCGGTATTTGACGGAAAAACCTCCGGCACGCGCTGTCGCACAGTAATCTCGGCGTCCGCTAGAAAGGTTTTCTCCAGCAGTGTGTCCCAATCAAAATCCGCGACGCATTCAGGTTCGTTCTCCGCTTTCGTCACAAGGCGGATTCTGTCCCCGAGTTTATGGACAGCAAACCGGCCGACGCCCTTCTCGCCCAGTGGGAGACGGCCGTATCGGGGTGAGCGGACTTGCCTCTCGCGATCCTGCTCGCGGTGGTCGTGACCAGGGACGAGCCATACGTTCTCAATCGTCTGCAGCGACATTCCCTGACCATTATCGCGGATAGAGATTTTCGCCGCTTCTGTTCCGATATCGTCAAATGTAATGACAACCTCGTCTGCATCGGCGTCGTAAGCATTCTTCACGAGCTCAAAGAGCGCCAGACGCGGAGAGCTAATAAGCTGGTCTCCGAGCAGTTGCAGCAACCTCGCTCGGGGTTTGAATGCCCGTTGCAGAACCCGATTATCAGCTGCCGTCACCCCAATTCCCTTCACAATAATCTATCAACTGCAGTCGGACGTACCTGCCCCGACACCAAGTGCGTCATTGGGGCAGATACAACTCAGACTAGCTGCCATTGATCGCTCTGTCTTTACCGGCGCTACTGTATTCACCGAAATAAGAAGACCCCTTTAAACACATTAACCTGGTCCGGCCGCCCCAGTTCAAGTAGAGGCACGCGAAGTGGCGTTTTCAACGGCCAACTCCTCCTGCAGTTTGATCAGCGCCTTGCGCTTGGGTAGCTGCAGTTTCCAACGGATCATATCGCCGAGGTGGCGCTGGATATCGTTGTGCTTCGCACCAAAACGCATAACCTGAGTGCTTTCATCAAAGTTACCGAGGTCCAGATTGTAACCAGCCTCATCGGGAGTGACAGCATCCTTCATTCCAGGACATTTATCTTCGCGCTCAGATATACTCATCTCGAAATAGCGCCACATGGGATTTGTGTGCGCGAAATCGATCTCATTCTCCTCGATCGCCGCAAACAGACGCTCAAGGTATTCCGGATTTTCATCGCGGCCATACCCGAAGTCATAAGCGAGTTTTGCCAATGCCTTCAGCACAACGGGCTGAGCTGCGACTGTATTCTTTTTAGCCCCCTGTTCTCCCCAATAAGGTATCTGGCCGATCGCACCCCAAAAGCGGCAGCCGTATGATTCCTTGGCACTGATATCCGCTGGCGAGGCTCCGTTTATTGTCGTCTTGTTCAGGAAAAGAAGCGCGTTGACAGAGATAAGATCTTTACGGGAGATCACACCCTCGTCTTTGTGCCAGTCGTGCGGGCTGTCGGTTTCAACCATAGTTGCTTTAAGAATGTCATGGCCAAGCAGATGGTCTTTTATAAACCGGTTGACCGCATTTGAGTTATCGAATTCGTAAACGAGTCCGCTTTCGACAGTCTTTCCGAGGTGGTTCAGGTCGTGAAAGAGCTGGCGTTCCTGCTCAAAATTCAGACCCAGATGGGTCTCAACAACGATTGAGCATTCCGCGCGCGCCACTTCGAATGCCGCCGCCCAAACCTGAATCTCATCAAGCGTTGGGTCTCGCTTAGCATCCCCTGCCGGCACATAAAGCGAAGGTTTGCGCGGGTACCGACCGTTATTTACTACGGACTTGAGGAATTCGAACACCATATGCATTGCGAACCGCCGGTGCTGRCCGTCTATGACCCACAAAACATGCTTGTCTGAAAGGAAAACGGTTATCACCCCGCCTTTGCGTTCAAAGCGGAGCCCGTCACCGCCGAATTTACAGTTCCGTATATTTGCGGTAATCGGCTGCATCGCGATATAGGGTTGCGCACCTATCTCTTTCTGAATCGCGACAAGAGCCTGCGGAATTGGGTGACCCTGAGCCTCCAACTTCCGTCGAGTCGTATCGACAAGACCCTTCAATATAAATGTTGCAAGTTTTTTGGCGTGCGTCTCATCAAGCCGCCGCTGTGCTGCAGGCAGCTCCCGGTGTGCAGGCAACGCTTCCAGATTTGCTTTGTTCGCTACTTCCGAAATTTCATAGAAGACAGCCATGGGGACACTCATAATAAGAGTCCGATTCCCCATGTTGGATCCTACGAGAACGTTGAACGGGCGCCCCGAATGGTCACCTTGCTGCAGCAGATCACTCAAACTGTTGGTGACAGTTGGCTCTACCTCGTCTACAGTTATAT
>NZ_JBFUIR010000114.1:0-3620 GCF_056401755.1 Pseudomonas sp. P4_D7 | reverse complement strand
TGTGAGAGTAGGTCATCGTCAAGATTAAATTCCGAAACCCCAATTGCGAAAGCAGTTGGGGTTTTGTTTTGCCCGCAGGAAAGTTTATCAGGGATAAAAAGTTCGGGAAGACTATCTAGTTCAAATACAAAAGCCCCGTCGCAATCGAAATTGCGACGGGGCTTTTGTTTTACCGTCAGCCGACGAATTGCCACAACGTGCCGCGACTGCATCATTGATCTTCAACATCAGACTGGATAAGCGGTTAACCCTCGTTCAGCTCAATTTTACCCATTGAGGTACTGACTTCGGTTATGTGTCGGCGACCGTAGACTTCGTATGTGCGGCTGCCGTCATCGCTGTCCGGTTTACGCAATGCCAGTTGCGCGAACAAACCATTCTTTTCGCTGTAACTGCCGAACCAGTCGATCAAGGCGCCGATGTAACAATCATTGCCAATGAAGACTGGCAGGTCGGCTACTTTTTCAATGCTGTAATGCGCCGGGCCAAAGCTGTAGTAATCGTTTTCACCAGCGCCTGTAGCCGGAATAGGGCAGAGCGGTTCTTTTGAAGGGATAGCAGCGGTTTCATTTACTTTCGCCACTGCCAGATTGAGCGCTCGGTGCAGATCGGGTTCGAGTTCAAACGTGCTGTTGCCGTCATCTTTGTGTTGAAGAACGGGCACGTTGAGGTCGTAGTGATAACGGATCGTCACCGTAGGCACCTGGACGTTGATTTGCAGCGGGTTGAGCAAGTAGATCCGATCAACGCCGTACTCGCTGTTTCGATAAGCCGCGTAAGTTTTGCCACGCAGGTTTATCCAGTCTACCGACTGATTGGCACCGCGATCGTTGGTGTAGAACAGCGAACTTTCGGGCTCAACAGAGCATTTGACGAACCGTTCTCCGTCGCGACGCCAGGTTTCCACATAGGTGAACAGACCTGTGCCCCCGGCGTAGGTATTCACAATCAGATCGCGCTGCCCGTCGCCATCCAGATCCTGCAAAGTGTAAGAGGTCAGGCCGGTTTCGGCAGCGTCAGTGATCCGCGAAGCGGTCAAGGCTCGCCATTCATTTGCAGTAACACCTTTGGGTTGTGCAGTCGGAAAGTGCGTTATCGACGAATCCTCTTCACTGGCATCGCCGTGAAAACCGCCGGCAGTTGTTTTCACGGCGAGCGCGGCGAGTGCTCGGTCCAGCGCAAATTCGGGATCATCTTTACTGGCGGCTTGAATGCTCTTTTGCAGGTCGTCCAGCGCCTGTTCATCGAGGTCATCCGGTTGATAGGCAACGGCTGCCTGCCACTGTGCCAGCAGCACTTGCAGGCGCTCGCGATAGTGCTGATCCAGGCACGAAATGTCTTCGGCGCATTCGTTGCGGGCTTTCAGCCACAGTCGTTGAGTGCGCCTGAGCTCAGGTTGTGCGGGAGCAGAAACCTTGAATAAATCCCGATAAACCACCTCCATCTGCGCATCCAGTTCATACAGCGACTTGTTCGCGCAAACAGTGTTTTCGACGGCATTCGCCGCTTTTGTGCAATCCATTCCAGCCGCCATTGCCTGCTGAACAAACAGCAGAGCGCAGGCGGACACGATGTAGCGTCCTTTGATGTCCACGATGTAAGCCTTGTAGTGGGAAGTTGTCCTGGCGCGCAGGGTAAATGCTCGCAGAGGAATCTTGAAGCACTGGCTTCAGGGAACCGCACTTCTGGCCGATAACCCATTCGGTGACTTAAAAGTGGCGCGAAATCGCTTGATAGCATTTTGCCGCCAGCTATCATCTGCGCGCCTGAAATTGCCCTCACTTCAATTGCCTGGAAATCTTCGATGCTGTCGTATCACCAAAAAAGCTTTCTGATCGTCGATGATTTCTCGGATTTCCGCAGTTCCGTGCGTTCGATGCTGCGTGAGCTCGGGGTCAAGGACGTCGACACGGCCGACACCGGTGAGCAGGCGCTGAAGATGTGCGCGCAGAAGTCCTACGATTTCATCCTGCAGGATTTCCATCTCGGCGATGGCAAGAAGAACGGCCAGCAGGTGCTCGAAGATCTGATGTCGGAAAAGCTTATCAGCCATGAAGCGGTGTTTGTCATGGTGACGGCCGAGACCAGTCAGGCGATGGTGCTCAGTGCTCTGGAGCACGAACCGGATGCGTACCTGACCAAGCCGTTCAACCGCTCCGGCCTGGCCCAGCGCCTGGAGCGTCTGGAACAGCGCAAGACGTTGCTCAAGCCGATTCTACAAGCCCTCGATCGTGGCAAACCGGTCGAGGTGCTTAACGCCTGCATCGCCCTGTGCAAGCAGGACATTCGCTATTCACCGCTGTGCCTGCGTTATCGCGCCGATGCGCTGCGCGAGATGAATCAGAACGAAGCGCTGGAACGTCTCTATGACAGCATCATTGCTGACCGGCCGTTGCCATGGGCATTTGCCGGACTTGGCAAATTGCTGTTCAAGCGTGGCCAGGTGGCGCAAGCCAAGGGCGTTTATGAAAAGGCCCTGAAGGTGTTCCCGATGATGCCGGCGCTGTACGACGGCATGGCCGATGTACTGGTCGCCGAAGGCGATAGCAAAGGTGCGCAACGGGTGCTGGAGGAGGCGATTCGCCTGTCTCCCTTGGCGGTGCGTCGGCAGGCGTTGCTGGGCAAACTGGCGATGGCCAACGAAGACTTCGACACCGCGTCCCGCGCCTATCGTCAGGCCGTAGCGCAAGGCGCGCAGTCGCGCTTCAAGGATCCGGAAAGTAATCTCGGCCTGGCTCACGCGCTGATCAGCAAAGGCAGTGAGCGCGGGCTCGACACGCGCACACGCCTGGAGATCAACACCACGCTCAGTGCGGTGGCCAAAGAAAACCCGAGCGACCCCGGCCTGCAGATTCGTGCGCGTCTGATGAAAGCCACCAGTCTGTTGCTCAACGATGCCGAGACCGCAGACAAGCTCACCGAGCAAGCGCTTATGCGCCTCGACGGCATGGAGCAGTTCATGAGTCCGGAAGCTGCGCTGTTGGTCGCCAAGCAATTGCAGATGCTCGGACAGGCCGAGGCGGGCACCTCGATGCTCAAGAGCTGCGCAGAGATCTACGGTGACGATCCGGCAGTAATGAAAGACATCGCCAAGCTCACTGATGACCCGACTATCCTCAGTTCCAGCAACGCCGCTGCTGACCTCAACCGTCAGGGCGTGCGCGTGTACAAGACCGGCAACCTGGTGGAGGCCCGTGAGGTGTTCCGCAAGGCGCTGAAGATGCAACCGAAGAACATCAGTATCGCGCTGAACATGGCCCAGTCGCTGCTCCACGGCACCGACACCAGTGTGCCGTCGGCGGAACTGGAAGAATGTCGGGCCTGCCTGAAAATGGTTGGCCTGATGCCCGACACCGACGCGCGTTTTGCGCGTTATCAGAAGCTGAAAAGCAAGGCGTTTGGCGAATGAACCACGACGAGCAAGCTCTGGATTTTTCTACGGTGATCGCCTCCACCGTCCACGACATGAAGAACTCGCTGGCCATGCTCATGCAGGCCCACAGCCAATGGCTGGCACGGTTGCCTGAGGCGCAACGACTAGGCGCGGAGCAGGGTGTGATCGACTTCGAGTTTGCCCATCTCAACGGCATGCTGGTGCAACTGCTCGGGCTGTACAAGCT
>NZ_JBFUIR010000113.1:0-3637 GCF_056401755.1 Pseudomonas sp. P4_D7 | reverse complement strand
GCTCTGGACGACATGGGCGCTGGCTTTCCTGGCAGCGGGCCTTGCTCTTGTGGTGGAAGGAAGGGTAGGACTCAACCTGTGGGACGAAGGGTTCCTCTGGTACGGCGCACAGCGCGTCGCCTCCGGGGAAGTTCCCATAAGGGATTTCATGGCCTATGACCCAGGGCGCTATTACTGGGCCTGGTCTCTTGCTGCACCCTTTGGTGGCACCCTGATGGCCATTCGCGTTGCCACTATGGCATTCGCGTCGCTAGGTCTGGCAGTGATTACTACGCTGCTGCGCAGCGCGACGTCCGGCAGGGGATGGCTCTCGCTTTGCGCCGCGGTACTCTCGTTAACGGCATGGATGTTTCCGCGCCACAAGTTGTACGACATCGGCCTGTCGATGCTGCTGATTGGCCTACTTGCGTGGTGGTTCCTTCAGCCTTGCAGGCTGCGAACTTTCTTCCTCGGTGTCGGTGTGGGCTTGGCCGCTTGTTTCGGCAGGAACCATGGGGTGTATGCCGCCTTCGCGTGTACCGGGGCATTGCTGTGGCAGCAATTGCCTCTGGGCGGATCGGCGCCAACATATCAAACGCAGCCATCTCCTCGTGCCAGTCTTCTTCGCACCTTCCGCCCCTTCGCATACGGGGTGACCGTTGGTTTCGCGCCGATACTTCTAGCCTGTGTTTTTGTACACGGATTTGGGGTCGCATTCRTCGAGAGCGTCCGCGCGTTGGTCGCTTCCGCGCAAACCAATCTTGAGCTACCCATTCCTTGGCCGTGGGGCGTGCCATGGTCGCAGATGACGACCGTGGAGGGCGCCCGTCAAGTCATCGTCGGCTCTTTATTCGTCGCTCTACCGATTTACGGAGTGGCGATGCTCGCGCATTTAACCATGCGTCGGCTGCGCGCCGGAGATGCCATAGACCCGTGTTTGGCGGCGACTGCCTTTCTGGCACTTCCCTACACGCACTATGCGTTCTCCCGCGCGGACATAGGGCACCTTGCGCTGGGCATATTCCCGATGCTTGTCGGCGCTCTGGTTTTGGCGGCTCATCGTAAGGGTTGGGGGCGCGTGTTCTGGAGCTCCGTCATTGCGGCCGCGAGTATGTTTGTGGCGGCCCCATCGCATCCCGCCTACACCTGCGAAGTGAATATCCGTTGTGAGCCGGTTGATGTCGACGGGACAACCTTTGAGGTCGACCCAGGCGCCGCCGCGGATGTAGCCTTGGTGCGCAGTCTCTCCGCTCGTTTCGCGCCGAATGGCCAGACCTTCGTGGCAGTACCATTCTGGCCGGGTGCCTATGCCCTCATGCACCGCAAGTCCCCCATGTGGGAGATTTACGCGCTTTTCAAACGAGACGAGAGTTTCCAGCGAGACGAGATCGGAAGAATTGAGTGCGCCTCACCGGCTTTCATTGTATTGCTTGATGTCGCGTTAGACGGAAGGGATGAGCGGCGATTTTCAGCAACTCATCCTTTGATTGCCCGGTATTTTGCAAGTCACTACGACCCGATAAGTGCGTTGTCTGATAGTGCCCACACTATCTACGCCGCACCGCCGACGCCTCACTGGCGCGCCTCGGGCTGCGGTGATTCTTCCCAATGAATCCTGTGACGTTTCCTGAATTTTGGGGAAAAGACGTTCCATTGTCCGGTCGATAGAATGGCAATCGATTCTATGCGACGCGCCACGGTCCACTGGCATGGAGGTATGTTGGTCGAGCATACCGTCGGTGTCGAAGTAGGATCTAGCCATAGGGCGTGAATCTGGTTGGCCATCTGCTGGTTATAGTCACGAACGTAGGGTGCGTCTCGCGTTGTCAGGGCGGCATATGAAATCCACAACGCGATCACAGCCAGTCCGGAAGCGCACACCGCAGAGTGTCCCCATCGGCGTACTTGACCCGTGGCCACTTGGTGGGCGCCTAGCATCAGCAGTGCTACCAGTTGGAGAAGGTAGAACAGGGTGTAGCGTGGCTGGATGAAGTAGTCGAAGCCGTACTCAGGGACGCGGACTATGAGTACGCCTGCGATCGATCCATAGCAAAGAAGCATGATCGCCGCGGCGATGAACGGGAGTCGCTTGTCGGGTTGCCGAAAATATGTCGCCCAGAACCAAACGGTAGCCAAGAGCATGACGGCCGACGCGAATCCGGTGATCGCCCATGCCTGACTGTTGGAGAATGCGAGGTCGACGAGGCGGCTGGTGGATACCAGTGCACCGCCGAGCGGGGCAACGAACAGCTTCCACGCCTGATCGCGATCACGTAACAAGTTGCCTAGCGGAGCGACTATGTCGTCGGTGCCTAGCGAGCCGCGCATGAATATCAGTGAGTACAGGCCCTTGTAGGCCAGCACTGCCACGATCACGGCGGCAAAGGTGGGAGCTATTTTCCTCCAGTTCCTCGAATGCCAAGCGTTGATCAAGAAAAGTATTAATAGACCCACTACGATCATTACGCCCAGCGTGTCCATTAGTGCGCAACCAATCAGCGTTGCAAAAAAGAGACGAACCGGGTTGTCACGTAAGAGGCACGTGTGTGCGTATGCCGCCAGGAGCACCGCGCCGAGGATGTCCGCGAAGATCAGTGTCACTAATGACCATTCAAAGACGCCTCGCGAGCACTGCGAAAAAATTGCGCCGAAGACCGCAACGATGAGTATCGCGGCTGTCACTCGTTTTGGACTGCCAGTGTGAACAAGGGCGAGGCGAACTTCGCGCGAAATAAAGCACGCAAGACCTAAGGCGAACAGGCCACCAATGGCGCCCTCGACTCCAAAGTCCATGTGGAAGAAATACATATGAAACCAAAGCACGGCGCGCTGGATCGGCTGTGCATGGTCATAGCCGAGTGTGCGCTTYCCAAAGAAGTCGCTTAAGCCCAGGCTGTGGTTGTTGTAGTTCTTGACGAACCCTTCCGTGAAGCTCCACGAATCTGCGATGACAACCGAGATGCCCGTCGTATAGGCGTAGTGAATCGTGTAGTACGCGATATACACAGCGCCGAGCCAAGCAGCCCACTCTGCGATTTGCGTCATCGCCACGACAACTCGAGGGCGCGAAGCACCGGTCGCAGAGGCGCTCACGCTGCGGACGCCTGGACAAATGCAGCATCGATAGCCTGCGTCACTCGATCTTGGCTATCCGCAAGACCCACCCACAGCGGGAGCCGAATCAACGTGTCACTCACTCTCTGAGTTACCGGCAATGCTCCATGTGAGCGGCCGTACTTCTGGCCGGCGGGGGAGGTGTGAAGCGGAATGTAGTGAAAGACAGCTTGGACTTGTTGCTCCTTCAGTGCCGCAATGAGCTGGGTCCGAGCAGGCAGGCTCTCCATGAGGAGGTAGTACATATGGGCGTTGTGCGTACAGTCCGCGGGGAGAACGGGCCTGCGGGCCGGGTGCCCGGCCTGGGATGCCCAAGCTTCATACCGCGACCAGATTTCCATGCGCCGATCCGTTATCTCCTTCCCGTGTTCCAGCTGTGCGTATAGAAAGGCAGCTGTGATCTCGCCTGGCAGGAATGAAGAGCCGAGGTCGACCCATGTGTATTTGTCGACTTGGCCTCGAAAAAATCGGCTGCGATTCGTTCCCTTTTCGCGAATTATTTCTGCGCGTTCCGCAAGGCGTTCGTCATTGATCAGTAGAGCCC
>NZ_JBFUIR010000112.1:0-3718 GCF_056401755.1 Pseudomonas sp. P4_D7 | reverse complement strand
GTCGAGGGCCGCCTCGATGTAAGACAGATCTTGTGCGTCCTCGAGATCGTAGGCCCAGTCATTGGCCGTGTCGTTTCCAAAAGGTTCGTGTGACCATGCGCCCATTTCGCGTTCCTCTAAGCCCTGGTATTTCGAATTGCTTCGATGGGGGATGTACGTGATGCCCGCAACGCTGGCACGAGTACGGCTGCTTGACCGAGAAGCACAATCAGAACCACGCCTTCCACGAAATACTTCAACGGAAGGCTACTCATCTCGAAATGGCTGATCATCCATACGTTGAGTGAGACAGCGAGCACCGCACCCAGGGAAATACCACCCAACGCAATCAGCAGATTTTCGGTGAGGAAGTAGCTGAGGATGTCACGCTGGGTGGCACCCAGTGCCCGGCGCATACCGATTTGCTGATGTCGCTGAGAGACCCAAAAGCTAGTCAGCCCTACGATACCGGCAGCAGTAATGACCAGCAACAGGGCGCAGATCGCCGTCATCAGCGTGGCCATCCCGCGATCCACTTTATAGGCCTCCTCACGAACCTGGTCGAAAGTGCGAATCCCTTCGTTGGGCGGGAAGACGCGCATGAGGTCGAGCTTGACCAGGGCGGCAGGGGCTTCGTTGGTGATCGCCAGGAGTTGTCCTGGCTTGCTTCGGATCAGGTAGTTGCCGCTACTGCTTGAAAGCAGCGCAGGAACCAGGACGGCATATTCGGCGAAGCTGGCGGTGGGAGACGGCGCCTGCAGCCGCTCGACGACGCCGATCACCGTACTGGGCGACGGCATGCTGTTACCGATATAGATTTGCTTGCCAAGGGCCGAGCCATCGGGATACACCTTGTCCGCCAGGGCTTTGGTGATGATGACCGCGGCAGGCGGAGTGACCTTGGATGGATCGAAGAAACCTATTTCGTCCGCTCGAAAGTTTCTTCCCGCGACAAGACGGGCGCCCATCGTGGCAAGCGCATGGTCATCGGTGAAATATTCCGCAGCCAGTGCGATTCGCGCTTTCACACCCGGATCGGTACGTATGCCTTCTGTCGAACTATGGCCCGACAACGGATAGGATCCGGTCTGGGTTGCGTCTTCGACGCCTGGCAGCAGGCGTAGTGCTTGCAGATCTGCCTTGGTAAGCGACGGAATGGCGTTAGCGTCCACTCCAGCCCAACGGTATTGAATCGCCAGCATATTGCTTTCAACCATGCCGGTTGGCTTGGACATACGATCGATACGCTGCTCAACGATATAAAACGCGTTGCAAATCACTGCGAAGGTCAGAGCAATCTGTAGCACGATCAGCGTAGTTCCCGCTTTGTGTCGCTTAAGCGCGCTGAGGATCGGTCGAATCTGTACACTGATCATGAATTCCGTTACCAGGTGGGCTTTACTGAAGCTGCGCGCCAGGCAGGATAGATTGCCGCCAGAACGGTCGCGGATACGGCAACGCAGAAGGTCAGTGCAACCAGCGATGCATTGAGCGTGGCCAGTCGGGCAATGGACGGCTCGAACACCAGGCCCACCCCGAACATGCCGGCACCTGTCAGCAACAGTCCAAGCATCCCTCCGGCCAGACCGACGGTACCTGCTTCGATCAGGAACTGCTCGTGAATCGCCTTGCGAGGTGCGCCAAGCGCCCGGCGAACCGCGATTTCCGGTGCGCGTCGCATGAACTTGGCCAGTAAGAGGCCCACCGTGTTAACCAGGCATATGAGCAGAAATCCCGCGGAAATCAAAAGAGAAATCCTCGACTCCGCAGGCACTACATGCTTGTAGTCGAGCCATTGCATCACATTGCGAAGACGGGTGTTCGGCGCCCAGTGGAAGCGCCCCGCCCGCTTTTGCTCCGCCGCGTAGCCATCGAGATAGTCGCGATACTCCGTCATGCTCTTCTTGTCGGGCAATTCGGCCCAATACCAGATCCATGTGCAATCAGATCCAAGCCACGCGTCCCATCCGCTATCGGAGCTTGTCTTACACAGGTTGGCGCCCGCGGTGGGAATCCGGGAATCGATGGCACGAGTAAAGGGAACGAATACCTGAGCCGACTCACCAAACGCACCGAGCATTTTTACATCGTAGAAGAGCGGCTGTGGATTCCAGTTATCCCTCACCCCGACGATTCGATAGCTTTGGTGATTCAGCACGATGTCTTGCCCCACACTATTCACGCCATCGAATAATTTGTCATTGAGAGACCGGCTTATTACCGCTACGGCAGCGTGTGCCTGGTCGTCTGCTGAAGACCAACCGCTCCCGAAAAGGAAAGATATCTGGAACATGGGAAACGTATCGGCATATGTTGCGTAGGTACTCACCTGAAGAGGCAACCGCGACTTATGGGTCGGCATGATCGAAACGTCGATGGGATAAAGCGCGGTCTGGAATCTGGCTCGATGATCCCGAATCAATGCCATGGCATCGGTGTAAGTCATCATGTCCGGTGGTTCGCCATCGTCTTCCGCGCTCGCGGATTCTCCCCAGCTATCAATCTGCGGGATAAACAACTGCGATGACTTGTCCGGATCCTTCGAGGTGGCAAGAAATACCGCATAGGTCGTCATGGACGACGCGACGCCAATTCCGATCGTTATCACCATCAGCACGGTAAGCAATGGGTTTCGGCGAAGGCTCCGAATTCCTAGTTTGAAATGGTAGACAAGCATGAAAGCCCCGTGGTGACGATCGGAGGCAACAAGCAAGAACCACACCAACTCCCGCTCGCGCCGATCTACACGGCCCATCATGTGTCCGCGGACATGGCACGGCGGACACTCGGACATATAACTGCCAGGGTCGACCGTCTAGTGATGTGGCAGAAGACCAGCCAGCCGGGCAACAAAGTTCTCCTTGATATCCGTCTGCGCGCGAATCACCCCCATCAGCAAGCGGATCTCGTGGGGATGAGCCAGCACGGCATGGATCTCCTTCGTCATCTTCGGCAGCGATTCGGGCGAGGCACTGCTCAGGGCCAGCGCCGCCTTACCGAAGGCAGTCGCGGTCAACTCGAGCTTCGCTAGCCCGTTGGCGACCTGGAACTGAAAGGCGCTCTGCACACCGGGATTGAAGATCAGTGTTTCGTAGACGGGGAAGTGCCCGTTCTCCACGGCTTCGGATAACGAATAATTGCCCGTGCTCAAGGTGAATGGCATGGCGCGCTTCTGCAGCGCAGCCATCACGGGCGCGGGGACGCCATCGGCGATCACCGCGATGCATTTGGCCCCAGGGCCTCGCACCATCTCGGCGTTCTGTTTAAGGCCGGCGGAGTCGCCCTTGCTGCGCACGTAGAGCGTATCGGCTCCTGAAATAGGCTTGCGATCGGCGTGGCGCAGTTCGCCGTAGATGCCCACGACAATGGCTGGCTTGCCTCGCTCCCCGGCGATCGCGCTGACGGCGGTGACCCAGCCGGCAACAGCGGCGCGTTGGTTGGCATAACCCAGATAAACCTCGGCATCGGCGTATCGGGTGAGCAGTCCGAGCAACTGCTCAGTGGCGACACTGTCCTTTGCATGCGAGGCAAGCACCTTGTCCAGCGGCTGCGCCACGCGCGTATCGCCAGCATTGTAGAAGGCGCCCATCTCACCGTGTCCCATGCCCATGAAGCCATGACGGGGATTATCGGCATGATGGACGACGTTGCTGCTGCTGTCGCTCTGCATGGCCTGGCCACCGCGATATGCCAGCGTGCCGTACTCATAGAGCCGCAGGTTATGGATCCCGGCCTTGTC
>NZ_JBFUIR010000111.1:0-3796 GCF_056401755.1 Pseudomonas sp. P4_D7 | reverse complement strand
GGGTTTATGGTGTCAGGGAGAATTTCTTTGGGCATAAAAAACGGCAGGTCTTTTTGGGACCTGCCGTTTTTTGGTGTTGCCGATACGGTTATTTCGCCTGGTAAATAATCCCCGGGCTGCACTGCACCATCTGGTAATGGTCCGGCAAACCGTTCAGCGCTTCGGAAGCGCCAAGGAACAGATAACCGCCCGGCTTCAACGTGCTGTGAATGCGCAACAGGATGTCTTTCTTCACTTCGGCAGAGAAGTAGATCAACACGTTGCGGCAGAACACGATGTCGAATTTGCCCAGCGCAGCATAGCTGTCGAGCAGGTTGAACGAGCGGAACTCCACGCGGTTCTTGATCGGCGCCTTGATCACCCAGCGCCCCGGCCCTTTCGGGTCGAAGTAACGCTGCAGGCGTTCCGGCGACAAACCACGACCGATGGCCAGGCTGTCGTACTCGCCGGTCTTGCAGTTGGTCAGCATAAGACCGGACAGATCGGTGGCAACAATCTGCACGCCCATCTTCAACTGACCAAGATTGGTCCGCTCGAACTCGTCGATCGACATCGACAGCGAGTACGGTTCCTGGCCCGACGAGCACGCCGCTGACCAGATCCGCAAGCGCTGGTTGGGGCTGGCCTTGATCGCTTCAGGCAGCACCTTGTTCTTCAAGACTTCAAACGGATAGGTGTCACGAAACCACAGGGTTTCGTTGGTCGTCATGGCATCAACTACCTGCTCGCGCAAACCGCTGCGCGGCTGGGTCTGGATGCGCTGAACCAGCTCACCCAGGGATTTGATGCCTTGCTGCTCCATCAGTTTGTTGAGACGGCTCGAGACCAGGTACTGCTTGTTTTCACCGAGCAGAATGCCACAGGCTTTTTCCAGGAAGACCCGGAACTGTTCGAAATCCAAATTACCCGTAGACAATGATGCCGCCTCTTAAATCGTGTTGACCGCCAGGAGCAAAACGCCCCTAGCTGATATCTGCTGCTTTGATCCGGTCGACTACCCGGGATGCGAGGTCATCAGGACGGAATTTGGCCAAAAAGTCATCTGCACCGACTTTCTTGACCATCGCCTGGTTGAATACCCCCGACAACGAAGTATGCAGGATGATATGAAGCTTTTGCATGCGTGCGTCGCCGCGGATTTCCGCCGTCAGGGTGTACCCGTCCATCTCCGGCATCTCGATGTCGGAAATCATCATCAGGAACTCTTCTTCCGGCTTCTTGCCCTCATCGACCAGCTTGCGCAGGTAATCCAGCGCCTGTTTGCCGTCGTTCAGCGCCACCACTTCGACCCCGATTGTCTGCAGACAACGCGTGACCTGCTTGCGCGCCACCGACGAGTCATCGACCGTCAAGACACGCAATGACAGTGCCTTGGTCTGGGTCTCGACATCGACCACGCCCACCGAAATCGCTTCCGGTGTCGGCGCAACTTCCGCCAGCACTTTCTCGACGTCGATGATTTCGACTAACTGATTGTCCACCCGAGTCACAGCGGTCAGGTAGTGATCGCGACCCGTGCCCTTGGGCGGTGGATGAATCTCTTCCCAGTTCATGTTGACGATGCGCTCCACCGAGCGGACCAGGAAACCCTGGGTCTTGGTGTTGTACTCCGTGATGATCACGAACGGGTTGTTCTTGTCCTTCAACGCTCCGGAACCGGTGGCCATTGCCAGATCAAGGATCGGAATGGTCGCCCCCCGGATATTTGCCACCCCGCACACGACAGGACTGGACTTGGGCATCAACGTCAGCGACGGGCACTGCAACACTTCCCGCACCTTGAACACGTTGATTCCGTAGAGCTGCTGACCGTCGAGACGGAACAACAACAGCTCCAGGCGATTCTGCCCCACCAGTTGCGTGCGCTGGTTCACCGAATCCATTACACCAGCCATGCCCAGACTCCTACACCAACGCCAAGTGTTGTTGCGACGCACATTCATTGCTAAACGGCACGGCGCTTGCTTTTTAACTCGTATGAACGCTCAAACGACATTTTTCCGACACCTGACCTCCCGCGCTCGCAAAAACCTTTGCGCGATGTCCGCCGTCTGCTGCTTTTTCGCTGGCAGCCCTGCCATTGCTGATGCGGTTACCTTGCCTGACATGCTTATCGGCGTCACTCAGGGCTTTCTTGAGTTCACCGTAGAAGACTATCTGGCCACCAGTCAAACGGAAGGCCGCTACGAGATCGAAGTAAACCAGCTCGACCCTCGTATGCGCATGCCTATGTGCGACAAGGAATTGACAGCGACTTTGGAGAGTCCGGCACGTCCGCTGGGCCGGGTTACCGTGAAGGTCCGCTGTGAGGGCGCCTCGCCCTGGACTGTGTTCGTGCCCGCTCAAGTCCGCCTGTTTCGCGAGATTGTGACAACCACCCGACCGCTGAAACGTGCAGGGATCATCGAAGCACAGGACGTGACCCTGCGTGAACGCGACGTGAGCACGATCAACCAAGGCTTTCTGACCTCGGTAGACGAAGCGATCGGGCAGAAATTAACCCGACCAACGGTAGCCGATCAGGTCATTACCCTGGTCCATCTGGAACAGGCGGAAGTCATTCGCAAGGGTGATCAAGTGGTCATCACTGCCCGCAGCGGCACGCTCGCCGTGCGCATGCCCGGGGAAGCGCTGGCCAATGGTGGTTTGAAAGAACAGATCCGGGTGAAAAACCTCAACTCGCAACGGGTCATCAAGGCGCAAGTCACCGCGCCCGGCCAAGTGGAAGTGGCGATGTAGAAAACTGGCGCTGACCCCGGCTGTTCCCTAAACTGTGCCGCAGCAGGACACGCGCCGGCGCATGCAAGGCTCATTGTAAATGTGCCTAAAGTTTTCCAGGGGATGGCCGAAAACATGGCAAGCGTCCAAATTCCCAGAGGTTTTTATCATGGTCATCGATTTCAGCCGTTTGAACAGCTCCTCGTCACTTACGGGCAGTACACGTACCAGCAACGCCAAGGAAACCGCCGAAACCGGCACCTCCGCGCCGCTGAATACCCAGGCCGAACCGGCCAGTACCGCAAAAAGCGGGGAATCGGTACACCTCAGCAATGAGGCTCAACAGTTGCAGAAGGTCACTGACAAGCTGCGCGATCAGCCTGCTGTCGACAAAGCCCGTGTGGCCGAGTTGAAAGCCGCGATTGCCGATGGCAGCTATAAAGTCGACAGCAACCGTGTAGCCAGCAAACTGCTCAACTTCGAAGCCCAGCGCTAGGCTTTTGCCGGCGCCAGGCTTTTGGACGCTTAAAACCCAAGGCCAGCCATGCACGACACTAATTTATTGCAATTGATCAACGACGACTTTGCTCCAGCTCAACAATTGCTGGAGTTGCTGCAAACCGAATCCCTCGCGTTGCACGGTCGCGACATGCCCTTGCTGGAAAACATTCTGGCGCATAAACAGGCATTGATCATTCTGCTTGAACAGCATGGCCGCAAGCGCAGTGAAATCCTCGCCAGCCTCAACTTGCCGACAGACCGCAGCGGTCTGGAGCAACTGGCTGGCCAGTCGAGCATTGGTGAGCAGTTGTTGGCGCAAGGCGATGCATTGACCGATCTGATCGCTCAATGCCAGGCCGCCAACCTCAAGAACGGCCAGTCGATCCAGATCCAGCAGGCCGCCACGGCCAATCAGCTGAAGATCCTCACCGGCGGTGAAGCGCCGGCGCTGTATAACGCCAGCGGTACATTTGCCAAACCCGCCACACCGCGTCCGCTCAGCCAGGCATGAGCCGTTGATGCGCCAGCTCTATCAACCCGCGAAACATGCTGGCAAAATGCTGGCTAGTCGTCATAT
>NZ_JBFUIR010000110.1:0-3829 GCF_056401755.1 Pseudomonas sp. P4_D7 | reverse complement strand
GTCTTGAGGGGCTTACCCTCCGTCGCATCCGCCTGGTTGGAAAACGTGTACCGGGTCGTGTTGAGTGAGGGGTCGACCATCAGGGAAACACTGGTGGTGTCGCACCCGGACGCCTGACAGGTTGCCCGCCAGCTGGCTGTCGCGAGCGGGTACTGGTACGTCCAGGTATGCGAGATTCCGGCGCCAGTAAATGTTTTTGATGTCAAAGCCAGGTTGTTGCTGTAGCGCGGCCGGCCCTGTGACCCCTGGCTTTCGGGCGTCTGGGCGCTGCATGATTCGGGCACGTTGGAGCGTGCGTGTCGCACCGGGTGTGCTTCGAAGCGTCCCTGAAGCCCCGACGGACCGGTGATGGTTGCCACCTGCGTCGAGTCCAACGGGGCGTCAACGTCGTTGCAGTGACCGGGCGGGGCGGATGATTTGACGTCCAGGGTGAGAGCAGAGAGGTCATACGTCCAGGCAGACCCGTCCGGCAACGTCACGTTCGACAGGACCGATCCCCCGTCCAAAGGCGCGTAGGCGTACGTCCAGCTCCGTGTGCCGTTGTTGGCGGTGACAACATTGACCTTGCTGATGTGCTTGCCGTCGCTCGCGTACTCAAACGTCACCGTCCGGCCATCACTGGCCACGATGCCTGTCAGGTGGTTGTCGGTGGACCACTGGTAGGTCAGCGAATTGCCGAAGCGGTCCTCCATCCGAGTTACGGCCATGACGCCGAGGTTGCGCACAATTCCGAAATCACGCGCCGGGCGGTAAAGCAGCTGGTTGAGCCAAATTTTCTGTCCATTTGGGCCAACCGCTTCGAAGGCCTCTCCTTCCTGACCGTTCGCAGTGGAGGCCAGGCAGCCCATATGCCAGCGGTCCTTGGAGACCGCCACGTAGTTGAGGCTGTCGACCGTCGGCGCAGCGGGGGACGTGGCGACGCGGCCCAGCATGTCCTGGTCGGGCACGCCCGGAACCTGGAGCGTGTAACCCTGGTTCCACCACGCATCGGCTGGCAGCGGGTCGGAACCGGGCCGCCCTATGCGCTGGTCGGGCGGCTCCCGGAAATTCGTGCATCGGTCGGTGCGCGCGATGGAGTTGACCAACCAACCGATTTGATTCGGCCCCTGGATGATGGTGCCCTGGTTGGAGGTGAGCGTAGTGAGCCTCGGAATATCGAGATCCCAGTCGCCGAACTCCGAGTCGGACCACCGGACGGCCGCGTCACCGTCGGCGTGGAAGGTACGCCCGATTTCGATGGTAGGACCTGTGCCGGGGATGGAGATGTCGACAACGTGGAATGACAGCCCACCGTCGAACAGGTTGACCGATTCACCGAAAGGGGTCTCTCCGAGTGGTTGAATCTCGGTGTTGACCTTGACGAGCTTCTTGTACTCGTCTTCGGGGTTCGTTGTGGCTGTTTGCGCAAATGTCGCGGGAGCCAGAGTCAAGAGCACGACGACCAGATACCAACACAATCCTTTTGTGGAACGCATGCGCATGGCCCTTGTGGCTGACGGACAGTCCTTCGCAGCCGGGGCTGCGCCCGCGCACCAAGCCCGCCCGCCGGAATGCATCCCCYGCACCCCGGCCCGCGTCCCCTGACCCGCCGTCGCACGCTAGAGCAGGCGGGATCGCCCTCGCAATCTCTTGCGAACGCTCGCGCCTTCACATCTTTTCCGAAGATGAAGCCGCAATAGCCTGATGGAACTGGCAATACTTTGCGCCAAGGGGTGGTGTGTAGGTTTTCCCCTACATACGCTGGTGTACATGCCCTACAGGTTTTTTGCTCGTCCATCCTTGCGCAAAGGGTTGCCGGTGCCGTCGCGCAGGGCTGGCAAAAAGGAAGGCCGGCTCGGCATATTGGTCTCGTACCTCCGGTTCCGTCGACCAATTTGAGTTGTTGGCGGCTCAGGGGCGGCAGGTGACGCCTCGCCTGTTTCAGCGAGAGTCCTAAAGCGTGTCCTCTAAAGGCGCCTTAGCCTGCAGACAGCACTGAGGAAATTTATCGACGGCCGCCAGCCGGGACTCTCCAATCCGCGCCAGGGACTCAGCACGAGTTTTGCCGATAACGCATATAGAATTCCGGGAACGCACTTACTTGTAACCCGTGGGCGCGGCAGCTCGACAAAGACCTGTCGCCTTACCGACCAGCGGATGTCGTGGTGAATCCACTCCGCCGATGCCATAGCATACCGGCTGGGGCGCACGGAGCGCCCAAGGGAAATCATGAAACTGGTCGCGTTCAAGGTTGATGCGTTTCGTTCCATCGTTGCCACAGGTTGGCTACCGTTCTCGTCCGATGGCGTTACCGCCCTCGTCGGGCAAAACGAGTCGGGCAAGAGCGCCATCCTTGACGCGCTGCATGTTGCCTTCGGACACATCGGGGTCATTAGCTCGGATGATTTCCGTCGCGGCAGCAGTCGGCCCAGCATGGCCTTGAGGTTGAATCTCTCGCAGGATGAGCTTGGTAGCATCTGCGCGGAGTTGCCTGGGGCCACGGCTGAGACCGTCATGAAGGCGCTGTTCCCTCGGAGGCAGGATTTGGTGCTCCAGGCGTCGTTCAAGCAAACGGCTGGAAAGACGACGCGTTTCTTCAGCCTCGAATCGGATGTGCAAGAGGTGCTGGAACACGCCATCGCCAACGGCATTCCGGAACCGAAGGAGGGTGAGACAAAAGTGGACCCGAAGGTATTCGTGTCCACGGCTTCCGCCACATTTATCACGACCTTCTGGAAGCGCGTCCCTCTCTTTGCGCTTTTTCGAGAAGAGGACAGCTACCTTCCCAACACTGTCGAAATCGATGAAGACGAAAAGGATTGGCTCAAGGGAAGCGAGCACACGGGAGCGGACAACTTCCTAACGAGCGCGGGGCTAACGCTTGAACAGCTGCTCATCGAAGACGACCGGGAACGTTCATCTCTACTGTCCACGGCAGTCCTAAACGTCAATCGTCATCTAACTGACTACTGGACTCAGGTGCTGGGTCAGCGCGGCAAAATCAAGATTGAAGTGGAGTTTGCGCGTCACCCTCGTTCGCACCCTGACAGGGCGGGCGAGGCTTACCTTCGATTCTGGATATCGGAGGGTGATGGGGAGAAACTTCACCCGTCGCAGCGTAGTAAGGGGACCCGGTGGTATGTCGCGTTCTTTCTCCATCTTACGGCCGACCAAAAGGATGACCAACAAATTGTGTTGCTGCTCGATGAACCAGGGGCCTATCTGCATGCGACGGCGCAGGAAGATGTGTTGAAGCTCATCGAGAATCTGGGCGGCGCGTTGCCGGTGGTCTACAGCACACACAGTCCCTACCTCATCGACCACAAACGCATTGACCGCATCCTGGCCGTGGAGCGTGATGCACAGAACGAAGATAGCAACACCATTGTCAGGAGAGGGCTTGAACTCGCCGCTTCGTCGCAGATGACGCTGGCCCCGGTGCTCGCCGTGATGGGCGTCGATTTCTCGAGCCAGCAGCTCATCAAGCGCAAGGGCAACATACTCCTCGAAGAAAACAGCGGCTACTTCTATTTCTCCGCGTTTGTCTTGCTCACTGAAGTAGGCAAAGAGCTTTCTTTGATAGCGTGCAACGGCGCTGACAACATAAAGGTTGTCGCCGACCTGCTCACGGCATGGCGGCTGGAGTTCAAAGCTGTTCTTGATGAAGATGAAAAGGGCAAGCAGGTGTCGCGCCAACTGCGGGCGAAGTGGCAGCTCACGCCAGAGGAGGGGGCCGCTCGGACATTGTTGCTCGCAGGATGTGCCGGCATCGAGGACGCGTTTACCCGCGAAGAGTTTGAAACGCTCGTAGCTGTCGGGAACGAGCTGGCAGCCGGCGCGACCAATGCAA
>NZ_JBFUIR010000109.1:0-3891 GCF_056401755.1 Pseudomonas sp. P4_D7 | reverse complement strand
ACATCGTTCTGGCCGACGATATCGAAGCGACTCTGAAAGCCTCCGAGATCAGCCGTGACCGCGATGAAGAAGCGCGCAACGTTCTGAAAGAAGGCCAGGAAGTAGAAGCCAAGATCATCAGCGTTGATCGTAAGAGCCGTGTAATTCAGCTGTCGATCAAATCGAAAGACGATGCTGAAGAGAAAGAAGCTATCCAGAGCCTGAAAGAAACCGCTCCGGAAGACAAAACCGATACCACTATGGCTGCGCTGCTGAAGCAAGCAATGGCCAAACAGAACTAAGTTCTGCTTGATCGTGAAAAAGGGCGACTTCGGTCGCCCTTTTTTGTGTCTGCGATTTGGTGCTCCGTGGCTTGTGTGAGGATTTTGGTGAAACCAATCTCGCTTCTGGGTGGTCTGTTTCTTTAATCGGATCAATCGCCTATTCACGACTAAGCTTGGTCTTAAGCGTGTAGTCGTCGGGCAGTTGCCTGGCATAAGGAAGTGGATGAACAAGTTTATTGTCCTCATTGCTGTCTTGGTTTTGGCTGGCTGTACGACCAGTGCCAAAACCCATGCGGTGCGTGGCGTCAGTGGTATAGAGGTCGATTGCTCCGGGTTGGGCTCTGGCTGGGAGAAATGCCAGAAGCGCGCGGCTAAGGAGTGTAAGGGCGCGGGCTACAAAGTGATCACGCGATCAGATGATGCCAAGGATGATGATGAGTTTCCTTTTGGCTTCAACCCGGCAGGCTACGTGACACGCACCATGCTGGTGATATGTCGTTAAGCATGCTGTGCCCTGTTTGTTGCTGTAATGCCCTGAAAACGGGCGTTTCGATGCGTAGGAAGATATGTCAATCCCTGGGCTGTTCAAAATCTTCCGGGCGTGCTAAAACCTTTCAAGCGCTGATCTAGCTGCTTGAAAAAGAAGGGAAAAATATGACGAAGTCGGAGTTGATCGAACGAATTGTCACCCATCAAGGGCTGCTCTCATCCAAGGATGTGGAGCTGGCCATCAAGACCATGCTTGAGCAAATGTCCCAATGTCTGGCTACCGGTGATCGTATCGAGATCCGTGGGTTTGGCAGCTTCTCTCTGCACTACCGTGCGCCTCGTGTTGGCCGCAATCCAAAGACTGGCCAGTCTGTCAGCCTTGACGGTAAATTCGTACCGCACTTCAAGCCGGGTAAGGAGTTGCGTGATCGGGTGAATGAGGAAGAGGAGGAGGGGGTTTGATCTTCGCTATTCAAATTCGAGGGGGCGTGAATGCGTAACCTGAAACGCATACTGCTTGGCGTATTTCTTCTGCTGATGGTTCTGATTGTTCTGGCGTTTGTGCTTGAGAATCAGCAGTCGGTTTCGCTTTTGTTTCTAGGTTTTTCCGGCCCGCAGTTGCCAGTGTCGCTAGTTGCAGTGTTAGCACTGTTGATCGGCATGTTGATCGGCCCTGTATTGGGCTGGTTTCTGGGGCGTTCGTCCAGAGCCGCACGCAAGCGACTGGTCTGAAAACGACAGGCGCAGGGCATCTGTCGAAATTGCGCCTCAGTCTGTCTTTATCCATTAGTAAAACCATCATTAAGCTGTAAAATGCTCCCCTTGTTCGATCGTGCCTTATTGCATGACGATTCAGACTGACTCTGACGGATGCCAATTGCGACTGGCCTCTGCATTCATGGATTAGATGGCGCTCAGTGGCAGCGCTATCCGCAGCTCAAGGGTATCGTTTCGCGTGAAAATTCTAGTTACCGGCGGCGCCGGCTTTATTGGCTCGGCAGTCATCCGTCACATCATCTCCAATACGTCCGATGCTGTCGTTAACGTCGATAAGCTGACTTACGCCGGTAATCTGGAGTCACTGGCAGAAGTCAGCCAGAATTCGCGCTATGCATTTGAACGCGTCGATATCTGTGATCGTGATCAGATCGACCGTGTCCTGCGTGAACACCAACCAGATGCAATCATGCACTTGGCCGCAGAATCCCACGTCGATCGCTCGATCTCTGGTCCGTCCGAGTTTATCCAGACCAATATCATCGGCACGTACACGCTGCTTGAAGCTGCCCGCCACTACTGGGCTGCGCTGGATGATGCGCGTAAAGCCAGTTTTCGCTTCCACCACATTTCGACTGATGAAGTTTACGGAGACCTCGAAGGTCCGGAAGACCTCTTCACCGAAACCACGCCGTATCAGCCAAGCTCGCCGTACTCGGCCAGTAAAGCTAGTTCCGATCACCTGGTTCGGGCCTGGGCTCGTACATWCGGCTTGCCTACTCTGGTGACCAACTGCTCGAACAACTACGGCCCGTGCCACTTCCCTGAGAAGTTGATCCCGCTGATCATTCTCAATGCACTGGAGGGCAAGCCGCTGCCGGTTTATGGCAAAGGCAACCAGGTTCGTGACTGGCTGTATGTAGAAGATCACGCTCGGGCGTTGTACAAAGTCGTCACCGAAGGTGTAATTGGTGAGACTTACAACATCGGCGGTCATAACGAAAAACAAAACATCGAAGTGGTGCATGCCCTGTGTGCGTTGCTCGATGAGTTGCGCCCTGATTCGGCCCATCGTCCGCATGCCAGCCTGATTACCTATGTTCAGGATCGTCCAGGGCATGACGTGCGTTATGCAATCGATGCGAGCAAGATTCAGCGTGAGCTGGGTTGGACGCCGGAGGAGACTTTTGAAACCGGTATTCGCAAGACTGTCGAGTGGTATCTGAGTAACACCGAATGGGTAGAGCACGTCAAGAGCGGCAGCTATCAGCAGTGGATTGACCAGAACTACGCAGATCGATCGAGCAAAGTATGAAGATCCTACTTCTCGGAAAGAACGGTCAAGTGGGCTGGGAGCTGCAACGCTCGCTGGCTCCACTTGGAGAGCTAGTCGCTCTTGATCGTCATTCCGTTGATGGTCTGAGCGGAGATCTGTCCAATCTTGAATCTTTGCGCACAACGATTCGTCAGGTAAAGCCCGACGTTATCGTGAATGCTGCTGCCTATACGGCGGTTGACAAAGCTGAGTCGGAAACCGAGTTGGCCGATCGCGTAAACGGCCTTGCAAGCGCTGTCATTGCCGAGGAAGCGGCAACCTCAGGCGCTTGGCTAGTTCATTATTCAACGGATTATGTTTTCAGTGGCCTGGGCACTACCCCATGGCAGGAGACGGACACTGTTGCGCCAGTGAATTACTACGGCTCGAGCAAGCTCGCCGGCGAACAGGCAATTATCGCGTCGGGTTGCAAGCATCTGATCTTCCGCACCAGTTGGGTTTACGGTGCCCGCGGCAACAACTTCGCAAAGACCATGCTGCGGTTGGCGAAAGATCGCGAAACGTTGAGCGTTATCGCAGATCAGATCGGTGCTCCTACAGGTGCGGATCTGATCGCTGACGTTACGGCGTTGGCTATTCAGCAAGTTATCAAGCGGCCAGAGTTGGCTGGCCTCTATCACTTGGCCGCTGCAGGCGAAGTCTCTTGGCATGGATATGCAAGTCTTGTCATTGACTTCGCAAAAGCCCAAGGCGAGGAGTTGGCTGTGACGACTGTCAATCCGATCGAAACAACTGCTTATCCAACACCTGCGCAACGCCCTCTGAACTCGCGCTTGAATACTCAGAAGCTGCGCGATAATTTTTCTCTACACTTGCCGGATTGGCAAAGTGGTGTAACCCGAATGCTTAGGGAAGTTCTGAATAAATGACCACGACAAATCGTAAAGGCATCATTCTCGCTGGCGGTTCGGGCACACGTCTGCATCCGTTGACTCTGGGTGTGTCGAAACAGATGTTGCCGATCTACGACAAGCCGATGATTTTCTATCCGCTGTCAGTGCTGATGCTCGCTGGCATGCGGGAAATTTTGATTATCTCCACACCTGAAGATTTGCCGCTATTTCGCAAGTTACTTGGTGATGGCAG
>NZ_JBFUIR010000108.1:0-3928 GCF_056401755.1 Pseudomonas sp. P4_D7 | reverse complement strand
CGCTTAGTCAGAGCGCTCGACGAAAGCTGGGATATACCTCTGGAAATTCATCTGACCCGCCCAAAAGCTATTCTCAGTCAGTCTGCCGAAGAATTCTGGGGCAGGGCGGGTAGTGACCCGCAGCCTTCCACATGACGCGTTGCGCTGCTCGTTAGAAATACACGGCGGCGAGGCAGAATTAAGCGCTGCGCGGCTTGATTCAGAGACTCTCAGGGTCGCCAAAAAACATTTTGACTTGGCTCTAGGACGGTATTTTCAGGCAGAAAAATATCAAATATGCCCCCAATTTTGCCCTCAATTGCATCAGTTTTGCGAGTGATCGCGAATGGCGATTTCTTCCATAGACCAAGATGGATTCGGATGGCTTTCAGTGTACCTTCATCTCAGATTGGACTGTTTGGCATCGATCGTCGGTTGGTGGAGGTAGAGGGCGTGGCGCGTTTGAGCACTGCTTTTCGGGGTACACCTGAAATGATGTTCACTGATGGCATGTGGCCATTGAATAATCAGCGCTGATTTTCACATTCAATTGGTGAACGCAATGGTCGATGCTACAGGGAAGTACTTAGACGTATATCAAAGCTGGCAGCAACACCTCTTCAACTTCAACCTAGCAGTCCGGGATACCAATACGCCCGGCTTGCGTAAGCCTCAGCTTGCCGCCCTATACGCTTCACTGGGCCACCTGGTGATGTCTCCGGCCACGACGGCAACGATCGTGATGCCAACGGGTACCGGCAAGACCGATACCATGCTTGGTCTGCTTATCGCAGGGCGGTTGGCAAGGACATTGGTGCTCGTCCCGTCAGATGCCTTGCGCTCCCAGCTTGTCGAAAAATGCCTCGGGCTGAAAAAACTTCGGGAGATCGGTGCTATTTCTGCCACAGCACTTAACCCTGTGGTTAGGGCGGTCGGCTCAGGAATGTCGGCTGAAGATGTCCAACAGCTTGCCGAGGCGAATGTAATTGTCGCTACCCCGCAAGCATTGCAGCGATTCGACACAGAGTCCCTCCGAGCCTTGGCTGAGCTCTGCAGCCACCTGATCATCGATGAAACCCATCATGTGGCCGCCATGACATGGGGGCGGGTAAAAAACGCGTTTAAAGAGAAGCCATGCCTGCAGTTCACTGCTACGCCTTTCAGGGAGGACAATCAGCCCCTTGAAGGCAAGATTATCTACAACTACCCGTTGAAGGATGCGCAGATCGATGGCTACTTCAAGTCGATCGAATTTCACCCAGTGCGCGAATACAACCTCGAGTTGGCTGACCAAATGGTTGCTGATAAGGCGGTAGAGTTGTTGCGAGGCGATCGAGAGCAAGGCTTTAACCACCTACTGATGGTACGCGCACGATCGCAAAAACGTGCTGAAGCCCTGTTTGAACTCTACAAAAAGCATGAAGACCTCTCACCCATTCTCATCCACAGCAAGGTGCCGAATCGGGTCAAGCTGCTGGGTGAAATTGTCGAGAAGAAATACAAGATCATCGTATGCGTGGACATGCTGGGCGAAGGCTTCGACCTGCCAGAGCTGAAAATCGCGGCTATTCACGACCAGCATCGCAGTCCGGCCGTCACGCTACAGTTCATCGGTCGGCTAACCCGGGTTGATGACACGCTAGGCGACGCCAAATTCGTCTCAAACATTGCCAACCAGAAAGTCGATTACCAGATGGCAGTGCTTTACAAGGAAAGTGCCGACTGGAGCGCTGTGATTCGAGATGTGAGCCAAGACAAGATCGCCCGCGAAATCGAAAAAGAGACGTTCACTGAACAGTTCCCGGATGATGCCGACTCCGAGGAGATCTTCGGGTTGAACCCAAACCCCAAGATCAGTGCGATCGCCTACCATGTGGAGCGCGACCATTGGCGGCCAGAAAAAGCGAATCACTTCTCCCAGAAGAAAGAACCGCTGCAGTTCCTTTCTATCAACGACGATTCAGACACCATCATCATGGTGACCCGACGAGAAACACCCGTCGGATGGGCTCAGACCTCGGCGATTGTGGACACGAACTGGATTCTGTACCTGGCGTACTACCACGCGCCCGACAAGACGCTCTTCATTCACTCCTCTGGTGATGAGTCGCAAGCGACGCGTTTTTTGAATTTGATTGCAAAGGATGCCAGGCGAATCAACGGCGAGCCTACCTTCCGAACCCTGCACGACATCAAGCTCATGAAGCTGCAGAACGTGGGGCTGTCCAGGACACGCAAGGATCTGAGATTCACGATGCACGTCGGGCGGGACATCAATACCGTCATCAGTGAAATCGAGAACGGCACGGCGAAAAAGTCCAACATCTTCGCAACGGGCTATGAAGATGGACAGCGCACCACCGTTGGCTGCTCTCACAAAGGGAAGATCTGGGAGATGAACTCTTCCAGCATCATTTACTGGATTGAGTGGTGCAAGCGCGCCTCACAGAAACTCAACAATGCCACGATCAATCCTTCTGAAGTGCTCAAGGATGTGATTCGCTCGGAGAAGATTGAGGGAGCCTGGCCAACTGGACTCTTCTATGCTGATTGGCCTGAGTCCATTGCGATCGAAAACGAGCAGAAAATTTCGCTGGCGCTCAATGGTGAGATCTTCAACCTGCTTGATGTCGAGCTTGGCAAGCCTCGGCGGACCGACGATCTGACACTAGAGGTGCCCGTCATCGCCATAGCAACAGATGGCACGGAGTGTCAGCTTCCTGACATCACGATACGGTTACTGAACGACAGCTACACAGTCTCCTGCCCTGGGGTGAAGATCATTTTCGCTGAAGAGAGCTCGTTTGAGAAGTACCTGGATGCGAACCCCTTGGTACTGCTAGCCGTGGACGGTTCGATGGTCGAGGGCAATTATCGATTTTACACACCCAATAGTTTGGACTTGAAGCTTCCGATAGCGCTGATTGAGGCTTGGGACTGGGGGACCACTCAGATCCACAGCGAGTCCATGAGAGCATCTCGTAACAAGGACACCGTCCAAGGGTTCACCTACAGCCGAATCGAGSACGACTATGCATTCATTTTCAACGATGATGGCGCAGGTGAGATTGCGGATTTGGTGGCAATCAAAGAGAGCAAAGACGCAATCTTTGTCGACCTTTACCACTGCAAGTATTGCCCCCAAAAAGATGGCGAGGCTCGACCTGGAGCTCGTGTGAACGATGTCTACGAGGTCTGCGGCCAGGCCTCACGCTCGGTGAAGTGGCTGCACACCGAGGAAAAATTCTTCAATCGATTGATGGGTCGGTACCAGCAATCGCTGCCGAAAGGGTTCGACAGAATCCTCAAGGGTCACCCAATAGATTTGGAGCTGCTTCGCAACAAGTGCCACGACCACGAGATGATTTTCAGATTCGTGATCGTACAACCCGCCATTTCAGCAGCGAAAATCTCTGCTGATCAGCTTGCTGTCCTCGGCACCAGTTACTCCTATATTAAGAACGTGTCCGGTTCAGATGTCCGGGTCGTAACCAGTGCGTAACACGAAGGTGGACTCATAACTCTCCGAGACTGAACACTTAGTGTGGTGCTTCAGAAAAACCACTGAAACATCGCTGACGCACCGCCCCATCGTTTACAAGCTGGGGTTTATGGAGCGCTTACGATCAATAAAAGCCAGGCAATGCCTGGCTGTCGTGGTCGAGTCAAAGCCCGAGGCCTCTGCAACGAATTTCGATTCCATTAATCTCCGTTTGCACTACAACATTGTCAGCATCAAAAATTGTGCCGATGGAACATGCAATTTGTGTAGGGGAGTTTTTAATGTAGTGCTTTATGAGCTGATCAGGATCTTCAAGTGGAAGAACATTTGCGTGCTGCCAAGTGTTTACAGCTTGTTGGCTATGGCCAAACCGTATCATTCCATTATTTAATACGTTTCTGAGCGTATTCCATTCGTACGAAATCACACCTTGTGGCCATATAGTGA
>NZ_JBFUIR010000107.1:0-4091 GCF_056401755.1 Pseudomonas sp. P4_D7 | reverse complement strand
ATCGGCCCCATCGCACGAGCTGCGGCTTTGCGATACGCGGCACCCTCATCCGGGCCGCACTGTTCAATGACCGAGAGCATGGAGTCGACGACCTTTGTGGTGATGCCGATCATCAGGTCGTTTATCTGAGCTGCCACTTCTTTATCTTTGATCATGATCTATCCGCTGAAGCCTTGAAGTTCAGTGTTCGGCCGCCAGCTCCCTTTGGGCGCAAGCCTAGATTTCGGTATCGATCCCAGTAAGCGGCAGCCAATCAGCTTGCGGCAGCCAATCAGCTTTTGGAACACCCTTGAGGCACATTATGAATCGAGTCATGGCGGACGATTGGCATGCCTTTTCGAGGCGACCGTCCATGTGCCGAGCCGCCAGCGACCTCTAGAGGCGTCGGCAGGATGTTCGTCCTAGGGTTGGAGCGGCAACCACCACGGATCCACCCAGTACTACGGTCCCTCCGATAGAGGCTCCACCGCTAGCCCATTGGTGTGCGTAATCGAGTGCAAATGGATCGCGGTACCTTGTCGGGTTGGCGACCGCGTAGAGATAAGTTGACACCCCCCGGCGAAACCTATCGGATCGCTCTGAATGTACCGTCCCGTCGCCGGCTCATAGCCCCGATTGACGTTGTAGTTCAGCCCACTCTCGGCATCAAAGTACTGGCCGGGTAGCCCTTATTTGCATTATTCAGGTTGGGTGCGCGGACGGTCATAACGAATCTCGGCGAGCTTACCTCCAATAAAGCGAAGCTCGTAAAACGCACCCCCAGGCTTCTCTACCAACTCGAAACTCCAGCAATCAAATTTCATCAGCGACGCAGTCTCCGCAGATGACAGGCCCTTTGGTTTGAAGATCTGAGCCCGATCGATATGGTTCTCGTACGGAGGAATGCCGATTGCATAGACGTCAAGTGACTTTGCGCGTGCAAGCGTTGCGGCCTTGTCACCGCCAATCTGAAATCCATTGAGCCCACCCTGCGTGACAACCTTGTGCTCAGTCAAAGCGGCATCGACACATCCCGAGCACGCGCCGAGACAAGCCTGTAGGACGATTACTACAGCAATCCGCGCGGCGCACAACATCTCTATCCTCCCATCGGCCAAGGCGGCGCAATATGGCAGTGCTCAGCAACTGCGCCTGGTACGTCCGGAATGTTTACGTTTGCGTGGCCTCCATCATAGATTATGCCGAGGCACATCCTGCGAAGGCTGCCCTGCCAGCGGGCCGACTTGTCCATATTGCTCCCCTGAGGGGCCAGGCCGCCCCGTTCCGGGCGAAGGTAAGGTAGAGCGGGATCCGATGTCTGTAGGGGAACACCTACAAAACCAGAAACGTGATTACGGTCGCTATGAAGACCGTTGTCGACAAGCCAGACAAGTCCGAATCGAGCCGTACTTCAGGCGATGCTCGCGCACTAGCGGGTCCTCGCTTCGTCTGCGTAGCTCACGGCTGGCAAAGCGGGGTTTATGTGCGCTTTGGTGAGAGCCACCAGGCATGCGAGCACAGTGAGGTCGATCGTGCCARCAAATGAGCCGCGGGGACGCACGACCTATGTGGGCCGTGCGTCCTTGGAATTACTTACTGAGTCAAACCCGCATCAATCGCCCCGGCATATGCCGCCGACAGCGTCTTCCCGTTGTAAGTCTTACCCGCCACATCGTCGTAAAGCCAAAGGAAGCCACCAGTGACGCTGCACTCATCAGCCCAGTTGGCGAACTTGCTCTGCGCACCGGGCACCGAGTCACCGCCGATCGACGAGTCGCCGATGCCGGGATAGACAGGAACGCCGCCGAAGTCCCAGCCCGAACAGGGACTATTGCCCGCGCCACCAGCGTACGCCTGGAGATGCACACCATCGACCGTACCGGCGCGCTGCCTGTTGATCTGCTTGACCACGGACGTCCAATAGGAGGCATTCGTGAAAGCGTCCGGCATGACGTGGTAACCGAGCTTGCCAAGCATCACGGAGAACGCGACGGTTGAAGCGGCGTCATAGCCATTCTCGTCATCCAGATCGATGGCGTCGATCGAAGGGATGGCTTTCTTCAGCGCCTGGAAGTTCTTGTAGAGCGTGCTCTTCTTGCCGGTGCCGCCGCCTGCGGCCGTGCTATTGACCAGGGCCTTGATGTCCTGGAAGTCGCCGAAGTTCGACGAGCCGATACTGAAAGTGATGCGTTTGACGCCAGCAGTTTTCAGGCTGGCCAGGTTGGACACGAAGTCCGGATACGTCTGGTTGCCGATATAGGCGCCGTTGGAAACGATGGGGAATTCACCGTTGAGGTTAAGGTCGCCGTTGGCCTTGACCTCGACACTCCACACGACGACCTCCGTAAAACCAGACTGACTCAGTTCGGTGATGTTGTTGTTGAGGTTCTTGTAAATGGGTCCGCCACCGAAAACGCCTATGTAGCCAGTGGTGTCGGCGAGCGATGCTGAGGAAACGGTTAATCCGGCGATCGAGAGAAGCAAAGCAGCTGTGACGCGCGTGCGCTTAAACCGAAACTTGGGACTCATTAACCTGCTCCGATGGTTGTGTATGGGGGCCACGCCACTACCCAGCGCGCACTCCGAATCCTTCGCTATCGGAGCGATGTTCCGCGTTACCCCTTTGATGGCGTGTCGTATTTTCTTACTGGGTGGATGCGGAACGCTGCAGCGCTCCGTGCCGGTTTAGATCGATCTAAATGCCGGCCTGGGAAACTCTATAGCGGTGCGTTTGGTGACGCACGCTGCGATGCAAAAGGAAGGTGATCCAGATCACACTTCATCGGCTCTCAGGAAAGAGACATCCGCCATTGCGGACCAGCGCCTTTACCTTTTCGCTCGTCTGCGTGGGGCTTCGGCTTAGTCGAGCAAGGAACTCCTTGGCGCCCCGCACGTACGATTTCGCATCGTGCTTCGCGCTCCAAAGGACGATGTTGAGCACGACGGGAATGAGGTCCAGGCCCTTCTCGGTCAGCGTGTAAAAGTCCTTGCGCCCGTCATCGGGGCTGGGCGACCTCGAGAGAATGCCTTGCTCTTCAAGAAAGGCGAGGCGCGATGCAAGGACATTGGTCGCGATGCCCTCCTCCGACTTCAGGAACTCGCCATACGTCTTCTTACCCTCAAAGACGATGTCGCGAATGATCAAGAGCGACCACCGGTCGCCGAAGACCTCCACGCCGTAGTTCACAGCGCAGTGGGACCGAATGTCTTCTTTGCCTGTCGTCTTCATGACCCGATCTTAACATCACTTGCGTGTCGCAAGTAACATCACATCATTTCACTTGCTATTTGCAAGTAATGAGGCCAGCATGATTTGAACGTTGAACGAGGAGACGGCACATGAGCACTATCAGCATCGTTGGCTCAGGRGGTATGGCCGCAGCTATCGGAAGCCTTGCCGCCAAGGCCGGACACACTGTCGAGGTGACCAGTCGCGACGCCGCCAAGGCGCGGGCGCTGGCCGAACAGTTAGGAGCCGGCGCGACAACAGGAACGTTTGGCGCCGCCCCGGCCGGGCACATCGTGATCCTGGCGGTTCCCTACTCCGCCGTTCTCGACGTGGTGAAGCAGTACGGCGATGCGCTGGCAGGCAAGCTACTTGTCGACATCACCAATCCCGTCGGCTCCGACCTAACGAGCTTTGTGACCCATAAGGGCAGTTTCGGCGCGCAGGAGATCGCCAAGGTCGCCCCTGCCGGTGCGCAAGTCGTCAAGGCGTTCAACACCCAGTTCTCCCACGTCCTGGCTGCCGGTCCCTCTAAGGACCACCCGCTGGATGTGTTCCTCGCGGGGGACGACCCGCACGCGAAGGCGCGCGTCTCGTCGTTCGTCGAGAGTCTCGGACTGCGCCCGCTGGACGTCGGGCCGCTGCCCATGGCGCGCACGCTGGAGCACGTCTGCCTTCTGTCGCTGGGCCTCATGACCCACTCCGTCAAGCACACCCACTTCGCCATCGGCCTCAGCCTGTTCGGCTGAGTACGCCGGCACCACGACGTCTCGAATCACATCACCCACAAGGATTATCAGCATGCATGTTTTTGTTACCGGCGGAACCGGCCATTCCGGTCCGTATATCATTTCCGACCTCATCGCAGCCGGCCACACGGTTACTG
>NZ_JBFUIR010000106.1:0-4194 GCF_056401755.1 Pseudomonas sp. P4_D7 | reverse complement strand
TTGATAAACCGTGTCCAACGCCCTCAGCGCGGATGATGCTCCGCAGCCCCCTAAGGTGCTTACCACGCCACTGGAAATCTCCAGCAACCTGCGCCAGCTGCAAGAAAGCCACGATCCGCTGATCATCACCTTTCATGAGCGCAGCCAGCGCTTCCAGAGCTATCTGATCAAAGTCGACCGCGACAGCGCTACGATCGCACTGGACGAGATGATTCCGCGTGATGGCGAACGTTTCCTGCAGGCCGGTGAGCCATTCAAGGTTGAAGGTTTTCATGAAGGCGTGCGCATCGCCTGGGAATGCACCGGCACGCTGAATATCGAAGAATCCGAGGGTGATCGTTTCTACACCGGCGCACTGCCGACTGAAGTGGTTTACCACCAGCGCCGCAATGCCTTCCGCGCAGCACTGAAACTGACCGATCTGGTCAGCGTTGAACTGGGCGGTGAAAAACTCAAGGCGCCAATCAACGGCAAACTGCTGGATATCTCCGCGACCGGCTGCAAGCTGCGTTTCGAAGGTGATATCACCGACCGCCTGCAATTGGGCCAGGTTTATGACCGCTTGATCGCCCCGCCGCTGTTCGGCAACCAGCCGATCTCCGTCGAATTGCGCTATCTGCATTTCGAAGAAAAACTCAACATCACCTTTGCCGGTCTGCGTTTCCACAACATCAGTGGCCAGGCTGCGCGCAACGTTGAGCGTTTCGTGTATCAGTTGCAACGTGAAGCACGCCGTTTCGACAAAGACGATCTCTGATTCGTTGCGGCCAATAAAAAGGGCAGTCCTTGGCGGGACTGCCCTTTTTTATGCGCGATGTTTTTTGTTCAGTTCAGGGTCTACCGCCGCTGAGATCAGGCGCGGGTTTATCGGTATCCGGTTCGACTTCTGCCGCAGGCTCTGACGGAGTATCAGCTTCAGGCTCGGGACTTGCCGGCGCCTGCACAGGGTCTTGCACCATCTGCTCCTGCACCACCTGCTCGTCTACCCGAGGATCAAGGGCCGCCACCAGTGGTGAGCTGGACATGCTGTCCGGCATGGCCACGTGATGCAGCGGCGCGTCGTCGACCTGATGCAGATTGGTCACGGCCTTCGGCCGGATCCGCCACACCAGCACCAACGCGAAGAAGCTGAAGAACGCATACAGGCTCTGGCTGCCAAACAGCTTCATCAACACGCCCGCAAGCAACGGCCCGATGCTCGCGCCGACACCATAAGTCACCAGCAGCATCGCCGTCAGCGACACGCGGCGATCACCTTCCACATGGTCATTGGAGAATGCCACCGCCAGTGGGTACAGACAGAACTGCACCAGTGAACACAGGAAACCAACCCCGAACAACACCTCCAGCGGAACCTGCGGCAGCACGGCCAACGGCAACGCCGCCACCGCCAGAAACCCGGCAAAGCAGCGAATCAGCAGCGCCCGGTCATAACGATCGGACAACCAGCCCAACGGCCACTGCACCAGTAAACCGGCAAAGATGCAGCTACCCATGAACAGACCAACCTGCTCGGTCGATAGCCCTTGTTGCGAGGCGTACAGCGGTGCCAGACCGTAAAACGAGCCGATGATCAAACCGGCACCCAGCACCGTACTCAACGACTGCGGTACGCGCTTGATAAAGAAGCGTGGCTCCATCGGCGCCGGATGCAGTGGCGCCGGGTGAATCCGCCGCGTCAATGCCACGGGCACCAGACACAGGGCGAAACACAGCGCGACCAGCATCAGCAGTTCCAGCCCCAGGCCCGGGTGCATGACCAGAATCAGTTGGCCGAGGACCAGGCCCAAGTACGAAGCGATCATGTAGCCGCTGAACACCAGGCCACGTTGATTGGCGTCCGCCTGTTCGTTGAGCCAGCTCTCGATCACCATGTATTGGCACATCATGCCCAGACCGACGATGGTCCGCAGCACCAGCCACGCCGGCAGCCAGTCGACCAGACCGTGGCCAAGCACCGCCGCCCCGACGATCCCGGCACAGGCCGAATAAGCACGGATATGCCCGACCCGGGCGATCAACCGGTGGCCGATCTTGCCACCCAGCACCAGGCCGAAATAGTTGGCCGCCATCAACGCGCCGACCCAGAGGCCGTCGACATTGTCAGCGGCCAGTCGCAATGCCAGATAAGTGGATAGAAGGCCCGAGCCGATCAACATCATCAGCGAGGCGAAATACAGTGCTCGAAAGGATTTCCAGATTTGGCGCATCGGCGTTCCGAGCGGCTCCTTGCAGTTAATATCGGGCTACCAGAACGATAGCCCGATGGCGGCGGTACGTCAGGCCTGGGCTGCTAGAACACGTCGTTCCCAGGGAGTGATTTCATCAAAGAAGCTGGTCAACTCCATGGTCTTCGAAGCGATGTAGCCTTCGATGAACTCCGGTCCGAACAGTTCCCTCGCCAATTGGCTACGTTTCAGACGTTCGAGCGCGGCGTGCAAGGTACACGGCAGCGCAAGATTGTCCGGCACCGCGAACTCGCCCTGAATCGCTTCGCTCGGTTCCAGCTCATTCTCGATCCCGTGCAAACCGGCAGCCAGACTGGCGGCGATCGCCAGATACGGATTCGCATCGGCGCCCGGCAAACGGTTTTCCACCCGACGGGCAACCGGCGAGCTGGCCGGAATTCGCAGGCCGGCCGCCCGGTTGTCGTGCGACCAGCAGGCGTTGTTCGGTGATGCGTACGGATGGCACAGGCGCTGATAGGAATTCACATTAGGTGCAAACAGTGCGGTGAAATCAGCCATGCCCGCCTGCTGGCCACCGATGAAGTGACGGAACATCGCGGTCGGCTCACCGTGCGCATCACTGAAGACATTCTTGCCGCTAGCGGTCTCGACGATGCTCTGATGAATGTGCATCGAACTGCCTGGCGTGTGTGCCAGCGGCTTGGCCATGCACACCACAGTCAAGCCGTGCTTGAGCGCGACTTCCTTGAGCAGGTGCTTGAACAGGAACGTCTGATCGGCCAGCAGCAGTGGATCACCGTGCAGCAGATTGATCTCGAACTGGCTGACGCCCATCTCGTGCATGAAAGTATCGCGCGGCAGACCGAGTGCCGCCATGCACTTATAGACTTCGTTGAAGAACGGCCGCAGACCGTTATTGGAACTGACGCTGAACGCCGATTGGCCATCCTCGCGACGCCCGTCAAGGCCTACTGGCGGACGGAATGGCTGGGTCGGATCGGCATTCGGCGCGAAGACAAAGAATTCCAGCTCGGTCGCCACCACCGGCGCCAGGCCGCGCGCGGCATAACGGGCAATGACTTTCTTGAGCTGACCGCGAGTCGACAGGTTGGAGCTTTCGCCGCTCAACTCATCGGCATCGCAAATCGCCAGGGCACGCGGGTCGTCACTCCATGGCAAACGATGGATCTGGGTCGGGTCGGCAATCAGGGCGAGATCGCCGTCGTCGCTGCCGTAAAACCGTGCTGCCGGGTAACCGCCCATGATGCATTGCAACAGCACGCCACGGGCCAGTTGCAGACGCCGCCCTTCGAGGAAACCCTCAGCGGTCATCACTTTGCCGCGCGGCACGCCATTCAGATCCGGCGTAACACATTCAATCTCATCAATGCCGGTCAATCGCTGCGCGAGTGAACCCTGGCCATCGGTTGTCATGACGCAATCCTTGTTATTGTGCGAGCCGCGAACGGCGACCCGCACAAAATAGGCTCCGGCTGTTCGGAATATCAAGCAGCGTCAAAGAAAAACCTGTGTCACGGCAGATAAAGGCTGAACACCCCGCCGCCAAGCGGTCCGCCGTTGCGGATTTCGGTGCGTCCTTCGACACCATTGCGCTGATGCAGCGCCGCGATACGATTGGCGAAATACAAACCGAGCCCGGTGCTGCCACTGCTGTGATTGATGCCCTGTACATAATCGGCCTGGCGCTCGAGCATCTCGGCCGGATAACCGTCGCCGTCGTCGTTGATACTCAGCACCAGTTGCCCGGCCTCGTCACTGACGGTGATCAGCAGCGATTCGCGGGCGTAACGAATGGCGTTATTGATGCAGTTGCCCAGCACCGAGGCAATCAGCTCACGGTCGAAGAAACCCAACGGACTCAGCGGATCGACTTCATAGGTGGCGATGATCCCGCGACTGGCAAACACTTCCTGATGCGCCGCCAGTTGCGCCTCGATAAAGTCATCGAGTTCGTGATACGCCGGTTGCAGCGGCATCTGGTTGA
>NZ_JBFUIR010000104.1:0-4449 GCF_056401755.1 Pseudomonas sp. P4_D7 | reverse complement strand
GATTCGTGCCTCGCTCGGTACAGGTTCGCCGAACACCGTCACGCGCATGCTTGACGCCTGGCGTAACAGGCTCGGTGAGCGGTTACGCGAGATAAACGCCCTTCCGGACGTTCCTGATTCGGTCGGGCAGGCGATGGTCGAGCTATGGCGGTTAGCCGTTGACCATGCCGACCGTGAAGTCACAGCCCGGCTCACGAATGAAGGCACCGCATTGGAATCGGCGCGCGCCGAGTTGGTTCGAGAGAAGGAGGGCTGGGAGACCCGTTTGCAGGCAGCCGACGCCGAAACCGCCAAGGCTAAGGCTGCTCTGGAGCTGGCCGAGCGCGCCCGTGCGGCGCTCGACACTCAGCTACAGGACAACCAGGCGCTGCGTGCCGACCTAGTGCAGCAACGTGACCGTCTTCAGGCTATTGGCGACCAGCAAGCCCTGGAAATCAAGGAACTTCGCGTGCAGCTCGGCGATCGAGATGGCGAACTCCGAAGGGATCGTGAGCAGCAGGAAGCCTATCTCCGGACTGTCGAAGATCGAGCTCACCAAGAGATCGATCGCGCTCGACAAGACGCCAAGCAGTGGCAACACCGTTTTGAAACCTTGGAGCGAGCGCATAAAAACGCAGTTGTCACGCTTCAGACGGATTGCGACCTGTTACGCGATCAATTGCGGAAGGCTGACAACGAGGTGGCTCGTTACACGGGCATTGTTTCAGCTTTAGAGAAGGCGCTGACCAAAGTCCGGGCTGTCGCGCCACAACGTTCAAAAGTAAAGGGCGCCGTTGTTGCCGACGCAGTTGCAAAACGCAGCCGGAAAACGGAAGCGCGTGCGCCAAGAAAGCCGTAGAACACCTTAGGGCGTCCGTGGCCATGGCCTCGCCGGTGACGTCGTTAATGAATGTGATGGTGGGCGTGTGCCGACACGCGTCCAGCCTCTGCGCATGAATGAGAGATCTATGCTTAAACCAGCTTGTGATCTTGTGATCTTGCGAGGTTGTGACGCTAATTGGCGCCCGGACCCAATTTATTACCCAGCAGCACGCTGAAGTGCTAATTGACGTCCCATCTCGGCGCTAGTGCCTTACATTCGAACATGCATAGAATCATCGGTTTAGCGTTATCGAAAAGATGGAACGTGACGTAATAAGGTGGGATGACACGGTTTACCGGCAATGTGTCACCAAAGAGAGGTAGCCGACATGACGACAGAAAGCCGAGAAGCCCCCCCCCTCGTTACTCAATTCAACATTTGACATAATATACATTATGCGAATATGTGGATGGCCGCGTCAGCCTATTCCCCGGCTCTGCAGGTCGCCCCACTAACCTTGTGACGGATCGCGGACTAAGGCTGTTACGGATCGACTGGGTGCGGCCTGACTGCGTCATTTAAGTCTCGGCCGTATCTGGAGTAAGTCTGTGCCACTCCAGCGCCTAACCTTAGGCCACTCGCTCCGACGACCGCTAGGTTTGGGCCAGCGTCACGACGAATAGTCTGCGGAACTAAACGTTGACCGTTTCGGCCTCAAACGGGCTGAATTTAGCAAGCATCTAACGCTCTGCGAAACAATCGAAAATTACTTCTCCGAGAGACGGAACTGAAGTTCAATCTTTTTAGAGCTCTAGGTGTAGGTGCTAAATCTCGAACCTTTTCGCCGGTTCGGCACCGCTTTTAACGCTGCCACAACGACCTGTGAGAAGTTCGATCTTTACTCCACCGCTGATTGGGTCCAAGTCCCATCCCGATGAAGGTAATTCTCGAACTTTTAGTCGAGAACTGATGGTAATCATCGTATTTTTTGCCGATGGCAATCGACGAAGCTTTACTCGAACTGAGGGTAATCGTCGGCCAGCTAAATGAAGCTCGAGGCTAAGAAGGGGCCGCAAAGACGCTGTGCCCTAAGCCATCACGCCCTCCGGATCGTCCGCGAGCGCCTCCACAGGCGTTCTAGGCGAAGCCGTAATTACCCTCGCCAACCTCTCGCAATCGTAGGTCAACGGAGGTCCCAAGGCAGGCGACAACAACCAGGGGCACGCCCGGGGCAACGTTTATTAGGCCGGGCGCGCGATCGGATCGCTCGGCAGTGCGATCACACCCTCTGGCCCAAACCAGCCCGTAAGTCGTTCCAGGGCCTCCCCGCTCAACAGCTGCGTGAAAAGGACGGCGAGACGAGTCTTCGGTCGCGAGCATGCCACGTAGAACAGATTGCGGTTGTTCTCGAAGGCATCGGTCTTATCGAGCGGCACGCCCGCTTGGAACCACTCCAACATTTGGCCAAAGTTGTACTTATTCCAGCCTCTGCCAACGACCACGAGTACGTTTTCGAACTCCGCGCCCTTTACCCCGTGTTTGGTAGCGAAAGGCGTGTGTCCATCGATGAACTGATCAAGGGCCATCAATTCGGCGTACGGCACTTGGCGCAATTTGCGTAGTTGACTGACCCGGCGTGGTTCACCGTCAACCGGTTGCACCCCGATGTGGGCCAGTTGCCGCTCGACTTCCTCGACCGGCTCAGGCAATCGCATTGGTGGAGTTGCGGCTACGAAGTCCACGACATCACCGATCGTTCCGTGCTCGCGACGCGCGATCAATGCCTCCATGGCTTGGGACCATGCGATCTTGTCCGCGTGCCGCCGTACCTTGGGAGTCGACGCGCCTAAACTCTCGAACATTGCACCATATCGCCTGGCGGAAAATGCGGCGCACGCTGGTTCCAGCTGATCAGTCAGAAACTTAATATGCGGATCTTCTTTCTTCAACCAGGGATCGTTGAATTGCCCGAATATGGGAGGAATGCTCGCGTAACCTTGTTCGCGTGCCAGCACGCCGTGGGTCAGCATGAGAATTTTGGTGTTGGCCACGGACAGGTCCCAGCCGTCTGCTGTAAGCATGTTCTTCACTAAACTCAAGTAGGCATTGGCCGCCTCAGGGCTGGTGTCACCCGTCCAGTGCCCTCCCCCCTGCCCGGTGCGCCGCACCCCGGTCCAGCGGTTGGTGTGGAATACCCGCGCCTGACCGGGCAGCATCGGATCGCTTACAAGCTGCGCGAGCGCTGGTCGCATATGATTAAGGACATCAACGATCGCCCTCACGGAGCGAAAGTTGGCGTTTTTGTCGATCACGACGAGTGCGGGATGGTCAACCAGGCCGCACCCTTCGCCATAGATTTTCTGCCAATGGTCGCCGAACAGGCCCAGTTGAGGACCCGAAGCTGTGTCGAGGAACCAAGCCTTGATAGCGCCGATGAAGGCTGCGTCAGTGTCCTGATACTCGTCGATTAGAAGAATCGGATAACGGGCGGTGAGTACGGCACGAAATTTCGAATAGGTGAGCATTTTGACCATCAAGGCCAAGACGTCGTCGTGACGCAGGGTGACCTCGTCTTCCCTAACCCCTGGGTACCCCAGCTCGTAATGAACGCGGCGAGTACCGATGGCGCCAACCGGTTCCAGGCGCTCGGCCCAGCCCTCGAGTTCTGGCACCAGGCTGCGGAGTGTCATCTGGAAGTCCTGCAGGATTGACCAGCAGAATCCGTGTATCGTCTCCGCACGGACGACGGGATGCGCCTTGGTCCGCGAGATGATCTCGTCTTTGGCGACATTGGTGTACGTGATGCAACCAACTTGCTGGCCGCGACGCAGTAATTCCACGCCACGCTGATCGATCAGACGTCGGAGCGCCTTGTCGAGCGAATACGTTTTTCCTGCGCCCGCACCGGCCTCGAGCCTGAAGCTGCGACCTTGGTCAAGGCAGTCGAACATGCGTTCCAGGGCAATTCGGCCGGCCGCATCCGCCGGCGTCTCGGCAACCTCAGGCATGGTTGGCGTCCCCTGCCACAGGCGCGACGTGAGGAACAGCGGCCGCCGGTGTGCCGCCCCCGACCGGGGCCGGCTTTTCCGCTAGCCAGCGCAGACCTTCGGCAATATAACGCGGCACCTGCCAGTCCAGAAGGTCGATCGCGTGCGTTAGCGCAAAGGCGGATTTCTTTTGCTCACTCGCCAGTTGATAGGCCGCTTTAGCGCGATCCGCTCCGTCCAACGGGAAGTGCGCGGGATTGGCTAGAATGAACGCATCCTCAAAGCTCCGGCCACACGGATCGCCATTCGCTTCAGGTACCTGATAAGCCACCCGCCGCAGGTCCAGTATCTTGTCCGCCGGCGCCTTGGCAATGAGCTCTTGCGGCGTGACGTCGTCACCAAACCACGCCTTTAGACACCCGTTACTGGTGAAGGTGCCCGTCGCCACGGGTGTAGCCACGCGCTTGCCCTGCGGATTAGGTGTCACGCTGTCGATGTCCGTGATGATCAACGTTCGCAGCTCGAGGAAGGCAAGGAGCGCGAAGAAGCGGTGCGCGTACGCGCCGCCGACTTCCATCACGGTAAGGTACTGTCGTCCCAGCTGAGGTTGCCCTGCCGCCGTGTCGTCGGTCTTGCAAATCATCATGGGTAGTAGCAAGC
>NZ_JBFUIR010000103.1:0-4516 GCF_056401755.1 Pseudomonas sp. P4_D7 | reverse complement strand
TGCTCAGCCTGTTCAAACTGCGTAAATCGGAGCCGAATCTGGAACGCACCTTTCGCGCGCCGTGCTATCCGCTGATTCCGCTGATTGCATTGGTGCTGGCGGTGGTGTGTCTGGTGGCGATGGCCTGGTTCAATACGTTGATCGGCTTGATCTTCCTCGGCTTCATGGCGGTCGGTTTCGGCTACTTCCTGCTGACCGGGCAACTGCGTGCCGACGCACCAGCCGATGCGATGCTGACAGGTCATTGAGGGATTTCGGGTGTACCGGGTGCAAGCGGCCTAGAATGGAACCACTGCGAAGTCATTTCGCTCAAAAGTGGTATGCAGCGTTGCACGGCGAAATCCTCGCCCGTCGACCTGCCCTTAAGGAGAGCCGTTATGCCTTGGTATGCCTGGTTGATTCTGGTCGTTGCAATCGGCTCGATCGTGGGTGGATTAATGATGTTGCGCGACACCGCCAACAAGGTCGATCTGACCGATGAAGAACGCCGACGCGTTGCCCAACGCAATGCCGAAGCGGACGCCAAAGACGCCCAAGACCGCTGAACACAACCCCGCCTGATCGGCGGGGTTTGTGCTTTTTATAGCCATTGGAGCTATCTGCACGCTTTTAAGAAGTAGAAGTACAGTCACCATCTAATTTTCCTTGGTTAAGATGGGGACATTGTTGCGGAGAGTTCCAGATGCGTTATTCGCAGGACCATAAAGCCCAAACCCATCAGCGCATCATCAAGGAGGCTTCGGCACGTTTTCGCAAGGACGGAATCGGCGCTACCGGCCTGCAACCCCTGATGAAAGCGCTGGGTCTGACCCATGGCGGTTTCTACTCACATTTCAAGTCCAAGGACGAGTTGGTCGAGAAGGCCTTGCAAGAGGCCGGCAACCAGGTCGATGGGTTATGTGCCGAGATTTTTGCCCAGGACAACGCGCTTGATGTGTTCATCGAGACGTATCTGTCCGAATGGCACCAGACATCACCAGACGAAGGCTGCCCGTTGCTGACCATTTCTTCCGAACTGGGCCTGCGTGGACAACCGAGTCCTACCAGCGACGTGGTACTCAACGCACGACTGGAGCAGATCGAGAACAGCCTCGAAGGCGAGAACAGCGCTGACCGCGCCATCGTCATCATGTCGACCCTGGTCGGTGCACTGCTGCTCTCGCGCAGTGTCGCGGATGCCGGGTTTGCGCAACGCATCCTCGATATCACCCGCGATCACCTCAAGAACCGCGACTAAGCCTGCCAGCGCTTGAACAATACGCTGGCATTGACCCCGCCAAACCCGAAACCGTTGGACAGTGCATACTCGATCGACATTGGCCGCGCCTGGCCATGAACAATGTCTACACCTGCGCTCGCCGGATCGGGATTGTCGAAATTCAAAGTCGGCGGCACCACCTGATCACGAATCGCCAACAGTGTGAAAATGGCTTCAAGCCCACCGGCAGCGCCGAGCAAATGACCTGTGGCCGATTTTGTCGACGTCACCGCGATTTTATTCTCTTCGCCGAAAACACTTTTGATCGCCGCCAATTCACCCAGATCTCCGACCGGGGTCGACGTGGCGTGGGCATTGAGATGCTGCACCTGATCCGGCTCGATACCCGCCTGCGCCAGTGCCAGCGTCATCGCCCGCCGCGCCCCGCTGCCATCTTCAGGCCCGGCCGTCAGATGATAGGCGTCGGCGCTGGTGCCATAGCCGACCAGCTCCGCCAGCGGCGTCGCACCACGCGCCAACGCATGCTCGAGGGATTCGATCACCAAAAGCCCGGCGCCCTCGCCCATCACGAAACCGTCGCGACCGCTGTCGAACGGCCGCGAGGCGCGCTCCGGGGTGTCGTTGTAACCGCTCGACAGTGCCCGCGCTGCCGCGAAACCGGCCAGACTGACACGGTCGATGCAGGCTTCCGCACCGCCACACACGGCAATATCCGCTTCGCCAGCGCGGATCAATCGTGCCGCGTCGCCAATCGCTTGAACACCCGCAGCGCACGCCGTCACCGGCGCACCCAAAGGCCCCTTGAGGCCGTGTTGAATGGATACGTGACCTGCCGCGAGATTGACCAGAAACGACGGAATGGTAAACGGTGACAAACGCCGAGGACCGCGACTGTCGGTGGTGCGCACGGCGTCGGCAATCGCGCCAAAACCGCCGACACCGGAACCGATGATCGTTGCGCTACGCTCCTGGCTTTTGCTTTCTGAAGGATGCCAGTCGGCCTGCTCCAGCGCCTGTCGGGCAGCCTCCATGGCGAACAGAATGAAGCGATCCATCTTCTTCTGCTCTTTGGGCGGCGTGGCGCGATCCGGATCGAAACCTGCTTCAGCGTCCTCTTCCAGCGTCGGCACCGCACCGCCGACTCGCGTGGGTAAATCAGCGACCGTGGCCTCAGGCAAGTTACGCAAACCAGAGCGACCGGCCAGCAAACGCTGCCATACGACTTCGAGATCGCTGCCCAAGGGTGAAACCAGGCCCATGCCCGTGACGACTATTCGACGCGAATCCATACTGTGGTGACCTCTGATCAATTCAATTGCCGGACTTATAGCGTTGCGCTGCAGCACTGCGGGAAAGGTTCGGCGCCATGACATGGCGAGCCGCAACAAAGGCGTGCCATTCGCCTGCGTCAGGCAGCGAAGGAATGGTGATCAACTCGCCCTGATCCAGACCGGCCAGCGCCGCATCGACCATCTCGCCTGCATCCATGACCATTTCTGCCGGAATGCCACTGGCATCGATACCTGAGCGCTCCCAGATTTCGGTGCGGGTCACACCCGGCAGCACAGCCTGAATCTGCACGCCAGTGCCTTCGAGTTCAGTGTTCAGCGACTGGGTAAGACTCAGTACATAGGCTTTACTGGCGCTGTAGGTGGCGTTGAAGCGTTCCGGAAACAATGCCACCACCGAGGCGATATTGATGATCGTGCCACGCCCGGCCTTGGCGAAACTGGAGGCGGCCGCCGATGCCAAGCGGGTGACGGCGGTGATGTTCAGCTGGATCAACCGCTCCAACTGATCCATGTCGGCGTTGGCCAGCAAACCGTCCACCGCGACACCGGCGTTATTGACCAGCAAGCTGATGCTGGAATCGCTGCGCAGGCGTTGTTCCAGTTTGAGCACGTCATCCTTCTGCATGAGATCGGCCTTGAGCACTTCAACCTGGACGCCATGGGCATCACGCAACTGGCTAGCAGCACTTTCCAGACGATCCTTGTCACGGGCAACCAGCAGCAAATCAAAACCACGCGCCGCCAGGCGCTGAGCGTAAATCGCACCGATTCCGGACGATGCGCCGGTAACGAGAGCAGTACCTTGGGATTGTGCGGAATTCATGAGAATGTTCCTGGAATGCTTGATGAAGGGAGTTGCCGATGAGACGTGTTGGCTCGACGTAACGGCAAATTATTATAGGCATAATCCAAACGCAATATGATAGCCGTAATTTTAAAGCGTCGGACGGCTGCCCTCTCTTCCACTACCCGCAGCCATGCGCTGCGCAAGTAAAAAAGGCCGGTCAATGACCGGCCCCCTTGGCATCAAACAGTCAGCTTAGTTGACTTCCAGCTTGTCGCGATTGCGATCCAGAATCGCCTTACCGATACCCTTCACTTCCAGCAACTCATCCACCGACGCAAACGGCCCGTTTGTTTCACGATAAGCAACAATCGCTTTGGCCTTGGCCTCTCCGACTCCCGCCAGTTCCTTTTGCAGCGTTGCCGCATCGGCATCGTTGAGGTCGACTTTTGCGCTTTGGGAAGGTGCAGTTGTCTCCATCACCAAAGGCGCCTTGGGTGACTCCGCTGGCGCAACAGGTGCGGCAATAGCGGCGATCGAGGCGCTGGTGAGGAAAGCAAAAATCAGAGAATAGAAGTAACCGGTACGCATTAGTGACGCTCCATCATCGTTTGAGAAAGCAGCTTTTCCGAAGCTGCTCTTCAAACGTAGGTCATGGTGGAGGGATGTCAAAAATGCGTGCGTTACAGAATGTGAAACAATCAGGGTTCGAGACGACGCTGCTGGTAGATCCAGTCGACGATCTCGCCATCGGGGGTATAGCCGCTGACGGTTTGCCTCAGTAGCTTGCGGACGGTGGAGTAATCATCGCATTCGACTGCATTCATCAAGCTATCCAATCGAGACTTCAGGACATCCCAAGGCAGATGATCCTCATTGGCCGTCATGATCATAGGATGTGGTGTTGCAGCTACGTTATCGCCGATCAGTAGCTCCTCAAAAAGCTTTTCACCTGGACGCAACCCCGTAAATTCTATCGATATATCACCCTGTGGATTGCGTTCTGAACGAATACTCAAACCAGACAAATGAATCATTTTCTCGGCCAGCTCGACGATTCGAACCGGCTCTCCCATATCCAGCACGAACACATCACCGCCTTGCCCCATGGACCCAGCTTGGATCACCAACTGAGCTGCCTCGGGGATAGTCATGAAATAACGGGTGATTTTCGGGTGGGTAACCGTCAGTGGTCCACCAGATTTGATTTGACTGTGGAAG
>NZ_JBFUIR010000102.1:0-4656 GCF_056401755.1 Pseudomonas sp. P4_D7 | reverse complement strand
CATCCCGAACTCAGCAGTGAAACGATGCATCGCCGATGGTAGTGTGGGGTTTCCCCATGTGAGAGTAGGTCATCGTCAAGATTAAATTCCGAAACCCCAATTGCGAAAGCAGTTGGGGTTTTGTTTTGCCCGCAGGAAAGTTTTCACAGGACAACGCTGTCCCAGCCGTCGCAAGAAATGGCCATTGGGGAAATTCCTTCTGAAATGACCGGGCAGTTTTTGGTATGGTGCAGCTCGTTTTTTTTAACGGACTGATGTCATGCCCACGGATCGGTACTCATTTATGTCGAAGAGTTGCTGTAGAAATGCCTGAACCGATCCCGATCAAAGACCACGAAAAAGAGACGCGCCTGGTCAACAAACGTTTGATCGCCTGCGCCTTGTTCGTTTTCGCCATCAGCTGCGCCCTTGTCGTGCGCCTGTACATCCTCCAGGTGGTGGAGTTCGACTACCACTCCACGATCTCCGAAAACAACCGCGTCCACGTATTGCCGATCCCGCCGACACGCGGCTTGATCTACGACCGCAACGGCGTCTTGCTCGCCGATAACCGCCCCAGTTTCAACCTGACTATCACCCGCGAGCGCGCCACCGACGTCAATCAAGAACTGGACGAGGTCATCAACCTCCTGCACTTGCCTGCAGAAGATCGTACAGTCTTCGATAAAGCCATGAAGCAGTCCCGTCACCCGTTTACGCCGGTCACGCTGTTCTATGAGCTGACGGAAGAGCAAATTGCTGTATTGGCCGTCAATGAGTTCCGCCTCCCGGGCCTCGATGTCGAACCCCAGTTCGTCCGGCATTACCCGCTCGGCGCGCATTTCGCCCACTCGATCGGCTACGTCGGGCGGATCAATGAAAAAGAGTCGAAGAGCCTCGACTCGGTCGAATATCGCGGTACGCAATCCATCGGCAAAACCGGCATCGAACGCTTCTACGAGGCGCAACTACACGGCCACGTCGGTTACGAAGAAGTGGAGACCAACGCTCAAGGTCGCGTACTGCGTGTGCTCAAACATACCGACCCGGTCCCGGGCCAGAACATCGTCCTGAGCCTCGACATCAAACTGCAGGAAGCCGCCGAAGCCGCGCTGGGTGATCGTCGTGGTTCAGTGGTAGCGCTCGATCCGTCGACGGGCGAGGTATTGGCCATGGTCAGCAATCCGAGCTTCGATCCGAATCTGTTCGTCACCGGTATCAGCTCCAAGGAATACTCGGCACTGCGAGATTCGATCGACAGGCCGCTGTTCAACCGTGTGCTGCGCGGGCTCTACGCACCGGGCTCGACGATCAAGCCAGAAGTGGCAATCGCCGGCCTCGACGCCGGCGTCGTGACACCGCAGACGCGCGTCTTCGACCCCGGTTATTACCAACTCCCGGACTTCGATCACAAGTACCGCAACTGGAACCACAGTGGCGACGGCTGGGTGGACATGGACGCGGCGATCATGCGTTCCAATGACACCTATTTCTACGACCTTGCGCATAAGCTCGGCATCGATCGCCTGCACGATTACATGGCAATGTTCGGCTTGGGTGAGAAGGTCTCGCTGGACATGTTTGAAGAGTCGCCCGGCCTGATGCCATCGCAAGCGTGGAAGCGCGCGACCCGCCGTCAAGCCTGGTTCCCGGGCGAAACGGTCATCCTTGGCATCGGCCAGGGCTATATGCAGGTCACACCGCTGCAACTGGCTCAGGCCACGGCATTGATCGCCAACAAAGGTGTCTGGAACCGGCCGCACCTGGCCAAGACCGTCGACGGTGTCGCTCCTGTCGACGAACATCCGATGCCGAACATCCTGCTCAAGGATCCGCGAGACTGGGAGCAGGTCAATCACGGCATGCAGATGGTCATGCACGATGCGCGAGGCATTGCTCGTGCGGCCGCGGCCGGTGCGCAATATCGCATCGCTGGCAAGAGTGGTACCGCGCAAGTGGTGGCGATCAAGCAGGGCGAGCGCTACAACCGCGAGAAAACCCTGGAGCGCCACCGCGATAACGCCTTGTTCGTTGGCTTTGCGCCGGCCGAGCATCCGAAGATTGCGATTTCGGTGATGATCGAGAACGGCGAGGCCGGTGGTCGTGTTGCCGGCCCTGTGGTGCGGCAGATCATGGACGCCTGGCTGCTTGATCAGGACGGTCATCTCAAGCCGCAATACGCCGCGCCGACGAAAGCGCCGGGTGATCCGCACGTTTAACTTTCAACAGTTCACAGTAGCGACTCATGCAAGCTGAGCCGTTACTGTGAACTGTCTTGCAAAGCCTATTTGCAGCGGTAACCCTCGGGCATCGTGACGGTGTAGTTGCGCTGCACGCGATCCTCGAAGTTCAGGTTCTGCAAGCCCTGTTCTACCAGAAAGGCTTCAACCTTGGTGGATTGGCAGTCTTCGTTATAGGACGACGCGCGAAGCAGGTAGACCGGGCGCTTGCTGACTTCGTCGCGGGCAGTGGCAACGAAGGTGCTGAGCGTGGTGTAACCGGTGCGCTCCGAGGTCCCTACCGGTCCATAGGTGGTGTTCGGTTTACTCGTACAGGTCAGTCGGTCGTCTTTTTTCTTGCTGGTCTTGCACACGGTAGAGGTGCTGGTCGGAACTTGCCCATAGTCGGTGGCGGTATAGCGGTAAGTCACTTGTCGACTGCCAATATCGAGGCTGACAGTCATTTTTATCGGCGCGTGGTTCTTTGGCAGGCTGGCGTCGGTATAGACCTCCTGGAAACCCCTGTCTTTCAGCGCGTTAACCATGTCGCGAAGATAATAGCGGGCATTAAGAGCGTTTTCGTCGCTGCCACTCGCAGACGTCACCAGCACAGTCGCCTTTCGGTCAAAATGATAGTCCGGATCGGGTGTGGCATTTAGCGCGACGTCCATTTGCGTGGCGCAGCCGCTGATCAACGCTGTCAGTAAAAACAGCGCGCATAGTAAAAACCGGGTCATGAGAAAGCCGCCTTACAAACTAAGGATTGAATAAGAGTTAAACGGTGTGGACTGGCGACAATTAACTTGCACGCCTGCGCAAGGCTCAGTCTTTCTGGTATTCCAGCAAATCGCCTGGCTGGCAATCGAGTGCTGCGCAGAGCTTGTCCAGGGTGGCCATCTTCACGCCCTTGACCTTGCCATTCTTCAGTAATGACAGATTGGCCTCGGTGATGCCCAGCAGGCTGGCCAACTCTTTCGAGCGAATTTTTTGCGTGGCCATGACAACGTCAAGGCGGACGATAATGGTCATTGTATTGTTCTATATGTATTGGCTTTGCTCATCGCTGAGTACTTTTGCATCGCGCATGATAATTGAAAACAAACAGAGCAATACGCCTTTGACAATCTCGTAGGCAGAAGTGGAAGACAGGCCGATCGAGAACTGAAAAATACGATCCCCTGGCGGCAGATCAATAGACAGGGCCAAACCTTGCAAGGTCTCTATCAGGGGGTAGGCGGCCGGAGAAATGATGCACAGAATCCCCACTCGCCATAACACCTTGATGTTGCGCTCGGTCCAGGTTTCGCCGCGGGACAAGCGCAGGAAAAACAACCCTGTCAGCCAGAGCACGTAGGTCGAAAGCAGGACGGGCAGGAAATCCAAAACGACGAGCAGCGCAGTGACCAGTGGCGAGAGCCATGTATCGGGGGCAAGCAGGGCACCTTCGACAAACGGGTCAAGTAATTGCGGCGAGTTTTCGGCGAAGGCGTAGAGCAGAGCCGCGAGCATTTCATCCGTTTGGAAGAACCAGATCGAAGCGTTGCCACCGACCTCGGTCACCGCTAAGACCCAGACAAGAATCGCTGCCAGTAATCCCACCCAATGCATGCGCTGCAGTGCCAATCCGTTGTTACGAGTACTCATGAAAAATCCTTGCGGTGTCATTGGGAATGACTAATTCTCGATGTTAAATTATCGAATGGCAATAATAAATTGTTCTTGTTTTGTGAAGGGCGTTGTTGGCATCGGACGCAGTGGTCATAGAGTGAACCTCAGTTCAATCGATTTGCGGGGATTTCTATGTCGATAGATTTTCGAGTTCGAAGCAAGTCGAGAGCAGGGGAGGGCCGCGACCTACGCGGTGGCCGCTGATATCGATGACGGGTTCTGCGAATGATTGGAGCGGGGGGGCATGCGCCACAAGCATGCTTCAGTCCCCGCTCTAACCGGTCTTACTTGATCTCGGTAATGAAGTTTTCCCGCGAGCGCCGAACCTTTTTCAAGTTGACCAACCACTCTCCCTCAGTGGCTCTATGCCCTAGCGGCAGAATCACTACACTGCACAAGTTGCGGGCCGTGAGTCCGAGGATTTCATCGATGGCTGCCGGGTCGAAACCTTAGGTCTGATCAGTGTGCTCGTCATCAAATTCCGTAAAGGTGAAAGATGTTCTCCGCCCCCACATTTGAAATGCATTCCAATGTGGGAGCGAGCCTGCTCGCGAAGGATCCTCAAAGCCGCCGCAAAAAAATCAGGCCCCAGGCACCGGGCAGCTCATGTCACCTTCTTCACACTTCAAATACTGTTTCAGCGACTCAACCCGCAGCTTGGTCACCCCCGTCAGACAACTGCTGTAAACCCACGGATAAACGCTCCCGCCAGTAACTCCCGACGATGAAAACTTGCACTCGGCATCCCGAAACCCGAGCCACGCCCGCTGCGCGCTGACCCGCGCTGACC
>NZ_JBFUIR010000101.1:0-4708 GCF_056401755.1 Pseudomonas sp. P4_D7 | reverse complement strand
CATGACGGTGGTTCAGGAAAACGGGCTCACCGTCGGGTCTTACGCCTACAACGCACACATTGAACGCGTGGGAAAGACGTCTGGGAGTGCCACGACGCGGTTTGTCTTTGACGAAGGCAGTCAGCTCGTTGATGAAAATAGCGGCACTACCTCCCGCGATTACATCTGGGTGGCAGGCATGCCCATTGGTGTGGTGGACCAATCGGCGACATCGTCAGCAGTTGCCTTCGTCACAGCGGACACCGTTGGAACTCCCCGGGCGGCAACTTCGACGACAGGCGCTGTGCTTTGGTCGTGGCCCTACGCGTCGAACCCGTTCGGAGAATCTGCGCCAGTGTCTTCGACTGGCTACTTGCTTAACTTGCGTGCGCCCGGGCAGTACTCTGATGCAGAGTCCGGCATCACCTACAACCTGCACCGCGATTATGACGCTTCGACCGGGCGCTACCTTGAGGCCGACCCCCTGGGTCTCGACGCAGGCCCGTCGCTGTACGCGTATGTCGGAGGTCAGCCGCTTGTTCTTGTCGACCCTCTCGGATTGGCTTGGCAGTATGCGTTCGGGCTCAACCTCACCGTCATCAGCCCGTCGACCGGCTTTTCAATCAATCTTCAGGGAGGCTTTACCATCGACGGGTGGAATTCGCGCGGATTCAACCAGGCACAGCTCAACATTTCGGAACCCAAAAAGAGCAACGGCTACTTTTTCGGCATTGGGCCGAATGCAGGCGCAGGAACGACCGAGGCTCCTACGACCGGCGTAAGCACCACGCCATACATCGAAGGCGATGCGGCCTTTATTCTGGGGCTCGGGGGCTCTGCCACCAAGGATGCCTGTGGCAACGTGTCGTATGGCTTGTCCAGGGGGCTAAAGGCATCCCCGGGCGTTGGCGTGGGTGGGTTCTCGGGTACGTCGTACTCCGCAACACTTGCTGGCCCGCGCTTGGGTACAATCTTTGGCCACTGATTGCATATCTGGACGGGGCACGGATGATGACCAACAAATACGTCGTGAGGTCGTCCATTTTCTCGGCTGTGTGCGCCGTCGCCTGCCTTCTCGCTTTAGCGGGAGCGCGTGCAGTTGATGGCGGCCCCCACTGGGGAAACAGCCCAGAACCTTTTTACGCCATGCCGGTGGTCGAGACCTTCGCTTTCCTGACGACACTGGTAGCGCTGGTTTTTTTCAACTTCCAACGGGCATTCCCAGCTTCTGCGGTTTGGCTCTGCACATTCGGCGTGTTGCTTTTGGGGGGCGGTTACATCCTGAGCAGACACGAGGGGGTTCCCGAGGAACTGTTTCGTTGGACGATGCTGGCATCCATCGACCTTGTATCGGCAACACTTTTCGCCGGGGTCGTACTCGTCTTTCCGGTATTACGGAGGCGGTTGAAAAAGTCGGTTTGACTGCCGGGCAAGGCCCGTCCTCAGTCACAGACGAGAATTGGATTTTCGGTGCTTGCGTTGGTGTCGGCGGTAAGACCGGCGCTGCATTTTGCGGTTGGTTACCATCATGCTCTACGGGTTTATCTTTTCTGCGACGACAGCCRTCTTTGCGATTCTCTGGTCGGGTGCGGCAGGGGTGGCGATGCTCCGTCAGTTCAAGCGCCCGCTCGCTTCGCGTTCCCGGAACCTGGCCGAAAATCCTCTGAATGCCATTTTCTCGCCCGGGCTTTTGACTGAGCGAGGGCAAGTGCTCCGTCGACGATATCTGGCAGGCTTGCTTCTGTTTCTTCTTTCGGCGGCAACATCGGGCGCCCTCGCGCACTGGATGTGATGCACTCCACCGCGAGCGGTGGGAACACCTCCGGTCAATGGTGAGCCTGTCGCATTCGTGCAGGGCTTTCATGACTGACGAAGGGTCTACGCGGTGACGCCCTGTAGACCCTTCGGAATGGAAAGGGCCATTGCCAGCAAGAATGTGTTCGACAGCAACATTTCCTCCATCCGCATCTTGCGCTAACACCGCATTGTCGGTTCTGTTTCGGTTGAATCAACGTCGAGGAAATCCGTGACCATTTTTCAGTACGAAGTGGAAGAATGCATCGACGCCAGGCATGCCGGGACAGACATCGAGGGGATATACGTTCCCAGTTCATCCGTTGTCCTCGCATTGTTGGCGAGTGCCGACACGGATGACCTTTCGGCGCTGGCCTCTTTGGCTGACAAAGCAGACGGGGCGCTGGCCCCGTTCATTCTCGCGCTCATTATTGCCATCAAGGGAAGGGACGCTCTCCGGAAAAAACAGAACCGGGACCGGCAGACTAAAGGTGAGGGTCTACTGCCGCCTGTGGCAGGCCAGTGGTTCGTAGATGCCCCCACGAATGAACTCGTTTGCTCCGACCACTGGCACTTCTTTGAGTTCGGCTCAGAGGCGCTGGCGGAGTTTGTTCGAGGGAGAAAAGGACCCCGGTAGTGCTTTGTTCAACAACACCCGGTCGTCCCCAGCAATCGCAATTTCGACCTTTCTCCTGAGATATTCCGCTTCTTTTTCGGCGTTAAGGGTGCCAATAAGCGTGGGTTTGATTTCCAGGATCAACTTCCGCAAATAGCGCTTGTCTGTCGGCGTTCCTCTTTCCCAGGCGGGGTTGAAGTCGACCGGGAATCCGCTTTCCTGCATGCGGGTCCAGTGCAGAATCCGCGCGCGTATTTCCGGTCGACCCGTGCAATAGGCATCAATCAATGCCTTCAGTCGCATGTGTCGGCGGACGGTACAGAACGCGATCACTGGCCAGCGGTTCCACAGATTGGAAAGACCCCCGCCTATGCCTCCGAACCGCAACTTGCGAGAGAACGAACACTGTGGCCGAGAGGTAGGCTGCGATTTGGGTGGGATGCATGGCGTTTCCTGGGGTTGGGCCGGCAAAGTACGGCAAGCAGATGATGCATGACGCCACAATCGGCCTGGAGCCCGAAACACCCTGACCATCTGTGATGGTTTCCCGGATTGGCGAAAAAGCTGCGTCGCGCGTCTTTTGTCCCGGGATACTCCCGCTATGCAGGGACCCAGCTTCCGTTATCTCATGGCCGACAGTGACGCTCGGGATTGCCCCCCCCCAGGGTCTCAGCCTTTGAGATGAGGTCCGGATACTGTACTTGCGCACCAGGGGCGTTGACGCGCAAGGGTCGACCAAAGGATTAAGAATGAAACGCGACGCAGACTTGTACCGGTGCTTGCTGCTCGATATCGAAGCGAGCGATGCACCACTGACCCAGGCACACGAAGTGGAAGGATTTACCGAGGAGCAGGTCGCTTATCACCTAGCCCAGATTGTCGAAGGCGGGCTGGCTGTCGGGCCGGATCCCCGGTATCCGTCGACCGGCGTTCGCACGCACATCCCGCTGTCCGTCATCGCCAGGCGGCTGACACCAGCCGGTCATGACTTCATCGACAACCTGCGCGACGAGACCGTCTGGAAAGCGGTGAAGTCACGCATGGGCAAGGCAGGGTCGACAGTCGCCTTGGAAGTCATCAAGGCGCTCGCGCAGACCGTCGTCCGCGAGACGCTCCATCTTTCCTGAAACACACCGTTACCCACATTGCCCGAGGAGTCACACCGGCCATGGACGCGAGTTCATTGACCCATGTACTGCACTTTGCACCCTACATCACCTCTCTCTTTGTACTGGTGCCCGTCGTGGTGGTCGTGATGCGGGGACAGTCTCTCTTCCCGCTCCGCCACCGTCTCTGGCACGGTTTCCGGCGCAAGGAGGCAAGGAATCCCACCTGGCTGTCCGACGATGTTCGCGAACGGGTCGAACTGCTCGAATACCGCATGTTGTTCGGCTGGGCCGACAGCCTAGCCCAGGCGCGCCGTGTGACGAGCTGGGCGACGAAGCATCACATCGACCTCGGCACGCTGTGCGACTGCGGGGATTATTTTGATCGCAAGAAACTCGCAATGAACAAGCGCCTCCCCACAGTCAGGGCACACGGGTGGTGGATATTCCTCGTTCTTTTGGTCGGCGGGCTCATGGTGATTTGTTCACCGATTGGTTTGTCGGCGAAGGGTGYCGTGTTGCAGTTCAAGGCGACCGACCATTGGGCCGTTTTTGGCGACACCTCGGGAAGGCCGCTCGGGACAGCGCAATGGCTGGCCATGACCAAGCAAGACTGTGCGGGCAAGGATGACCCGGCGGATTTCGGGCTGGACCGGGGCGCTGCGTGCGATGTGCTCAAAGACCCGCGCCTGCCGGCCCTTGTACGGGAGTCGGTGCGAAGCCAGCGCGCGCTCGGGGCATTGGCGCTTGTTTACGGCCTGTTGATGTTGTGGAACCTTGGGCGCTGGGTCTTCAGGGCGCGCGCTGCGTATGCCGTTGATGCCGAGTTGCGGCGACAGGAAGTCACTCCCCCCGGGGAGCGCGATGAGAGGCCCGTCGTTGCCCTCGCCTCGGTCGAGTCGGAGGCCGCCTGACTTTGTGAGCCGGCGATTTGTCGGGCACGGCACACCAATGGCGCTTGATTCGGCGGTAGACATCCCGGCGCTGGGACTGGTGCTCACCAGCGGTGCCGGCACGTCTTCGCAGGACACGCATGGCTCCCTCTCGAGGGGGAGAGAGCGATTTTCCAGATGTTGGTCTGCACCGGCATTTTTCAGCTTGTGCGACAGCGAGGCCGTCGCGGAATGGAACTCCGCAGGAAGTCCCGCTCCCGTGCGATGATGCGTGTAACGACAGGGAGGTGAGCATGGCTGCGACGGGAACAACTGTTGGA
>NZ_JBFUIR010000100.1:0-4799 GCF_056401755.1 Pseudomonas sp. P4_D7 | reverse complement strand
GAAGTTTTTCAGGTAGGCCATCGATACGCGCCACAACTCGCCTCGTCCATCGTACTGATCAACCAGCGCGGCGCCCCAGCTGTCTTCATCGAGAAACAGCACACGCTTGGAGTAGATGTGCCGCGAGCCCGGTTTCAGGTTGCCTTCCACCACCCACACGCGGTGCAGTTCATAGCGGGTGTATTGCGGGTTGAGGTGGCCCGGGGTGAGCAGTTGCGCGTATTTCACGTCGGGGCTGGCGACTTTGTAGTTGTTGTAGGGGATGTAGATTTCCTGTTTGCCCTTGAGCTTCCACTCGTAGCGATCAGGCGAGCCGTTGAACAGATCGGTGTCGTCGGCGGTGCGCAGGCCATCGGAGGATGCGATCGGCGTGTCGTAGGCGAGGTTCGGTGCGCGGCGCACGCGGCGTTGGCCGGCGTCGTAGATCCAGGCTTGGCGTGCGTCTTTGAGTTGGTCGAGGGTTTCGTGCACGAGGGCGGCGCCACCGGCCAGTCGCGCCGGGCTTTTCACGAAGGCGAGGTAATAGAACAGGATGTTCTTCAGGTCGGCGAACTGGCCGTTCGGGCGGTAATAGTTGAACAGCGCTTCCTGCTGCGAGGTCACCAGCGCGAAGCTGCCGTTGCGCTGGACCGGTGCTTCGGAGGCGCGGCGCACGACGTAGATGCCGCGATAACGGGTGATGTGGTTCCACAGCACTTCAACGCCATCCTTGGGCACCGGGAATGGCACGCCGCCGTAAGCATCGGAGAAGCCGCTGCCGCCTTCGAGCAGCTTGGCCGAGGTGGCGTTTTTCAGGGTGTTGTCGTACAGCCATTGCGGCGCTGAACCGGAGCGGCGGGACGGGTAGATCGGCATCTGGAAGGTGTCGGGGTAGCTGTTGAACAGGGCGATCTGGCCGGGGCTGAGGTGGGCTTTGTATTGGTCGAGATTGGCTTTGGTGATGGTGAACAGCGGTTTGTCTGCCGCGTAGGGATCGGGGTGGTGCTGGCCGGGTTTGTAGCCGGCCGGGGCTTGGGTGATGCCGCCGGTCCACGCGGGGATGGTGCCGGCGGCGTTGCCGGCACGCTCGGCGCCCATGGGGGTCAGGGTGGTTTTCAGTTGTTCGGCTTGTTGTGGGGTGATGGCGGCTAGAGCGGTGCTGGCAGCCAGGCTCAGAAACAGCGCTAGCGATGTTTTTGTCAGTCTTGAAGTGTGAATCATGACTTTCTCCAGAATGCGAAACCTGTGGGAGCGAGCTTGCTCGCGAAAGCGGTGGCTCAGTCGACATTGATGTTGAATGTGCCGGCCTCTTCGCGAGCAAGCTCGCTCCCACAGGGGCTGTGTGTAGCCTTTAAAGGAAATACTTGAGGTTGAACCCGACGTTATCGCGGTCGCGGATGCCGTTGTTCTGCCCGCCGCCGTAGAACTCGGTGTACTGCAACTCGGCTTCAAGCTTGTTCTGGTAATTGGCTTTTATCCCCAGCGTGTAAGCCTTGCGCCCTTCGATGGTGTTGCCGGCCTGATAGCTGTTGCCCTCGAAATCGTCCTTGTAGACGATGTACGGCGAGACGTTGACCCCGGCGTATACGTCGTTCCAGGTGCCGTTGAGCATCGCCGTGTAGCTGTAGGAATTGCGATTGACCTGATCGTCGCGATCACCGCCCGACACATAGGAATAGTTGCCCGTGCCGGCGTAGTAACGACGACTGCCGTCGTAAGCGGTGTATTGCAGACTGCTGCCGCGCAGGTGCTCGGAGGCAAGTTCGAAGATGCCGAACAGCGAGTCGAACGAAGCAGTCGGGCCGAAGTTGTAGATGGTGCCGAGCGAGGTGTTGAACGCTTCGACACGTTCGGCGTTGTTGATCTCGCTGTTGAGATTGACCATCTGCCCGCCGACGTTGATCGACCTGCCCGTCACCGCCACAGCCGCACCGTTGGCCAGGTCACCGATCAGATCGTTAGTGGCCGCAACGCCAATCGGCAAGTTCGGCCGATAAGCAATTTCACCGAACACCGATGCCTCGCCCAGTGTGGTGTTGAAGCTGAAACCGTACATGCGGATGTCTTCGGCATAACGCCGATGCGCCTGGATATTGCCCATCACGTCGGCCGTCGCCAACCCATTGGCCAGCGCCCCGGCCTGACTGCCCGCAACGCCGGACAACAGGTTGGTCAGCGCGTCCATGTCGATGCCTTTGTAGCCGCCCAGGTCCGCCGCGATGGTTGGCTCCTTGGCGTGGTAGTTGACCATATACAAACCGAACTCGGTGCTGTTGAGCTGTTCGGCGATATAGCGAAAGGCAAAACCAAACTGGCCATCGTTGCGTGCGTTGTAGTCCTTGCCGACGCTTGCCACTTTCAGTGTGTTGCCGTAGGCCGGAGTGACGCCGTTGGCATACAGACCAGTGGTTTGCAGGGCGGAGTTGAGCAACGGGTTGTTGCCCAGCGCGCTGTACAAACCGATGACGTTGCCGAACCCCGGAACCGGCGTGTCGAGCGCTGTGCCGCTGAAGTTGTTGTAACCGGTGTTGCCACCGTCGGCGAACAGGTCGGTCTGCGAGTAGAAGGTGCCGACCGGATCGATGCGGGTTTCCTTCCAGTTGGTCTGGTAGAAACTCTCCATGGTCAGCGAATCGGTCAGGCCGATGTTGAAACTCAGTGCCTCCACCGGCACCAGCACTTCCTTGACTTCGGCGCCGGGCAAGCGGTACTTGGCGGCGTCCACCGGGTTGGTGGTGTTGATCCCGCCGCGATAGAAAATCCCCTCACCCCAGTTGAACACCTGCCGACCGACGCGCGCGGTTACCGGCATCTGCGCGACGTCCCAGCTGCCGTGCACATAGGCGTCGAGCATCTCGATGCGGCTGCCGGCGATGTCGCGGGTCTGGCTGGTGAAATGGTTGTCCTGCGGGTAGCTCTGGCTCGGTTGCGAGGGGCTGTTGTTGTCGTAGTAGTCGTTGCGCTTGTCCATCAGTTGCGTGTCGTAGAACGCGGTGCCGCGCACGAACACGCCGTAGTTCTGATAGTTGGCTTCAAGCTCGGAGGTGATCTTGTACACCTCGGAAACCAGCCCGGTATCGAAGTTGCGATTGCCGTCGTTGGTGTTGACGTCATCGTTAGTCTTGTCGCGGCCCTGCACCCGCCACAAACGGCCGTAAGACAAGGTCGTGTCGAGGGAGCCGGTGACCTGCTTGTCCATCAGGCTGAATTCCACCGCGTGCGCCGCATCGACTGCGCACAACTGCAGCAGCCCTGCCAGGCCGACACCGGGGAGCGCGGCGCCCGTCAGGCGCAATCGAGTGTTGATCATCTGTTCCTCCTTCCCTGTTTTTTATTGTTGTGGTGTGCGTTGCGGCGCACTACGGCGCCAATCCCGCGCTGACATAAATCCGGCTGTGAGCGCCGAAATGTCCGAGCAACCTGAACAACTGCTGGTTGAGTGCCGGGTGGTCGAAGTCTTCGCGATGCAGCTGGTTGCCGCTGCTGAAATCACTGCTGACCGGCGCCGTTGCAAGCCACTGGCCGATGGCCTCGTCGAAGGCTGCGGAGTCGTTGACGGCTTCGGCGCTGACCACTTCGCGCAGGTAGTCGACCGAGTACGGCGGGTAGCTTTTGTCCTGGGCCACATCGGCGTAAGCCGCGAGCATCGGATGCGGCTGACCGGCACGCAGCACGCGGCGCAGCCAGGTCGACTGATATTTCTCGACTTCCATGTGCCGTGTGGCGACGCGCTCGATGGAGGCTTGTTTGTCGGCGGCGAAACCGGCCAGCGCCTTGCCTTCCAGCAGCAGAAGACTGGCGAGGTCGACGCCCGGCAGCGGCTTGGCGTGATACGGCTGGGTCAGGTCCTGAATGTGGTGCAGGCCCCAGCCGAGAAAGCGATACCCCCAATACCGATGACCGCTGGCAAATGCCAGTCGCGCCAGGCCCATGTATTGATACGCGCGCCAGTCCGGCCAACTGCGTTCAAGGAAACCGGCAGCGGCGTAGACCACCGCGCTTTCATGGAAGAAGCCCATGTGGAACGGCGCCTGTGAGCTGTACTGGAAACGCGCATCGCCGAACGGTTGCGGGCCGAAGCCGTACAGCGCGCCGACGTTGCCGGGGTTGTCGCTGAACAGATTGATGTCGTGGCCGTAATCCGGCTCGTCGGCAGCGCTGGCGAGCACGGCCAGGGCTGCGACTTTTTCATGATCGGTGACCACGATGAAACGCTGACGATTCCACGGTGACAGGGTTTGTTCGACCATGACCTGGTTAGCTTGCAGATGCTCGCGCTCGGGCAGGTCTTTGCCGGGTAATGGCTGGATGACCATTGCCAAGTGAATCTCGGGATTGATGCGCAGCGCAGTGAGAAAGTCGTGGCGTAAATTGTCACTCGGCACTGCGGGCAATTTCAGGTTGTCAGGTCGTGGCGGGTACTGAGTGAAGTGCGCGCGGGCGAAGCTTTCCTGTTGCTCCAACAGCGCCAGCACGGCCGGATATTGCTCGGTGAGAAACTGCTCCAGTGGCTCGACTGCAACCGCTGGCGCGTCGCGCAACGCTGGCAGGTCCTGCAACGCCAGATAGCTGCCGACCGTATGGTTCGACCAGCCCCAGGCGCTCGGGGCCGTTGCACAAAGCAGCAACAGGAGGAAGGTCAGCTTCATTGCTTTTCGTTCTTATTGGCGGTGCCGTGGGGGATGAGCCTAACAACCGACCCCGCCGCTGACACTGTCCGATCTCACCAGAAAAACTCTCCGATGGCGCCACATAAGAGGATCTGATTCCACCGCATAACCTTGTGGGAGCGAGCTTGCTCGCGAAAGCGGTGGGTCAGA
>NZ_JBFUIR010000099.1:0-4806 GCF_056401755.1 Pseudomonas sp. P4_D7 | reverse complement strand
TTCCCACGCTCTGCGTGGGAATGCAGCCCGTGACGCTCCGCGTCACTGGACGCAGAGCGTCCCTTGAGGCATTCCCACGCAGAGCGTGGGAACGATCGCAAAACCTGTAGGCAAAAAAAGGCCCCGGAGTTCAAACGCCGGGGCCTTTTGCATTTCAGCGATCGATTACGCTGCTTTCGCCTCAGGCTGGCTCAGCGAGCGGTTCAGCGCGCTGAAGAGGGCCTTGAAGCTGGCCGTGGTGATGTTTTCATCGATGCCCACGCCGTGCACTGCACGTTCGCCGTTCACACGCAGTTCGATGTACGCCGCTGCTTTGGCGTTGGTGCCCGCGCCGATCGCGTGTTCGTTGTAGTCCATGATCTCCACCGGAATCGGCAGACCGGCGACCAGTGCTTCCAGCGCACCATTGCCCTTGCCGCGCCAGTGCAGGTTGGTTTCGCCCTGACCTTTGCTTGCCACTTCCACTTCGACGGCGCTGTTGCCGTTTTCTTCCTGCAGGCGATGGCTGACCAGCGCATACGGGGTGTTGGCTTGCAGGTATTCGCTGATCAACAACGAGTGAATCTGTTTGGCGGTCATCTCCAGGCCCAGACGATCGGTTTCACGCTGCACGACCTGGCTGAATTCGATCTGCATGCGACGTGGCAGGCTGATGCCGTACTCCTGCTCCAGCAAGTAGGCGATACCGCCCTTGCCCGACTGGCTGTTGACGCGAATCACCGCCTCGTAGCTGCGGCCGATGTCGGCCGGGTCGATCGGCAAATACGGCACTTCCCACAGTGCATCCGGTTTCTGCTGGGAGAAGCCTTTACGGATTGCATCCTGGTGCGAGCCGGAGAATGCGGTGTGTACCAGGTCGCCAACGTACGGGTGACGTGGGTGAACCTGAATCTGGTTGCACTCTTCGACCACTTTGCGCACGCCGTCGATGTCGGAGAAGTCCAGCTGCGGGTCAAGACCCTGGGTGTACATGTTCAGGGCGACGGTGACGAGGTCAACGTTACCGGTACGCTCGCCGTTGCCGAACAGGCAGCCTTCGACGCGATCGGCGCCGGCCATCAGGCCCAACTCGGTAGCGGCGACACCGGTGCCACGGTCGTTGTGGGTGTGCAGGCTGATGATCACGCTGTCACGACGGTTGATATTGCGGCCGAACCACTCGATCTGGTCGGCGTAGACGTTCGGGGTCGCGCACTCAACGGTAGCCGGCAGGTTGAGGATCATCTTGTGCTCAGGCGTCGGGTTCCACACCTCGATCACCGCGTCACAGACTTCCTTGGCGAATTCCAACTCGGTGGCGCTGAAGGTTTCCGGCGAGTATTCGAAGGTCCATTCGGTGTCCGGCTGCATCGCCGCGTATTTGACGAACAGCTTGGCGGCGTTGACTGCAATGGCCTTGATACCGTCCTTGTCCTGGTTGAAGACGATGCGACGGAAAGAAGGCGAGGTGGCGTTGTACAAGTGAACGATGGCTTTTTTCGCACCGCGCAGGGATTCGAAAGTACGCTCGATCAAATCTTCACGGCCCTGGGTCAGCACCTGAATGGTGGTGTCGTCCGGGATGTGGCCTTCTTCGATCAGGGTACGCACGAAGTCGAAGTCAGTTTGCGAAGCGGCCGGGAACGACGCTTCGATTTCCTTTACACCGACCTGCACCAGGGTTTTCCAGAAGCGCAGCTTTTTCACCGCGTCCATCGGCTCGATCAGCGACTGGTTGCCGTCACGCAGGTCGGAACTGCACCAGATCGGCGCGGTGTCGATGGTTTTCGACGGCCAGGTGCGATCCGGCAAGTTGATGACGGGAAACGCGCGGTATTTCGAAGACGGATCTTTGAGCATGCTCATCGGGAAATTCCTTATTGTCTGGGCCGAAAAGAGGCGGCCTGCCGGTGTTACGAATGTTCTTGGAAAAGCGTGGGACGAGGTGCCGCGATTCAGCCTGGCAGTCGTGCGCTGACGAGGCACAGGCTGCGGTGCTGGCGAAGCTGAATGAGGGTGTGAGAGGTTTTCATGCCTTCAACCCTAACCGCGAGGGGAGAGGATGGCAAGCAGTCGAAAAAAATTGAGAGGAATACTCGGAAAGCGGGTTTTTGCAGGATTTTATTGCGCTGGAGGTCGCTGATCGTTGTGATATTTGCGCGAGGTTTGATTGGGGCGCAATTGGGGTTTATAGCAGTTCAGTAAGTATTGATGTGCGTTGTAGGCCGCCTTCGCGAGCAAGCTCGCTCCCACAGGGATTTGTGTTTTGAACGCAATCCAATGTGGGAGCGAGCTTGCTCGCGAAGGGGCCATCAGCCCATCGGCTGTCTTAAGGCTGAAATGCGCCAATGAAAATCGCCGGATCCACCCGCGCATCATTCAGGCTGACATTCCAGTGCATGTGCGGCCCGGTCGCCCGACCAGTCGAGCCAACCTTGCCGACCACAGCGCCCCGCGCCAGTTGATCGCCGACTTTCACATCAATCTTCGACATATGGCAGAACATGCTGATAAAGCCCTGCCCATGGTCGACAAACACGGTGTTGCCGTTGAAGAAGTAGTTGCCGGTGAGGATCACCTTGCCCGCCGCCGGGGTCTTGATCGGCGTGCCCGCTGGCACCGCGAAGTCGAGGCCTGCATGTGGATTGCGCTCTTCACCATTAAAGAAGCGACGCACACCAAACTTGCTCGACAACGGACCGTTCACCGGTTTGTCCAACAACAGATTGCTCGGCGTGTTCGGGCTGAAGCTGCGATATGCCTTGATCTGTTCGGCCAGTTCGCCCTCGATGCGTTTGAGGTTCGACTGATCCGGGTTGACTTGCTGTTTGTTCTTCAGGGTGATGCGTTGTTCCGGGTATTTCTTGTTGCCCACGGTGAATGGCAAGTTACGTCCGCCGCTGCTGATCTGCTGTGCACCTGGTTTAACGGTAAGTGGCACGCCGACGATCGCCAGCCAGGTGTTCTGTTCTTTTACCACCAGCACCGGTTTGCCCTGATACGTGGCTTTCGGTGCCTGCGCGGCGGTGCCCAGATCAACCACCGCCACACCGCCCGGCACCGGTTTGTTCAGTAGCCGGGTGATGTAACTGTCGGCGTGGGCATTGAAGGTCAGGCAGAGCAAAAACAGTGGAGCGAGAAAGCGCGGCATGGATCAGTCCAGTAAAGAGAGAGTGACAGGCGTCAGGTGATTGTCCTCGACGCGCACTTGCAGTTCGCCTTCGCCGAGTTTGGCTTTCAGGCGCTGACCGGTGTGGGTCTGCGCGGCGTTGCGGATCGCATGGCCACGCTCATCGAGCAAAATGCTGTAACCGCGACCGAGCGTCGCCAATGGGCTGACCACGTGCAGCGTCTGCATCTGGCTGTGCAGTTGCAGGCGACGGTTCTTCAGACCTTCGCGCATGGCGCGAGGCAAGCGTTCGGCGAGGCTGTCGAGTCGCTGGCGCAACATCGCCAATTGCCGCCCCGGATGCTGGCCGGCGAGGCGGGTTTCCAAGCGGATCAGGCGCTCGCGACGGGTATTGAGATGACGCTCGAACGCTCGGCGCATGCGCATGTCCAGATCGTCCAGGCGCTGGGCCTGTTGGCGCAGACGTTCGCCGGGATGGCGCAAGCGACGGGCCATGCCTTCCAGGCGCAGACGATCACGCATCAAACGGTCGCGCATGCGTATCACCAGACGGCGATGCAGGCTTTCGACCTGACGGATCAGATGGCTGGAATCAGGAGCGAGCAGTTCAGCTGCTGCGGACGGCGTCGGTGCGCGCACGTCAGCGACAAAATCACTGATCGACACATCGGTTTCGTGACCGACGGCGCTGACGATTGGCGTTACACACGCATCAACGGCACGGGCTACAGCTTCTTCGTTGAAGCACCAGAGGTCTTCCAGCGAGCCGCCGCCACGGGCGAGGATCAGTGCGTCGAAACCACGGGCATCGGCCATTTTCAGCGCGCGGACGATTTGCGCGGTGGCTTCGCGGCCTTGTACGGCAGTCGGAATCAGCGTCAGTTGCACCTGCGGCGCACGGCGGCGGAATACGCTGATGATGTCGCGAATTACCGCGCCGGTTGGCGAGCTGATGATGCCAATGCGCTGCGGATGCGCGGGCAACGGCACTTTGCGTTCGGCACTGAACAGACCTTCGGCGCTGAGCTTTTCCTTCAGCGCATCGAAGGCCAGACGCAGTGCACCGTCACCGGCAGGTTCGACAGTGTCGAGAATCAACTGATAGTCGCCACGGCCTTCGAACAGCGAAACCTTGCCACGCACCTTCACCGCCAGGCCATCCTTCAGCGCCTGACGCACGCGCGCCGCGTTCTGCCGGAACAACGCGCATCGAACCTGAGCGCCGCTGTCCTTGAGGGTGAAATAGATGTGGCCTGACGCCGGGCGCGCGAGGTTGGAAATTTCGCCTTCGACCCAGATGTTGCTGAACACGTCTTCGAGCAACACCCGCGCGCGGCCGTTGAGCTGGCTGACGGTCAGGACCTCACGGTCCAGGCCAAGTCTTGCAAAGGGATCTTTAATCATGGGGCGCAGTTTAAAGGCATTTGCTGATCAATCTCCATGAATGACCATAAATCCCTGTGGGAGCGAGCCTGCTCGCGAAGGCGTCTTATCCTTCGACACCTTCAGTGGCTGACGGTCCGCTTTCGCGAGCAAGCTCGCTCCCACAGGGGGGATTGGTGAAGGTCTGGAGGAAGTGTTGGATCAGCGGCGTGGGGTTCTGTGGGTAGGCGAGGGCGACAGTGCTTTGGCAATCGGGATCGGTCAGCGGCAGAAATCGTACACCGCTCGGGGCGATGTCCTGCATTGATTCCGGC
>NZ_JBFUIR010000098.1:0-4826 GCF_056401755.1 Pseudomonas sp. P4_D7 | reverse complement strand
AAGCCCGCGTTTAACGCGGGCTTTTTGCTGTCCGGGATTTGGTTTTTGCTTTCACGCATCCTCGTTCGTCAAAATCAATTTGAGCCGAACGTCCTCGCTTGAGGTCGTATCGATAGCTCGTCGTCGATGTTCGGATATTTACCTTGTCCGGTTTACCTAGCGCGCTCTCGACATCTTGTTGGCTCATGCCGGCAATGACACGGCGATTGATGATCGCTTCGCGACGTTGCCTGGCGTCGATCAGGTTTCCGCATCTGTCTTCAGCGTGACCAACAATCCCCAGTGCTCGAGTTTTTGTTGTCATCCCGGATATTTTCTCATGGTTGTGTTCCGGCATCACCGCCACGACTGATCCGGGGGAATAGGGGTGAACTTCCTGTGCTGAGCGCCGCTCGCCGTGCGCACAACTCATCGAGGTGAAGGTGATGCTGCCATCATCGGCTTCGCAACGATGCAGTGTGAGGGCGGCTCCGCCAGGCGGCACGCAAAGCAGGCTGGCGAGTACAAGGTGAGATGTTTTCAAGGGCATTCGACGTCCTCCATGACGATCTATGCTCAAGGGTAGTCGCTACATTTTTCAGTGTCGGTGTGTTTTCTTTTCAGAATGAGTCGTCGCATAGCAAGGATCAGGACAGTGCTCAGGTTTGTTTCGCAAGCGCTTGTTTCGCCCGCGATTTTTTAACGTTTTAAACCGTCATGCGGTGTATCATTGCGCCCGTCAGCCCCGCCGGGGCTTATGGAAAAATTCCATGGACTTACCCAGTAGTTACTCAGTACCCCGTTTCACCAATCATGAATTGACTGATTGATTCTTCCGGCGTGCCCCGCTGCTGGGAGTGGAGTTCGCCTATGTCTGAAATCGAAGTAAAGAAAACGCAAGAAAGCCTGCAGGATCGCCTGGCTCAGGTCGTCGAGCTGCTGCAGCGTCAACGGGTCGTTGAAGACCTGACTCATCGCCAGGAAGGCGCGCATCACGATCGCGTCGAAAATCTGGTTCACCGGCAAAATCTCGTCGAGCTGCAACGCAAGCTCGATGATCTGCACTCTGCCGACGTCGCCTATATCCTTGAAGCCTTGCCGCTGGACGACCGTCTGACGCTTTGGCAATTGGTCAAGGCTGATCGCGACGGCGACATTCTTCTCGAAGTATCCGACTCCGTTCGTGAAACGCTGATCGCCGACATGGACGATCACGAGCTCCTGGCCGCTGCCAAGGACATGGATGCAGACGAACTTGCTGACCTGGCTTCCGAGCTGCCGCGAGACGTCGTCCATGAGCTGATGGAGAGCCTGGATAATCAGCAGCGTGAGCGCGTGCGTTCGGCCTTGTCCTACGACGAGGAGCAGGTTGGTGCGCTGATGGACTTCGAGATGGTGACTATCCGTGAGGATGTCAGTCTCGAAGTCGTTCTGCGCTATCTGCGTCGCCTTAAAGAGCTTCCGGGCCATACCGATAAACTGTTCGTGGTCGATTACGACGGTGTGCTCAAAGGTGTGCTGCCGATCAAGCGCCTTTTGGTTAATGATCCGGACAAGCAAGTAGCCGAGGTGATGGCTAGCGACCCGGTGAGTTTTCACCCGGACGAAGATGCCTACGACGCCGCACAGGCGTTCGAACGTTACGACTTGATCTCGGCTCCGGTCGTCGACAAGAACGGTAAGTTGATCGGTCGTCTGACCATCGATGAAATGGTCGACCTGATTCGTGAAGAAAGCGAGAACGAAGTCCTCAACATGGCGGGTCTGCGTGAGGAGGAAGACATCTTCGCGTCGGTCTGGAAGTCGCTTCGTAACCGTTGGGCATGGCTGGCGATCAACTTGATCACTGCGTTTGTTGCATCGCGGGTGATCGGTCTGTTCGAGGGCTCGATCGAGAAACTGGTGGCGCTCGCTGCACTGATGCCGATCGTGGCGGGCATTGGCGGCAATTCCGGTAACCAGACGATCACCATGATCGTTCGCGCCATGGCGCTCGATCAGGTAAGCACCGGCAATACTTCGCGCCTGATGCGCAAGGAATTGGCCGTAGGCTTGATCAATGGCCTTGTCTGGGGCGGTGTGATTGGTGTCGTTGCTTATCTTCTTTACGGAAGTTGGTCGTTGGGTGTGGTGATGACCGCGGCAATGACACTCAACCTGTTGCTGGCCGCATTGATGGGGGTATTGATCCCTATGACCTTGGCGAAGATGGGTCGAGATCCAGCGATGGGGGCTAGCGTGATGATTACTGCGATGACCGACAGCGGTGGTTTCTTCATCTTCCTCGGGCTGGCGACAATATTCCTGCTCTGATCAGCTACAGCGAAACAGCCCGCCTATCTGGCGGGCTTTTTTTTGCCTGGGAAAACTCAAAATCCGCGCAAAAAAAAGCCAGCAATTATGCTGGCTTGAGATGTTCGTTATGGCTCAGGACGCGTCTGCTGCCATTTCGGCGTCATGGGCAATCAAGGACACCAAGGCGTTCTGCTGACGGTGAGACAGCTGGCGGAAACGTTGCAACAGCTCGCGCTCGTGCAACGACAGCTCCGGGCTGTCCAGGCGCATGCTCAGCTCTTCGCCCAGTGCACCTTCCTGAATAAGACTCTGCTCAAGGCGCGCAATGATCTCGGAGTTCATGCTGCGATGATGATTGCGAGCCACCTCGGCAATGCGTTCACGCATTCCGTCTGGCAGACGTACGACGAACTTGTCAGCCGTACGGCTGGAATAAATTGCCTGTTTCAATGGGCGCATATATTTAACCGGTTAGTTCAGGGGAGCGGTTCTCGGGATTGGCCGCAGGATGTGTGGTAGGACAAGCATCCGCGCCAAATGGTTCAACCTGAATTGTTAAGAGGCCCGCATCATGCCTCAAAATTGCCAGATCATTGGCGTCAATTCTGTGACAAATATTGAGCTGGGTAAAGGCGTAATGCCAGCACCAATTATCAGAAATGCGGACTGGTTAGAAATCTTCACCTCTGTCCGCATCCTTGTCCGCTTCCTGCTGCACATCAATTGATGTCCGAGGGCATCAGAACGTGCATGCTATGCGGGTTCTGCATCCTTGTTCCTTACCTGTACAGGATAGTGGCAAATTGCCGATTTACTAGTGGCATACACCTGCTGGAGGGCGTTTTCAGGATGGATGGCAAGCTAATTTACTTGATGGGGCCGTCCGGGTCAGGCAAGGACAGTTTGATCGAGGCTGCGCGAGCCCCCTTACGTGCATTGAACTGTGAGGTGATGCGTCGGGTGATCACGCGATCTGCCGAATCGGTGGGGGAGGATGCTGTTGGGGTGACACCGGATGAGTTTGAGCGGCGTGAGCGCGCCGGCGAATTTTCATTGGCCTGGCGTGCCAATGGTCTCGCCTACGGGATTCCAGTGGAAATGGATCAATGGCTGAATGCTGGACTGCATGTATTGGTCAATGGTTCGCGGGCCAATCTGCGTCAAGCAATGCAGCGCTATCCAGCGCTGCTGCCAGTCTTGCTGACAGTTCGGGATGAGGTGTTGCGAGAGCGTCTGCTCAAGCGTGGTCGAGAAACGCTCGAGCAAATTGACGCAAGACTGGATCGCAATGTGTTGTTCAAGGATAGGCGGTCAAGTGATGAGCCGGTAAATGTCATTGATAATTCCGGGGAGCTGGCGGAGGCCGTCAGTGATCTTTTGCGTCTGATCAGGCTCAGCGTAAAACCGGATCAAATTTGATCTTTCTTCCCGCAGCCAGCGCCAGCACAAATAGCGTGGCAAAAATGGCGCAGCCAATCAGGGGCAGGGTGATTTCAGCGCCCTCGAACAGCGATAAATGCACAACGCCACTCAATAGAGCGAGGATCAGAAATCCCGCAGCTGACTTGGACATGTTTTACTCCTGAAGATGATTCAAAAAACCAGATGTTCGGAGGTCAGTGCTGGTCGCACCTGCTCAGAGTTACTGACGGCCTGTGGGGTAGAGGTGTCCTGATCGTTCAGCACCGCCAGTTGGGGTGCTTTTTGTACCTGCAAGTAATGCGGCATGCGCTGGGCCAATGGCTTCTGTGTTGCATGCTCGGGCACAAACTGGAAGCTCACCAAAACCGCAAGAGCAATTGCATTTGCAAGCAAAAGGGTGGTGTTCATGGGTGTAGCTCCGAATGTTCTTCGATAGAACAGACAAAGCAGCCGTCGTGCCAACAGTTTAACCTCTGTTAAGTCCTTTAAAAACAAGCATTTGAGCGGGTTTTTCGAGTTTTGCAGGTTGCAATCTGCAATAATGGCTTTTCAGTGAGCATGCAAAATGCACGGTAATTCTTCCCGCAGCATTGCAGGGCGCTTGCCTACACTTAAAAAGCCCAACGGACGACATGACAAATCGGGGTTCGGTGGTTAACATGCACGCCGTCCGTCATGCAGCGTCTGCTGCGACAAAGCGTGTGTCTCAGTAGCTCAATTGGATAGAGCATCCCCCTCCTAAGGGGAAGGTTGGCAGTTCGAACCTGCCCTGGGACACCATCTATTGTTGAAACTCCCCTCCTTTAATGCTCGATGGTCTTGAAGCGCTCAATCAGCAGGCGTGGCAAGGCCTAGTCGTAATTTGTATGCGCTTTCTCTTGGAGGGCTTTCTGGTTGAGTTCGAATCAGGCATGGGAGTTGTGTCTATATAGAGGGAGCTTTTTCGCCTGCTTTGATAGAAAAGCGAAATTAACGGTTGACGGCAGATTCAGGATGTCTATAATTCGCCCCACTTCCGGCGCAGTCGAAACGGAAAACTCCTTGAGATTCAATGAGTTATGCAGGTTTCGGCGGCAGGTTGCTTCAGTTCATCGAAGCCAGAAGGAAGTTGAAAAAGAGGTGTTGACAGC
>NZ_JBFUIR010000097.1:0-5009 GCF_056401755.1 Pseudomonas sp. P4_D7 | reverse complement strand
CGGCACGACCGGGCAGACAAAATGAGACTCGCTTAAAAGTTTCTCTTGCGGGACGAACCGCGCACCGAGTTCTTTCTCAAGCTGCGGTTTACGATTGTTGCCGCTGTAGAGGATGTTCATGCCAAAACCGAAACGCCCTCTGCGTGCGATGGCCTCTCCAATTTTGCCTAAACCGATAATGCCCAAGGTCTTTCCATGCACATCGCATCCGAAGTGGGATGCTTCGATGGTCTTTGTCCAATTGCCGGCTTTCGTCCAGGCATCAAGCTCTGGGATGCGTCTCGCTGTGGCCAGGATCAGGGCGAAAGCCAGATCAGCGGTGGTTTCGTTCAAGACATCTGGCGTATTGGTCAACATGACCCCTCGGCCATTGAGATAGCTGAGGTCATAGTTGTCGTAGCCAACCGAAATGCTGGAAATGATCTCAAGGTTTTTAGCCGATGCGAGCTCTGCTTCACCTAGGCGCCGATTGCCGCCGATCAATCCATGAGCGCTGGGAATGGCATCTTCGAACTGAGCATCCATGTCACCAAGCTCTGGACGCATGACGATGATGTTGTACGTATCTTTGTAAGGCTCAAGCAGCGTGGGTGAGACGCGGCTGAAGGCCAGGATTGTCTTTTTCATGACGCCTTATCGCACCTTTTTCAAACTCAATTTGAATCGTGTTCTGACTTCAAATAGGTTTTCGCCCACTCACGGTAATTGTCCGAGAGCGTGTATTTAGAAAGCAGCTCAGGGAGGGAAAACTCGCTCCCCTTTGTGCCGCTTTGTTCGCGCAGCGCCTCGTAAGTCGCTTTGATTGCGGACAGATAGGGGGCATGCCCATTGACCACAATCCGCACGTTGGCTGCACTCAGTTTCTCAACATCGCTCAGAGCCGGATTTCCATAATTGATCAGCATGATCGGCACGCTGAGATGTGCAGTGAGTGCTTCCAAGTGTTGGAAGTCTTTCACCCCGACGAGGCAAATCGCGTCGGCCCCGGCTTTTTCATAGGCCGTAGTGCGTGCAATGGAATCTTCCAAGGTGGTAACGGCCACATTTGTTCGGGCGATGATGGTGAGCGCATCATCTGATCGGGCAAACCGCGCAGCGTAAATCTTGCTCGCGGCTTCTTCCCTCTCGATAAGCACATACGATTGCTCGTCGTACTTGGCCGGGAGGAGGGTGTCTTCCAGGGTTAGGGCAGCGACACCGGCTTTCTGCAGCTCGGTCACTGTTCGCATTACATTCAGCGCGTTTCCGAATCCATGGTCAGCATCCCCAATGATTGGGATGTGGCTAGCCCGTCCGACTCTGGAAACCTGCTCGACATACTCATCCAGCGTGAGCAGTGCGATGTCCGGTGCCCCGAGTACCTGAAGCGAGGCGACGGAACCACCTTGAATGGCAACCTCAAAGCCAAGGTCGCAAGCCATACGAACCGAGATAGGGTCGAAGACTGAAGCAGCAAATTTGCAGACGTTGCCTTGGAGTAAATCACCAAACGCCTTGCGCAGTTCATGATGAGATCGCTCAATCATTTTCGGCTCCATCAAACTTTTACAATTAATTTGTTGGTCTCATTCGAGTCGAACGAAAACCTGGAAGGCACTACCGGTCATAACCACTTCCAAGGCGAGATGACCGGATCCCTTTGCAGTTTATTTCTGCGCCAGCAATGCCTTCCTGGCCGCTTTTTCGTGTTTCATGGCGGCGATTTCACGCTCGCAGGCCTCGACATCAAACGAGTTGTCCCACTTGGCAATGGCGATGGTGCCGATGCCGTTACCGATCAGGTTGGTCACGGCCCGCGCTTCGTTCAGGAATCGGTCAATGCCCAGTAGCAAGACGAGGCCGACCAGGGGAATGGAGTGGATGGTTGTTAGCGTTGCCGCAAGGGTTATGAACCCGGCACCCGCCACGCCAGCGGAGCCTTTTGAGGTCAGCAGGAAGACGCCCAACAGAATCATCTGATCCATAAACGTCAGTGGCGTATTGGTTGCCTGTGCGATAAAAATCGCCGCCATGGTGAGGTAAATGCAGGTGCCATCTGCATTGAAGGCATATCCAGTGGGTAGCACCATGCCCACCACTGACTTCTTGCAGCCCAGCTTTTCAAGTTTCACCATCATTCGCGGAAGCACGGCTTCGGTTGAGCAGGTGCCAAGCGTGATGAGAATTTCATCTTTGAAATAACGAAGAAATTGCATCAGCGGCATGCCCGACCATCTGGCAACCGTACCCAGCACTACCACGATGAAAATCAAGGTGGTGATGTAGAGCGCGACCAGCAACTGGCCGAGCGACAGCAAGGTACCAATGCCGTACTTGCCTATAGTGAAAGCCATCCCGGCGCCGGCGCCAAGGGGAGCCAGGCGCATCACCATTGCCACGATCTTGAAAAGCCCTTGCAGAAACAAGTCGATGGTATTGATCAGCGGTTTGCTGGTTTCGCCCATCTGAACGAGGGCAACGCCCATCAATACCGAAATCAGAATGACCTGAAGCATGACGCCATTCGAGAATGCGCCAATGAAGGTGCTCGGGATGATGTTGAGAAAGAAATCGATAGTGCCGCCCTGTTCCGTGGCGGCTTGGCTGTACTTGGCGATAGCGCTGGCATCAAGCGTGGTAGCGTTGATATTCATCCCGGCGCCTGGCTTTGCGATGTTGACCACAATAAGGCCGATGACTAGCGCAATGGTGGAAAGGATTTCAAAGTAGAGCAGCGCCTTGACGCCGATCCGCCCGACCTCCTTGATGCTGCCCATCTTGGCGATACCAACCACGACGGTACCGAAAATAATAGGTGCCAACAGCATTTTGATGAGTTTGATAAAGCCATCGGCAAAAGGTTGAAGCCTGGCTCCGAATTGCGGTTCAAAGTGACCAATCGCAGCGCCGATGACGATGCCGATCAGCACCTGCACATATAGCTGGCTGTACCAGCGGGACTTGGAGATTTCCACGGAAGCACCTCATTTTATTTTTGTGATGGGCATGTGGTTTGGCGTCAGCGGGTGACGCCTGAGTCTGCGATCTCTTTAAAAGAAACCGCAGATCGAGGTTGATCAGCCTTCGCCTAGCTCACGCATGACTGCGTACAAGGCGGACTTGGCTTCGAAGCCAACACCTGGAATATCTGGCAGGCCGACATAACCATTTTCCACCTTGATTCCGTCGGCGAAGCCGCCGAAAGGCTGGAACACGTCGGGGTAAGATTCGTTGCCGCCCAGGTGCAGACCGGCTGCGATGTTCAAGGACATCTGGTGACCACCGTGCGGCACTACGCGGCGCGAAGACCAGCCCATTTCTTCCATCACTTTCAGGGTGCGCATGTACTCCACGAGCCCATAGGACAGCGCACAGTCGAACTGGAGGAAGTCGCGATCCGGGCGCATGCCGCCGTGACGCAGCAAGTTACGGGCGTCCTGGTGGGAAAACAGGTTCTCCCCGGTCGCCATAGGCAGTTCATAGTGATTGGCAAGCTCAGCCTGAAGTGCGTAATCGAGTGGGTCGCCGATCTCCTCGTACCAGAACAGGTTGTACTTCTTGATGGCTTCCGCGTAAGCAATACCGGTCTGAAGATCGAAGCGACCGTTGGCATCGACCGCCAGTCGCCGACCGTCCCCAACCACTTCAAGTACCGCTTCGATGCGACGTATATCTTCGTCCAGCGGTACTGCACCGATCTTCATCTTGACGACGTCGTAGCCACGATCCAGGTAGCTCTGCATTTCTGCTTTGAGCTTGGTCTGGTCTTTGCCTGGGTAGTAGTAGCCACCTGCCGCATAGACCCAAACTTTGTCATCGGCCACGCCGTTGCGGTAACGATCAGCCAGCAGGCGATAGAGAGGTTTTCCTTCAATCTTGGCGACGGCATCCCATACAGCCATGTCGATGGTGCCAACTGCGACCGAGCGCTCGCCGTGACCGCCTGGCTTTTCGTTGGTCATCAGGGTTTTCCAGATGGCAAACGGATCCAGATTGTTGTTTTCATGGTCGACAAGAGTATCTGGATCAGCTTCGGTGATCCGCGCCAGAAAGCGATCACGCATCAAAGCGCCTTGACCATAGCGACCGTTGGAGTTGAAACCGTAGCCGATGACAGGTTTACCGTCGCGAATCACATCCGTGATAACAGCGACGACCGAGCAGGTCATTTTGGAAAAGTCGATGTAGGCGTTGGCAATTGGAGAGGCAATAGAAACTGTTTTTTCACGGATGTCTACGATACGCATGACGGGTTCCTCTTGTTGTTTGTGGCCCCACGTTATGCTTTGCGATGTCACCCGCCCAATGCTATTAATGCCGTACCCTATGCACAGGAGGCATGGCCCTTGGAACTCGTTTGGCTCGAAGATCTTTCAGCGCTTGCAGAGTACGGCAGCTTCGTTCGGGCGGCAGAAGCGCGGCATGTTACTCAGCCGGCTTTCAGCCGCAGAGTTCGCTCATTGGAGAACTGGATGGGCGTTGAGTTGTTTGTGCGTACACCGCAAGGCGCAACCCTTACCGAGGCAGGAAGGCAAATTTTGCCCAGTGCTCAGGAGGCGGCTCGACACTTGTACAGGATGCGCAACGAGGCTCAAGAGGTAGCAGGAATGGCAGCCAAGTCGCTTCAATTCGCAGCGACTCATTCCCTGTCATTTACATTTTTTCCGAAATGGCTTCGAAGCTCAGAAAACGGTGCCCCCATTGAGGCCGTTAAACTGCACTCAGATAGCATGGCTGTTTGTGAGCAGATGCTGATACATGGTCAGGTTCAGTTTCTGCTCTGCCACCGCCATCCCGATGTTCCGCCTTTACTGGCGCCTGATCAGTTCACCAGCAAGAAGGTGGGCGAGGACGTTCTCGTTCCCCTCACGAGTGCATCCGCTAACTTCGGCACCTCTCCTGCGGCATTGCCATACCTCGCTTACACCCATGAGTCTGGACTGGGGCGTATCGTCGCCCACAGATTGCGTGGCAAGGAAGATTACCTCCACCTCAAACCAATTTTCAGCAGCCACCTGGCAGCGGTACTC
>NZ_JBFUIR010000096.1:0-5011 GCF_056401755.1 Pseudomonas sp. P4_D7 | reverse complement strand
GGGTGAGGGGCTCTTGATCTGATTCAGAATTTGTATTCGACTCGGTATTTCACGTCGGCGTAACTCTGCCAAACACCACAGTCAGTCCCCTCTCCCTCTGGGAGAGGGCTAGGGTGAGGGGCTCTTGATCTGATTCAGAATTTGTATTCGACTCGGTATTTCACGTCGGCGTAACTCTGCCAAACACCACAGTCAGTCCCCTCTCCCTCYGGGAGAGGGYTAGGGTGAGGGGCTTTTAGCTGTGTGCCGGGGATTGGGAGATTTCGTGGTTATCCAGCACCCGATTCACCGCCAGTTCAGCGAGCATGATGATCTGCTGAATCGCCAGAATCGTGCGCCGTTGCGGCAAGTCGATGTAGGCGGCGATGTCGCTGGTCATCAGGCTGGCTTGTGCCAGTGATTCGCAGGCGTGGACCAGCAGGCTTTCGCTGTCCTGTTCCGGTGCGACCTGGAACATGGTGCTGGGTTTGTGAAAGCGCAGGGTTAACGCGTTGGGTTTGAGGTAGTGGTCGAGGGCGCGCTCGGCGGCTTCGTGGAATTTCTTCGAACCGGGGAATTCGTAGGGGGTGGTGTCTTCCGCTTCAGGCGGATTGGGACTGTGTTTGATCATGGCAATATCCTTTTAAAGAGATGGAGCTGCCATGTTTCGTTTTCCAGGCGAAAGGGGTGGCAGCTGTACGCGGACTGGAAAAACCGGCAAAGGATCAAACCCGGCAGACCCGAAGGTCTCCCACGTACAGCCGCCATAACAAAACTTCGGCGCCGAAAAAGCGCGGCATTATGTCATGTGCTGTGATCCTGCGGGTTTTCCAGACCCGGTCGCTGATGCGTCAGCGACACCCAAATCCTAGCCAGCGCACTTCCGACGGACAACCTTCAAAACCTGTCGGAAAGATCCGCGAAATCCCCGTTCTGTAGGAGCTGCCGTAGGCTGCGATCTGTTGATTTTTAAACATCAAGATCAAAAGATCGCAGCCTACGGCAGCTCCTACAGAAGACGCATTGTGTTTACAAATCAGTTGGCGACGCGCGCGCCGGCGAGGCTGCCGCTGAGTTCGTAAGCGGCCAATTCGGCTTGATGCGCCGCAAGAATCTCTGGCAACGATCCACGCAAATACTCAACCCACGTCTTGATCTTCGCATCCAGATATTGCCGCGACGGATAGATCGCATACAGGTTCAGCTCTTGCGAGCGGTAGTTCGGCATGACCCGCACCAGTGTGCCGTTACGCAAACCTTCGATCGCCGCATACACCGGCAACACGCCCACGCCCATGCCACTGGTGATCGCGGTTTTCATCGCGTCGGCGGAGTTCACCAGAAACGGCGAGCTGTTGATGGTGACCATTTCCTGGCCTTCCGGGCCGTCGAAGGCCCATTTTTCCAGGGGGATCACCGGGCTGACCAGGCGCAGGCAGGCGTGGTTGAGCAGGTCGCTGGGCTTTTGCGCGGCGCCGTTGGCTTTCACGTAGGCCGGGGAGGCGCAGACGATGCTGTAGGTGATGCCCAGGCGTTGCGACACAAAACCTGAGTCCGGCAACTCGCTGGCGAGCACGATGGACACGTCGTAGCCCTCGTCGAGCAGGTCCGGCACGCGGTTGGCCAGGGTCAGGTCGAAGGTCACGTCCGGGTGGGTTTTGCGGTAGCGGGCGATGGCGTCGATGACGAAGTGCTGACCGATGCCGGTCATGGTGTGCACTTTCAATTGCCCGGCCGGGCGTGCGTGGGCGTCGCTGGCTTCGGCTTCGGCCTCTTCGACGTAAGCGAGGATCTGTTCGCAGCGCAGCAGGTAGCGTTTGCCCGCTTCGGTGAGGGCGATGCGCCGCGTGGTGCGGTTGAGCAAGCGGGTTTGCAGGTGGGCTTCCAGGTTGGAGACCGCGCGCGAGACGTTGGCGGTGGTGGTGTCGAGTTGCACGGCGGCGGCAGTGAAGCTGCCGGCTTCGGCGACACAACTGAAGGCGCGCATGTTTTGCAAAGTGTCCATGGGGTGCTCTCAAGGGAGATGGCAAATTGTGACACGAAGTTTCGGGGGCTGAGACCCCAGACTTAAGGATTATCTCGTTAACCGTAACAAAGATTCACAGAAATCCCAGCTTATCGCCGTACGGGGCCTTCCATAGAATTGCGCCGATCCCTGTAGGAGCTGCCGAAGGCTGCGATCTTTTGATTTTGTTTTAAGGGAATCAAGATCAAAAAATCGCAGCCTGCGGCAGCTCCAACACGGGTTCTCGATCTACCCCTCTCTCAGGAATTCGCAGCTGTGCCGCGTCGCATCAACAGAGCGCTTTTGCCGCTCAGTGTTCTGGCTTTTACCCTGGGTCTTGGCGGCTGCATCTCAACGGACGGAATTGTCCCACAGGGCACGGCAATGGAGGCCAATACACTGGCCACCGACGATGCCATCGCCCACGCCGCCCGTGACGCCAACTGGCCTACCGCGCAATGGTGGCAAGCCTACGGCGACCCGCAACTCAATCGCTGGATCGACCTCGCCGTGCAGGGCAGCCCGAGCATGGCCATGGCTGCTGCGCGACTACGCCAAGCCAAAGCCATGGCCGGTGTCGCCGAATCCGCCGAGTCATTGCAGATCAATGGCGAGTCGACCCTCAAACGCCACAACTGGCCGACCGATCAGTTCTACGGCCCCGGCGATCTGGCCAACACCACCACCTGGGATAACAACGCCGCGTTGGGTTTCAGCTACGCGCTCGACCTCTGGGGCCGCGAAAGCAATGCCAGCGAGCGGGCGGTGGATCTGGCGCACATGAGCGCCGCCGAGGCGCGGCTGGCGCAGCTGGAATTGCAGAACAACATCGTCCGCGCCTACATCGAACTGTCGCTGCATTACGCGCAGCGCGACATCGTCGCCGCGACGCTCAAGCAGCAGCAACAGATTCTCGATCTGGCGCAGAAGCGCTTGAACGGCGGGATCGGCACGCACTTCGAAGTCAGCCAGGCCGAAACGCCGTTGCCGGAAACCCATCGTCAGCTCGATGCGCTGGATGAAGAAATCGCCCTGAGTCGCAACCAGATCGCCGCGCTCGCCGGCAAAGGTCCGGGGGCGGGCGCACAGTTGCAGCGCCCGACATTGTCCCTCGGTGCTGCGCTGAAACTGCCATCGGCATTGCCCGCCGAATTGCTCGGCCAGCGTCCCGATGTAGTCGCCAGTCGCTGGCAAGTGGCGGCGCAGGCGCGCGGTATCGATGTGGCGCATGCCGGGTTTTACCCCAACGTCGATCTGGTCGGCAGCCTCGGCTACATGGCTACCGGCGGGGGCGCGCTGGAGTTTTTGACCGGCAAGAAACTCAACTACAACGTCGGGCCGGCGATCTCGCTACCGATCTTCGACGGTGGCCGACTGCGCGCCGAGTTGGGTGAAGCCTCCGCCGGTTACGACATCGCCGTGGCGCATTACAACCAGACGCTGGTCAATGCGCTGAAGAATATTTCCGATCAGTTGATCCGCCGCGAGTCGATGGACAAGCAGCAAGGCTTCGCCGCCGAGTCGGTAGCCACGGCGCAGAAGACCTACGACATCGCGATGATCGCTTATCAGCGCGGCCTCACCGATTACCTCAACGTGCTCAATGCGCAGACGTTGCTGTTCAAGCAGCAGCAGGTGCAGCAGCAGGTGCAGGCGGCGCGGTTGAGTGCGCATGCCGAATTGGTGACGGCGCTGGGTGGTGGACTGGGGGCAGGCAACGATGTGCCGACCGCCGAGAAAACCCAAGTGCCGAAAACCCCGGTTCTCCTGCGTTGAACACACAACCTGTGGGAGCGAGCTTGCTCGCGAAGAGGGCGTGTCAGCCAGCACATTGGTTGCCTGACTCACCGCATTCGCGAGCAAGCTCGCTCCCACAGGATCCCGGTCCGACCCGACTTTTCTGAGCAGAATTCATGACTCCCTTGCCCGCACCTCTGCGCTGGCTCTACTCCCTGGAATGGCGCCGTGGTTTCTTCGACTGGGCGCGCAGCGATGGCGTGACCTGGGTCTACATCTTCAAGGTGTTGATCGCCGCATTCCTCACGCTGTGGCTGGCCATGCGCCTGGAATTGCCGCAACCGCGCACGGCGATGATTACCGTGTTCATCGTCATGCAGCCGCAGAGCGGCCAGGTGTTTGCCAAGAGTTTCTATCGCTTCCTCGGCACGTTGGCCGGGTCGGCGATGATGGTCACGTTGATCGCGTTGTTCGCGCAAAACACCGAGCTGTTTCTTGGCTCGTTGGCGATCTGGGTCGGCATCTGCTCGGCCGGTGCCGCACGTTGCCGCAACTTCCGCGCCTATGGTTTTGTCCTCGCCGGCTATACCGCCGCGATGGTCGGGCTGCCGGCGCTGGCGCACCCGGACGGCGCTTTCATGGCGGCCGTTTGGCGGGTGCTGGAGATCTCGCTGGGGATTCTCTGCTCGACCCTGATCAGCGCAGCGATCCTGCCGCAAACCGCCAGCGCGGCCATGCGCAACGCCTTGTATCAGCGCTTCGGCGTGTTCGCGCTGTTCGTCACCGATGGCCTGCGCGGGCGCAGCAAAGCCGAAGCTTTCGAGGTGAGCAACGTGCGCTTTATCGCCGAAGCCGTGGGGCTGGAAGGGCTGCGCAGCGTGACCGTGTTCGAAGACCCGCACATGCGTCGGCGCAACGGTCGCCTGAGCCGTTTGAACAGCGAATTCATGGGCATCACCACGCGCTTCAACGCGCTGCATCAGTTGCTTGAACGCTTGCGCGGCAATGGCGAAGAACATGTGGTTGCCGCGATCAGACCGGGTTTGCAGGATCTCGCCGAAGTGCTTGACGGCTTCAGCGGTCGTGCCCTGACCAGCCCCGATGCTGCGCGTTTGGCGACAGCGCTGGCGACCTACAAGGAAGGGCTGCCGGCACGGGTTCGAAGCTTGCGGGCAACCTTTCAGGACACTGACCCGAGCGAAGCCGAACAACTGGATTTCCACACCGCCTACGAATTGCTCTACCGCTTCGTCGACGACCTGCACAGTTATGCACAGACCCACGCATCCC
>NZ_JBFUIR010000095.1:0-5061 GCF_056401755.1 Pseudomonas sp. P4_D7 | reverse complement strand
GATATTGGAGGAGGTGAAGGATCGGCCTCGAACGATTGTTCAAGAAATTTATTCTCGACGTCATTCACAGGACTAAGCGATCATTTTGCATACTATACCTATAACAACTTATGGGGGCGGAGGCTCCTTCAGATGCGCCCTCCGCACACGATGCAAATGGGAGGAGACACGTTTTGGCTGAAGCGAGGGATGACATCCTGAAGGATGTGGCGAATTATTACGCCGGAAGGATCGCCGAACATGGCCAGACCGCAGCAGGCGTGGATTGGAACAGCCAAGCCGGCCAGTTCATGCGGTTCAATCAATTACTTAAGGTGGTCGACGCCTCGCAACCTTATTCCATCGCCGATATAGGATGTGGCTACGGTGCATTGCTCGACCACCTTGCGCAGCTAGGCCACGCTACCCGTTACGTGGGTGTTGATATCGCTCTGCCGATGATTGAAGCAGCGCGTTCGCGCTTCGCCGCATCACCGGATGTCACATTCAGGTTGGGCAAGTCGCCAGGCGAGGTCGTTGATTATTCCGTAGCGTCGGGGATTTTCAATGTGCGGCTCGGGCGAGCCGACGAGGAGTGGCTTGGGTATTTGATTGAAGCGCTGGACATGATGAACGCGACGAGCCGAAAGGGGTTTTCCTTCAATTGTTTGACGTCCTATTCAGACGCRGACCGGATGCGGAGCGATCTATATTATGCCAATCCGCTGGATCTATTTGATCTTTGCAAGCGCCGTTATTCCCGACAGGTGGCGTTGTTGCATGACTATGAGCTATACGAGTTTACGATCATCGTGAGGAAGCAGCTATGATGCTGAAGCTCGTCGTTTATGCGGCTCGTGAGATCGTCCAGCTCGTGCGTTGCTATTTTGACAATGATAGCGAGTATGATGTGGTCGCATTCTGTGGGGGGAGACACGAGTGAAAGCGATTGTTCTTGCTGGCGGCGCGGGTTCGCGCCTGTATCCTCTGACGCAGGTTTCCAGTAAACAGCTACAGGCTGTTTTCGACAAGCCTATGATTTATTACCCCCTGACCGTTCTGATTGCGTCAGGCGTGAAGGAATTCTGCCTCATTGCGACGCCGCACGACCTGCCTCGCTATCAGAATTTGCTTGGACACGGTGATCAATGGGGAGTGGCAATCCAGTATCGAGCGCAGCCGAGACCGGAAGGGATAGCACAGGCGTTTTTGATCGCGGCAGATTTCGTCGGCTCCGATGATGTGATCCTGATGCTGGGCGACAATATTTTTTCGGGCGGCGACGATTTCCCTCGGGCGGTCTCCAGTTTCACGGATGGTGCAACCATTTTCGCCTACCACGTCAAGGACCCCGAGCGCTACGGCGTGGTGGAATTCGACCAGAACGGAAAGGCGATCTCCATTGAAGAGAAGCCTCGACATCCTAAAAGCAACTATGCCGTCCCTGGCGTGTATCTCTACGATAATAGCGTGCTGGACATCGCAAAGGCCGTAAAGCCGTCTGTTCGGGGCGAATTGGAGATTACGGACATCAATCTGGAATACCTGAGGCTTGGCAAGCTGCAGGTGCGGCGACTGAGCCGCGGTTTTGCCTGGCTTGACGCCGGCACCAGTACCGCGCTCCACGAAGCTTCTTCCTACATCGAGGCGATTGAGCGACGGCAAGGCGTGAAAATCGGTTGTCCGGAGGAGGCGGCCCTGGTGAGAGAGTTCCTCAGCATCGCCCAGTTCGAAAAATTGATTGAGCGCATGCCGGCATGCGAATACAGCGATTATCTGCGCGGCGTTGCCGACGAGTGGCACAGGCTTCAGGGGATAGGTGGTGAGTAAGAAAATTCAGTTCAACCGGCCGTTCATGACCGGTAAAGAGCTATTCTATATCGCGGAAGCCAAGTTCGGCAACATGCTCGCCGGTGACGGGCCTTTTACCAAGCGCTGCCATGAGTGGCTGAAAAATCAGAGTGGATGCGCAAAACCGCTGCTGACCCACTCGTGCACCGCCGCGTTGGAAATGGCGGCTTTGCTTCTCGACATCGAGCCCGGTGACGAGATCATCATGCCTTCGTACACGTTCGTTTCGACAGCCAACGCGTTCGTGCTGCGCGGCGGCGTTCCAGTGTTCATCGATATCCGGGAAGACACTTTGAATGTCGACGAGCGTCTCATCGAGGCGGCCATCACCTCGCGCACTCGCGCCATCGCTCCGGTTCATTATGCGGGTGTGGCTTGCGAGATGGACGCCATCATGGGCATTGCCAAACGACATGGTCTTAAGGTCGTGGAGGATGCGGCACAGGGCGTGATGGCAGCTTATAAAGGCCGGGCGCTCGGCAGCATTGGCGATCTCGGGGCTTACAGCTTTCACGAAACCAAGAATGTAATTTCAGGGGAAGGCGGAGCCCTGCTGGTGAACGACCCCGCTCTGGCGGTGCGCGCCGAAATCATCCGTGAAAAAGGCACGGACCGTGGTCGCTTTTTTCGAGGCGAGGTCGATAAATACACCTGGCAGGAGGTGGGCTCTTCGTTCCTGCCGGGCGAGTTGATTGCTGCTTTCCTGTGCGCCCAGCTTGAAGAAGCCGAGCGCATCACCAGTCACCGCTTGGGCATTTGGCAACGTTACCACACGCTTCTTGAGCCGCTGGAGGATAGAGGATTGCTTCGCCGGCCCATCGTGCCGGCTGATTGCCAGCACAATGCCCACATGTACTACGTGTTGCTGTCGCCGGAAATCGATCGTCAAAACGTGCTCAACGAGTTGAAGAGGAACGAGATTTTCTCGGTGTTCCATTATGTGCCCCTGCATTCGTCGCCAGCCGGGAAACGGTATGGCCGCACGCAGGGCGGCTTGGAGGTGACCACGATGCAGTCGGAGAGGCTGGTGCGTTTGCCGCTGTGGGTTGACCTGACCGCCGAGCAGCAGGAACAGGTCGTCAAGGTTTTGAATAATGCCATCGGCTGACCGATCAACAACGTCGACCGGAATGAAAATTCTGGTCACCGGCGGAGCCGGCTTTATCGGTTCGGCGGTTATCCGCCACATCATCCAGAATACCGGCGACCTGGTCGTCAATGTCGATAAGCTGACCTACGCCGGGAATCGCGAAAATCTGCGCGAGGTTGATAACTCCGACCGCTACGCGTTCGAGCAGGTCGATATCTGCAATCGCGTCGAATTGGAACGGGTATTCGCTCAGCACCATCCCGACGCCGTCATGCACCTTGCGGCAGAAAGCCACGTTGATCGGTCCATCGATGGCCCTGCGGCCTTTATCGAGACCAACATCATTGGCACCTATACCTTGCTCGAGGTTGCTCGAGCTTATTGGCAGGGACTGGATGCAGAGCGTCGGCAGGCCTTCCGGTTCCATCACATCTCGACCGATGAAGTTTACGGCGACCTGCCTCATCCGGCCGATACCGTGGATGCCCACCGCCACCTCTTTACCGAAAACACTGGTTATGCCCCAAGCAGCCCATACTCGGCGAGCAAGGCTAGTTCCGATCATCTGGTTCGCGGCTGGATGCGAACATATGGCCTGCCGGTGCTGGTGACCAACTGCTCCAACAATTATGGCCCTTATCATTTCCCGGAGAAGCTGATTCCCCTGGTAATCCTCAACGCATTGGAGTGCAAACCTTTGCCCGTCTACGGCGCTGGCGATCAAATACGAGACTGGCTCTACGTTGAGGACCACGCGCGTGCCCTTTACAAGGTGGTCAGCGAAGGCCAGGTCGGAGCGACCTACAATATTGGTGGCCACAACGAAAAGCGAAATATCGAGGTGGTTCAAATCCTCTGCGACGTTCTGCAGGAACTCGCTCCGCTGGCTTCTGGGTGCGCCGTTAAGGAATATCGCGCCCTCATCACCCATGTGGGAGATCGGCCAGGGCACGACCGTCGCTACGCGATCGACGCCAGCAAAATTCAGCGCGAGCTCGGCTGGCGACCGGTAGAGACTTTCGAAACCGGCATCCGGAAAACCGTGCAGTGGTATCTCAACAACCTCGACTGGTGCCGTCGCGTACAAGATGGCACTTACCAGCGCGAGCGTCTGGGGCAGTTCAGAGATTGCCCAAGGCCAAGTGATTTCGGCGGCTTATGACTCTGCGAAGAATAGATGGAGATCACAATGGCTGGACTGAAACTAGCCGGCGGAATTATGTCCGTCGGACGAGCCGGTACGCAGGCGATGGTACAGACTGCGAATGGGATTGTTGCATCGTTCATGCCTGCACCACGCCGTCTGGGCCGCTCAAAGCCTTCGAGCGCAAGCGTCCGTCACGCAGGTCCCACGAATTGCGCCTGCTGTGGATCGGCCAAACTGTCGAAGCTCGGCGAGGAGATTACCAGACCCTTAAGGTCGTCCCACGTCAGTGGGAGGTCATCCAGACGGTGCGGGGGAGAAGTTCACCTGCCGCGAGTGTGAGAAGACGCCCTGCGTTGACCACGTGGGACCAAGCATGGCTTCCAGTCGCCGTGTTTGTCTTGACGTTCACAGCCGCCGCCACAAAGTCAAGTATACCAGGAACGACTACAGCGCAGTCGCCGTCGCCCAATCTGGGCCGCAACGCCTCGCGATCGAAATGAGATATCGAAATGGTCTACGCATTCAGTGATGGTAACCCGCTTTACGAGTACTTGGTGTTTGTTCTCGTTCTTTTGGCATCTATCGCCGCGTTCAATGCCGGGCCAATTCTTCGACAAGCAGACGGCATCACCCATCGAATAGCTGAGTTCTCCAGGCGCCGGCGGGCGCTGTCGGAGCACGGCTTGACTGCCGATCTCAGACGCATCGACCTATTCCGAATCATCGTCGGGGCCTTGGCGACAGTCCGATATGGTGAGATGCTGATGATGGCGATGTCGGGCACCAACCTCACTGCGACGGCTTTGGCAGCCGGCGCGACGCTTGTGGCGGCATGTGTGACGGTTGGTTTCTTAACGCCCGTCTCCGTTTTCGTCTTGATGTCGACATCCAATATCATCTTCGACAACTACCTGGGCGCATCGACGCTTGGGACCATGGTGATGTCGATCTGCCTGATGATCGTTCTCTTAGCGCCTGGCGGGCTGACATTGTC
>NZ_JBFUIR010000094.1:0-5240 GCF_056401755.1 Pseudomonas sp. P4_D7 | reverse complement strand
GTATGGTTCGGGAGCCTGATTGAATCAGGCTCCCCTCAGCGGCTTACAGCTTGATCCACGTCGCTTTCAGCTCGGTGTACTTGTCGAACGCGTGCAGCGATTTGTCGCGACCGTTACCCGACTGTTTGAAGCCGCCGAATGGTGCGGTCATATCACCACCATCGTACTGGTTAACCCACACGCTGCCGGCCCGCAGTGCCTTGGCGGTCAGATGCGCCTTGGAGATGTCCTGGGTCCATACCGCAGCGGCCAGGCCATACGGCGTGTCGTTGGCGATCTGGATCGCTTCTTCAGCCGTATCGAAAGCGATGACCGACAGCACCGGGCCGAAGATCTCTTCCTGAGCGATCTTCATCGCGTTGCTCACGCCATCGAAGATCGTTGGCTCAACATAAGTGCCGCCGGTTTCCTGAAGAATGCGCTTGCCGCCGGCGACCAGTTTGGCGCCATCGGTGTGACCGGATTCGATGTACGACAGCACAGTATTCATCTGCTGAGTGTCGACCAATGCACCGACGTTGGTGGCCGGATCCAGCGGGTTGCCCGGCTTCCAGGCTTTCAGTGCCTCGATCACCATCGGCAGGAATGTGTCTTTGATCGAACGCTCGACCAGCAGACGCGAACCGGCGGTGCAGACTTCGCCCTGGTTGAAGGCGATGGCGCTGGCAGCGGATTCGGCAGCGGCTTGCAGATCCGGCGCATCGGCAAAGACGATGTTCGGGCTCTTGCCGCCGGCTTCCAGCCAGACGCGTTTCATGTTCGATTCGCCGGAGTAGATCATCAGTTGCTTGGCGATTTTGGTCGAACCGGTGAACACCAGCGTGTCGACATCGTTGTGCAGGGCCAGCGCCTTGCCGACGGTGTGACCGTAGCCCGGCAGCACGTTGAGCACGCCTTTCGGAATACCGGCCTCAACAGCCAGCGCAGCGATACGGATGGCGGTCAGTGGGGATTTTTCCGAAGGCTTGAGGATCACCGAGTTACCGGTCGACAGTGCCGGGCCGAGTTTCCAGCAGGCCATCATCAGCGGGAAGTTCCACGGCACGATGGCACCGACGACACCCACTGGCTCGCGGGTCACCAGGCCCAGTTGGTCGTGCGGCGTGGCCGCCACTTCGTCGTAGATCTTGTCGATCGCCTCACCGCTCCAGCTCAGCGCCTGCGCCGCGCCTGGAACGTCGATGTACAGCGAATCACTGATCGGTTTGCCCATGTCGAGGGTTTCGAGCAGGGCAAGTTCTTCAGCGTGCTGCTTTAGCAGGCCGGCAAAACGAATCATGGTGGCTTTGCGTTTGGTCGGTGCCAGACGCGACCAGACGCCGGAGTTGAACGTGGCGCGGGCGTTTTCCACGGCGCGCTGGGCGTCGGCGGCGTCACAGCTGGCGATCTTGCCGAGCAGACGGCCATCGACCGGGCTGATGCACTCGAAGGTCTCGCCGGAGACGGCGTCGGTGTATTCGCCATTGAGGTAGGCGCGGCCCTCGATTTTCAGGTCGCGGGCGCGTTGTTCCCAGTCGGCACGAGTCAGGGTGGTCATTTAAGTGTCCTCCTCTTGTTGAATACGAGCGCCGCACGATCGTCGCCAGCGTCCTCAAAAATTCTGCCCGGCCAGCCTGCATTTCGGCCCAAGGCACCCGCCACCCTAAACCAGCGACCGGGGTTGTTTCAATATATTTGACATAAGGCAGTCATACGGCCTTGCGGTGTTGATTTTAATCAACATAGACTTTGACCCTTTCCAGCCAATCGCGCCGTATTCACGGGGGATAACAACAATGAACATCCAGAACGTCGTCGACATCAGCCTGACCAGCAGCGAAGCCGAACGCTATCGCCCGGACCCGGCGAAAGTACTGAAGGGTGATCCTGAGCAAGCGGTGTTTCATCAATACGACAGCCCGTGTGGGCAGATGGGCGTTGGCGTGTGGGAAGGTGCGGTGGGTCAGTGGACGGTGAATTACACCGAGCATGAATACTGCGAGATTTTACAGGGCGTGTCGGTGCTGCGTGACGGCGAGGGCAATGCCAAGACCTTGCGCGTTGGCGACCGGTTTGTGATTCCGGCAGGGTTTCGGGGCACTTGGGAAGTGCTGGAGGCTTGCCGCAAGATCTATGTGATCTTTGAACAGAAGGCTTGAGGATTTTCGCTGATTTCGCCTACCTCTTCGCGAGCAGGCAGCACGAAAAACCGAAAAAACAAAAAAGGCCCGTATCGCGAGATACGGGCCTTTTTATCAGAGGCACCTTCTGCGGGAACCTCGCTCCGCGTGAAAAAATCTCACCCGATATACATATGTACCGCACAAGGACAATGCGTGAAGCACAGCATGGGCGTCCCTAAGGACATTTTCTAATTTCAAGGATTAACCCATGACTGACAATGATGCCGCCCAGCCACTCAAGTTTCTGGTCGGAAGTTCGCTCAACGAACGACTAATGGAATTCATCCGCGGAGCTAACGCGTGCAAAGGCTTCCCGTTCGATTTCTCGATTCTGGAAAACAAAGAAATTAACGTCGTAGTCGATGATCAGGGGACCATTCAAGACCTGGTTTTATCTGACACTTCCGACTAATCAGCGTAACGCCGAAAAGGTCCGCGTCGAAAGACACGGATCTTTTTTTCATCCGCTGGAACGGCTCAGCAGGCATGGCAATTCATGCCAACAAAAAAGGCCCGTATCGTGAGATACGGGCCTTTTTTGTAAGTCGGGAAAAATCAATTACTTGATTTTGCCTTCCTTGTAGATCACGTGCTTGCGAACAACCGGATCATATTTCTTGATCTCGATTTTGTCCGGGGTAGTACGCTTGTTCTTGTCGGTAGTGTAGAAGTGACCAGTACCGGCGCTCGAGATCAAACGAATCAATTCACGCATGATTAGCTCCCTTAAATCTTGCCATCGCGGCGAAGTTCGGCGAGCACGACAGTGATGCCACGCTTGTCGATGATACGCATGCCTTTGGCAGATACGCGCAGACGCACAAAACGTTTCTCTTCTTCAACCCAGAAGCGGTGATGCTGCAGGTTCGGCAGGAAACGACGACGGGTTTTGTTGTTTGCGTGGGAAATGTTATTCCCAGTCACCGGACCCTTACCGGTAACTTGACATACTCTCGACATGCCTCAGCCCTCTAAAACCACATGCCCAACCCGGCATGGGTTGGCCGCTTAATCTCTCAGTCATTTGGCGCCAGGCGCCGCGTTTCTTTAGAGGTCTTACCGGCTACACCTACAGTGAAGGAACCGGGCCCCTAGAAAAGAGCGCTGCTTTATACCAGAAAGACTTCGGAGCAACAACATTCGGTGTGCAAACAATCCACAAAAAGGCGCTTTTTCAGCCTGCGAACGCCTTGGATAAAGGCTGGCATCGATTTTTACCACTCGTCGCAGAAAATCGTCCCTACGGGCGATTCAGACTTTTTACCGCGCACCGCGGTCTGAAAAACCGCCATCACTGTGCCCCGAAAATGCAAAAAGGGGATAGTCATTTGTAATCCAGACCTCTAGGGTAGGCCTTTTCCAGACTGCACTTGCAGATGGGCCTTCGATCTGTAAAAGGAAACCGACCATGCGCCTCGCTGCCCTACCCCTGTTGCTCGCCCCGCTCCTGCTGAGCCCCCTGGCCCAGGCCGCCGCGCTGAGCGTCTGCACCGAGGCCAGCCCTGAGGGTTTCGACGTGGTGCAGTACAACTCGCTGACCACCACCAACGCCTCGGCCGACGTGCTGATGAACCGTCTGGTTGAATTCGACACCGCCAGCGGCAAAGTCGTGCCGAGCCTGGCCGACAGCTGGGAAGTCAGCACCGATGGCCTGACGTATGTCTTCAAGCTACACCCGCAGGTGAAGTTTCATACGACTGACTACTTCAAGCCGAGCCGTGAGCTGACCGCAGAAGACGTCAAATTCAGCTTCGACCGCATGCTCGACCCTGCCAACCCGTGGCACAAAGTCGCCCAGAGCGGCTTCCCCCATGCGCAATCGATGCAGTTGCCAGCGCTGATCAAGAAGATCGACGCGCTCGATCCGCTGACCGTGCGTTTCACCCTTGATCACCCGGACTCGACCTTCCTGGCGACGCTGAGCATGGGCTTCGCCTCGATCTACTCCGCCGAATACGCCGACAAATTGATGAAGGCCAACGCCACGGACAAGCTCAACAGCCAGCCGATCGGTACCGGCCCGTTTGTGTTCAACCGCTTCCAGAAAGACGCGGCGATTCGCTACAAGGCCAACCCGGATTACTTCGGCGGCAAGCCTTCGGTAGACCCGTTGATCTTCGCCATCACCCCGGACGCCAACGTGCGCCTGCAAAAGCTACGACGCAACGAATGCCAGATCGCCCTGTCGCCAAAACCGTTGGACGTACAGGCCGCGCTGAAAGAGCCGACACTAAAAGTCGAAAAGACTGACGCGTTCATGACCGCTTTCGTTGGCATCAACAGCCAGCATCCCCCGCTGGACAAACCAGAGGTGCGTCAGGCCATCAACCTCGCCTTCGACAAGGCCAACTACATCAAGGCGGTGTTCGAAGACACCGCCGAAGCGGCCAATGGCCCTTACCCACCGAACACCTGGAGTTATGCGAAGAACCTGCCGGGTTACCCACATGACGTGGCCAAAGCCAAGGCGCTGATGGTCAAGGCCGGTTTGAAAGACGGCTTCCAGACCACCATCTGGACGCGTCCTTCGGGCAGCCTGCTCAACCCGAACCCAAGCCTCGGTGCACAGTTGTTGCAATCGGATCTGGCGGAAATCGGTATTCAGGCGGAAATCCGCGTGATCGAGTGGGGCGAACTGATTCGCCGCGCCAAGGCGGGCGAGCATGACCTGCTGTTCATGGGCTGGGCCGGCGACAACGGCGACCCGGACAATTTCCTGACACCGCAGTTTTCCTGCGCCGCGGTCAAATCGGGCACCAACTTCGCACGCTACTGCAACGCCGATCTGGACAAGCTGATCAGCGCCGGCAAGACCACCAGCGAACAAGGCGTACGCACCAAGCTCTATGAGCAGGCGCAGACGCAGATTCAGCAGCAGGCGTTGTGGCTGCCGCTGGCGCATCCGACCGCGTATGCGCTGACACGTAAGGACGTGCAGGGTTACTCGGTAAGCCCGTTCGGCCGACAGGACTATTCCAAGGTCAACCTGAAATAACCTGCCCTGCACATCACCTGTAGGAGTGAGCCTGCTCGCGATGGCGTCATTTCAGTCAACCCATTCGGTGACTGGAAAATTGC
>NZ_JBFUIR010000093.1:0-5994 GCF_056401755.1 Pseudomonas sp. P4_D7 | reverse complement strand
GGCCCGGGTTATGCCGTAATGCCAGGACGAGGCTGACGGTGGTGGACGCGGCGGTGATGATGGCCGTGACCAGATTGGCCATCAGGATCGCCGTCATGTTCGGGCGGCCCTCGGCGTCATGAATCGGCCAGCGCGCGCACAGCGGTTTCAGCGCGGGTATCCACAGGAGCGTCATGGGCACTGCGGCCAGTAGCGCCCACTCGATCCCGAACTTCGGACCCCATGCGACAGCGTTCTCGAGCAAGGGCAGGGCTTCGCCCAGGACGATGGCCGGCCAGTAACGTGGAGGAAGGAGCAAGAGGCAAGTGAGGCGAAAGCCGCTCATCAGCATCCATTGCGGAAAGGACACGTAGCGGCAAAGTTCGTAGAAGCCGATGTAGGCCGCGGCAACGGCCATGTGCCGCCCCCAGGCTTGCCAGTGGACGGCCGTAGCGGTGAGCTCACACTCTGCGCTTCCTTTCAAGCCTCTGCTCCCTTCGATGGTGAGTGTGGTTCGCGGCTATCTTTTAAAGGATGCCATGGTTCCAACCCCTTATTGGCTGGAAGCACGTCACGGTTGGGGTAGGTTTGCCGAAAATGCTTGAGGAAGGGCAAGGTGTCAGTGCGCAGGCCCCACGCAGGCGGGGCAGCATCAATTGCAATGCCGCGCTGGCAAGATGACACCTTGCCTTCGATCGGGTTTTCCAGATGGCTACGAATTCAAGCGCCGCCCTGGTGCCTCACGCGCGCGTCGACGAACTGGGCAGTTGCGTCGTCCATGGGGTGGCCATAGGGCTCAGCATCGCCGGGCTCGTCGCACTGGTTGCGAAAGCGGCGGTGTACGCGGGGTCCGTTGCCGTGTTCGCCAGTGCGCTCTATGGGGTCACACTGATTTTCCTCTACACCGCGTCGACGCTTTATCACGCGCTCCAGCACCACAGCGTCCAGGGAATTCTTCGGACACTGGATCATGTGGGTATCTACTGGCTTATCGCCGGCACCTATACCCCTTTCGCACTCGTGGCGGTCCACGGCGCATGGGGCCTTGGTCTGTTTGGTGCGGTCTGGGTGGTGGCTATTGTCGGCAGCGTGCTTGAGCTCGGTATCTTGAAGCGGTATCACCGTGCGGCCGTATTCATGTACGTCGCGATGGGGTGGGGCGCGATTGTTGCGTTTCAGCCGCTGGCAACTCACGTTCCAAAGACCGGCCTGGTGTTGTTGGTGGCGGGGGGTGTTGCCTACACGGCGGGCGTCCCGTTCTATCTGGCAAAGCGGTTGCCGTTTCACCATTCGTTGTGGCATGTGTTCGTGCTGGCGGGCAGCATGCTGCATTACTTCGCCGTCTATCTTTATGTGTTGCCGGGGGCCGCCACGACAGGCGGGTGATCAAGACGTCCATTTGTCGGCATAGGCAAAGCGCGTCGGTCGAAGCGACATGTATTGCGCGACACGCGGACGTTGCGCGCGATTCGGACTGCTGCCATGCGGCAGCAGGTGATGCCAGATGATCATGTCGCCACGCTTGGCGGCAATCGGCTTCATGGTCAGTGTGCGGTGCGCATGCTGCTGCGCACTGACACCTGCCGGGACGGTGCTCAGCCATTGCTTCAGCGTACGATGCATGTCCGGCACGCAGCTGAATGCCCCTTGGTCCTCTTCGACATCGGCGAGATACAGGATGCCTTGCAACTCGAGGCAGTGCGGCTCGGCGAGCGTGGCATCCCAGTGCAAATGCGGGCCGGGGAACGGCCAGTCCTCGCGTTCCGGCGGGTTCAGTCCGCCCTGGTCAATGGTTACCCAGAGATCGTCGCGACCCCATAGCTGGGCATGGGCCTTGTGGATACGGGGCGCGCTTCGGTTGGCTACCAGCGCCGGGTGCCGCAGCAAGGGCACCCAGATGGAATGACCAAGCGATTCGCGATACCAGGACTCGGGGTCATCGGGGTTCATCCCCAGGTGGTCGTAGATGGCCATCTCGGCGTTTCTCGCCGCTTCGGCGCTGATCGCCTGGCGAAGAATGACGTAGCCGTGCTCGTCCCAGTGCGCAAGGTCGTCTTTACTCAGGCCTTCGACGTGATCCAGACTGCCAACTTCAGAGCCAACCCTCTCGCCTGCCAGTGCACGCCGCAGGYGGTCCAGCGAGGCGTCCGTCAGTTCGCCGTCGTTGCGCTCGCGTATCCAGGCTTCGAATTGTGCGTAGCTCGGCTTTTCGTAGTTCAGGTAGCGCAAGGTTTCCAGCACGTTAAGACGCAAGCCGGCCAGTAGTGTTTTCTGGATGTCCTGGGGTAGCGGCGCGGCGGATCCTGGTGCGCGCTGGCAAGCCCAGTAGGTATGAAGTTCGTCGATCTCGAGACTGGAGCCTGTGACGATCATTTTGCCTCCTGGCTCTGGCCTACAGTGATAGCATCGATCCGGCAGGACAGCCCCGTAGGTCAGACGGCTATAGCAGGCAACCACATACCTGTGGTAGCACGATAGATGCCGTACCCGGTCGCAAGCGCGAACGCGGTGATCAGTGCGGCCATCATGTACTTACCCGTATCGCGCCGCGCGTTTTCTGCCCGAAAGTACCCCTCGAGCATTGTCAGCGGGACCAGCCATTCGCAGCACGCCAATGCCCATAGTGCCGGTCCCTGCATCGTTATCGGATCAAAACCCACGATGCCGTCATTGATGGCGATCCATGTTGCCAGGCCGATGCGAAAAAACCACACGCCTGCCGCGAGCACCAGCAGCCGCAGTGCCCAGCGTCGATGCGCAATAAAATCGCGTGCTAGCGCAGAGCGCCACGCGAGAACCGCGCAGATCGCCAGCAGCAAGCCATTGAACGCCACATTTCCGTTCTGCGACGCGCCCGTGAAACCCCGGCCGGTCGCCAGCATCATAAGTCCGGCGAGGCCGACAATGAGCGCAACCGTCACGTAGATACGTCCATTCCAGCGATGAAACCGGGGCGCGCGACGGCGCAGTACCGGCACCAGCTGCAGCGGCCCGCAGATGGCGACGACCGAGGCCAATAACACGTGCACTGCAACGATCAGATTGCCCAAAGGCTGGGTGGGTAGGTATCCCGTAGGCCACACGCGATTCCAGGCGGCCGTATCACCGTGTAGCGTTGCCTTGCCGTAGGTGCCGAGAATGTAGGCACCGAACAAGAAGTGACCGGCGATGGCGACGGTCCACCAGCTCGTAGCCGCCAGTCGCAGCGCGCTGAGTGCCCTGGGCTTCGCTGCGCGGGTGATGTTGTCGTTCGCGACGTTTGCGAGGCGAGGGCTTGAATTCACTCCGTGATCCTCTACGTTCCAACGGTAGGCTGAGCAGCGGCATCAACTCTAAAGAAAAAGCCCCGACTGTTTCCAGTCAGGGCTTTTCTTCATTGGTGGAGATGGCGGGAGTCGAACCCGCGTCCGAAGGCGTTTAATCTCCAGATCTACATGCTTAGCTCACCGTTAGATCTCGTCCGCCAGCAGCACGGTGTGCGAAGCGCACCGACGGACATACCTGATTGATCTAGCGTCAGACCCACAGATGGAGAGTCTTTCGGCGGTCTCATGATAGTGACCCTACACCGACGAGCATGAGCACAAGATCGGTTCGGGGGTAGGGCCTTTTTTAGGGGCCGAACGCTTTAGGCGGCGAGAGCCACCGAAGCGTCATTACCGTAGTAGTTGTCATTGGCAACTATAGTTTTTGCAGCTGGTTTAACGAGGAAAGCTACCCCCTCGGCATGCACCAGTAGATCGCACTACCCCCGTCGAAACCAGAACATCCCCGGGGAAAACGTTGTGTGACTACACCTATCAGTATATGGCCGGGGCAGCCCACCCACAATGGGCGCCGCCCGTCCGTTCAGGTCAGCCCATCTTGTTGTGGGAGCGCATGACCCGCTGTTTGTCGACCGCCCACTCGCGTTCTTTCTCTGCGGTGCGCTTGTCGTGGTCCTGTTTGCCCTTGGCCAGGCCGATCTCGCACTTCACCTTGTTGTTCTTCCAGTACATCGCGGTGGGTACCAGGGTGTAGCCCTTGCGCTCGACGGCGCCGATCAGGCGGTCGATCTCCTCGCGATGGAGCAGCAGCTTGCGCGTGCGGCGATCGTTCGCGATGACGTGGGTGGAGGCGCTGATCAGGGGCGGGATCTGGGCGCCGACGAGAAAAACCTCACCGTGCTGGATGATCGCGTAGCAGCCCTCGCCGAAGTTGATCCGGCCCGCGCGCAGGGACTTCAGCTCCCAGCCTTCCAGGGCCATGCCGCATTCGAAGCGTTGGTCGATGTGATATTCGTGGCGCGCGCGCTTGTTCAGCGCAATCGTGCCGCCGCCGTCTTTTTCCGTGTCCTTCGGTTTCGCTTTTGCCATGTCCGCTAAAATCGGTCTATCGGATCCCTGATACAAGGCCGGCGGGTCCGTGAGCCGGCAAATGAGACGAGGTCAAAGCAGTGATTGAAATCCGCCGCAGTGCGATCGTGCCTTTCACGCCCGCGCAGATGTTCGACCTGGTCAACGATGTAGAAGCATACCCAAAGCGCTTCGGCTGGTGTGACGCCGCTGAAGTGCTCGAGCGGGAAGACAACGTGCTGGTGGCCCGGCTGGATCTCAAGTTCGCCGGACTGAAACAGAGTTTCACCACCCGGAACACCGCGGACCGACCGCATAGCCTGGCCATGAAATTCGTGGAAGGCCCGTTTCGCTCGCTGGATGGGGTGTTTACCTTCCAGGCCCTGGGCTATGTGGGCTGCAAGATCGCCCTGGCATTGGACTTCGACTACGCCGGGCTGGGTGGCTCGGTGCTGAGGATGGGTTTCCAGCAACTGGCCAACCGTATGGTCGACGACTTCTGCGACGAGGCGCGTCGCCAGTATGGCTGAGCTGAGCGTCGAGGTGGCCTACGCAGGGCCGGAGGGGCAGGTCGTCCTTACCCTTGCCGTTCCGTCAGGAACTACCGCCTGGGAGGCAGTCGGGCTGGCCCGGAGCGGATTGCCGGCAGGCGTCACGCCGGACCCGGCCCGACTGGGCATCTTCGCGAAAAAGGTGACCGCGGACCATGTACTGGAGGAGGGCGACCGGGTGGAACTGTACCGGCCGCTCACACTCGATCCGATGGAAGCCAGGCGGCGCCGCGCGAAACGCGGCGCCTGAGAGCCTTCTTACTTCTTGTCGTCCGACGAGCTGCCGCCGAAGATGCCGCCGTTGTCGTCATCCTTCTTGTCGTTGGCGCTGGTGTTCTTGTCACCCTTGGTGCCATTGACCGGATCGTTCTTGTACTTCTTCGAGTCCTTCAGCAGCTGCTGGGCGTCCTGGGCGAAGAAATCGCCTTCGGTACGGACCAGAGTGTCGTTATTGAAGGTCAGGGTGAGCGTACGGGTGGTCATGGGTCCACCACGGTGGGAGAAGGTGGAGACGTAGTCCCAACGATCGTTGTCGAACGGCGAGGCCACCGAAGGGGTGCCCAGCAGCACCAGAACCTGGCGCTTGGTCAGACCCGGCTGCAGCTGTTCGACGTTTTTCTTGTCGAGCAGGTTGCCCTGCTGCACGTCGGGGGTATAGATAAGGCTGCAGCCCGCGATGGCGACCGCCATCATGGCCATACCCAGCGTGCGGCGAATGAGCTTTTGCATGCGTAGTAACGTCCGGATCGTGAAGCCTGCGATGATACACTAAGCGCCTGACGGCACCGCGAGGGGGTCTCAATGGACCAGGAAACAAAAGAACTGCGTAAAGCGGGGCTTAAAGTCACACACCCGCGCATGCGGATCCTGCAGATCTTCGAGGAGGCGGACGAGCGCCACCTTACCGCCGAAGACATCTACAAGCGTCTGCTTGCGCACCAGGAAGACATCGGGCTTGCCACGGTGTATCGGGTGCTGACCCAGTTCGAAGCTGCTGGCATCGTTATGAAGCACAACTTCGAGGGTGGGCAGGCCGTATACGAGCTCGACCGGGGCAAACATCATGACCACATGATCGATGTGGACAGCGGGAAGGTTGACCACATGATCGATGTGGACAGCGGGAAGGT
>NZ_JBFUIR010000092.1:0-6456 GCF_056401755.1 Pseudomonas sp. P4_D7 | reverse complement strand
CCTCAATCGAAGTGGCCCGACTCCATTGACCCCTGGGGGCGACCCCTCTCTTGCGGCCAACCTGGGCACGCCGAACGAAGAACCTTCACTCGCTCCGTACGGTCCGCGGTGCCGCCCCTAAACTTCAGGGCAACACAGCCGATAAACTTGCCGACTAGTAAGACCGCCGAGAAGCGGAGCGCCGAGCACCGAGCGCCACGCCCGAGTCGACTTAATGGAGTGCGCAAATGCGATGGCTTGCACCCCGCGAACTTAAGAAGACACCACGGAATATTTGGAGTTAGTCGATATATGAAGCGGGTATTCAAGGTTGATGCCAGAGTCCTCTTAAGCCTCGGACGCGAGAGCATCAAGGACCACACCACGGCGCTCATTGAGCTGATCAAGAACTCCTACGATGCTGATGCTAGCAACGTAGACATTGAATTCGGCCATGACAGGAAGGACACGAAGGACACATCGGTCACCTTTATCCGAATCTCGGATGACGGATACGGAATGACAAGTAAGGATGTCGACGAAAAGTGGCTTCGCATCGGCTTCTCTGAGAAGCGCAGGTCGCCCGTCAGCGCCAAGGGACGAAGGGAAACCGGCGAAAAAGGTGTCGGTCGCCTATCTGCTGATCGGCTTGGGGCAGTCTTGGAGCTTCGGTCAAAAGCCACCAGATCCCAAGCCGTGGCAATCCACGTTGATTGGAACCAGTTCGACGTCGAGAACACCGAACTGAGCGCAGTGGCTGTCACCGACATCCCAAACGCACTGCCAAAGCCGCCACATGATACAAGCAACGGCACTACCGGCACTGAGATTACGATCAAGCAGCTTAGGCAAGAATGGACTCCCGACGACTTTCGTCGACTAGAAGACGAGCTTAGTAGCCTTGTCTCGCCCAAGGTACATCCAGATGGGTTCAAAATCTGGCTGAAAAACTCTGAGAGCACCACGTTTCAACAGATTACCTCTCTCGCAGTCCATAGCGCCGCCCTGCATCTTACCGGGCGCTTCGACAAAAATGGCCGCCTGAGCTTCCAGATTAGCGCCCCCCCGAAGCGGGCAGGCGGGCCTCGGCACACGATTCGCACAGGAAAAGTGAATTGGGACCAGATCCGCGGCGCTGAGGCGTTGAATACTTACGACGCCGGCCCCTTCGACATTGACCTAGGCTTCTTTCCAAGGTCAGCGGCAAGTCTTTCCGGCGGCTTCAGCTTAGGAGCGCTCAAAAGCTTCCTTGACCAGAACGCCGGCATCCGCATCTACCGTGATGGGATCCGCGTCAAGCCGTATGGTGACCCCGAGCACCCTGAAGGCGATTGGCTCAGCCTCGCCGCACGTAAGAACAAGAATCCGGCGGGTCGGGCCCGGGCATCCTTCCGTATGGCCGCAAATCAGGTTGTGGGCTCTGTTTATATTGGCCGGGACACCAATACAAATCTCCCAGACAGTGCCGCCCGTGAAGGCCTCATCCAGAGTCACGCATACTCTGTCTTGAAGGCCGCGACATACGGATGCATTGCTTTGCTGGAGGCCGAGTACCACGAAACGGCTGAAGAGAAGCCAACGTCTTCCAGTGCAGAGGTCGAAGAGCTGCCGCGAGTTGTCACCGAAATCAAATCAACACTGAAGTCAGTGTCGAGGGAGCTCAATGACAGTAGCCCAAAGTCGGACCGCGTCATTAAGGAATCGGTATCGCGCCTTCGCGCGGTGACTGAGCAAGTTGAGCGTGCCGAGAAACAGATCGAAGAGCTCGCCAATCAGAGCATCACGTATCGCGGCCTGGCAACGGTAGGGATTTCTTCCGCCGTCTTTGGCCACGAAACCGAGACGGCACTCGCCCAAGCACGCCTATCGACAACCCTGTTGTCTCGGCTACTGTCCGCGAAAAGTATTGACGTTGACGCCTGCATTGAAGAGGCCGTCGCGGCAGAGGAAGCCATTGCAAGAGTCGAATTGTGGGGCCAGTTCGCACTCACTCGCATCAAGAAGGACAAGCGCCGTAAGACAAAGGTCAACATCTCTGATCTAGTTTCCTCCCTGCTCGCCGAACTGAAGCCGATCTTCGAGTCGAAACAAATCCATTTGTCCACGCATATAAAGCGAAACATCGAGCTCCGATCATTCGCGATGGACATTGAATCGATCGCCCTCAACCTTTTAACCAATGCCTACCATGCAGTCGGCTTAAGAACGAAGAATCGTGAGATTAAGGTGGCGCTTTCGCACATCGACGGAAATAGCTTGATTAAACTGTCCGTCTCGGACTCTGGATCCGGAATCGCGAAAGAGCACCTACGAGAGATTTGGAGTCCTTTGTTCTCGACAAAGACCGACGGTCGAGGTGCACCAATCGGAACCGGGCTCGGCTTGTCAATTGTCCAGTCAGTAGCGCGTGAGTTAAACGCCAAGTTAACCGTCGACGGCACTGGCGAACTCGGTGGCGCTCATTTCGAAGTACTCATTCCTAGCAGCTGACGCACAATGCCCAACATTGCAATTATTGACGACCGTCCGAAGATGCGTCAGACGATCCTTCGCTACATCGCGCTCGAGCTGAAGGAACTCGACCAGCATTGGGGCGTTATCGATAGCGCGCCGCTGCCCTTGATAGATGACTACCGGGAGTGGATCGTCGCAAACGACGTGGGTGTCCTGATTCTCGACGAGAACCTCAACGAGAACTTCGACGATGGCGAGGCTGTGGATTACGCCGGACACAACGTCGCGGAACGCTTGCGCGTCCAGATCCCCGACTTGCCGCAGTTCATCGTTACATCGATCCCCCAACCTGAGGATCTCGATGAAGCAGGCGCGGCGGCCCTGGATGCGATCATAAAGCGTGACGACTTCGCTAAGCGATCTAAGGTATACGTCGAACGAATGCTTCGCGCTGGATCTACGTTTACTGACCGGCACGAAGGCGAACTTGCTGAGCTAAGCGAGCTCTCGACACGAATGGTGGAGGGAAGCGCCCAACCACACGATTACATGCGACTCGCAGCGCTGAGAGAGAAGTTTTCACTAGACCGGGATCAGAGTGCCAATACGCTAAAAGATCTCGCCGAAGAGATTGTATTCGTACGAGATGAAATCCAAGGAATTCTCGAAGGGCTCGCTAAAGAGCCTAAGAAGAACTGACTGAGCAGCGAAAATGAAATGGATTCTCATCAACAAGTCAAAGACCGCTCAACCGACGGCGGGAAACTATTCAAAGTGGAAACCTATTCTTCGTAAAGAGGGAATGCATCAGTGCGTTTATTGCGCCATCCACGAAGGATCGTTCGGAGGAGAGCGCAACTTTCACGTTGAGCATCACAAGCCGAAGAAGCAGTTCCCAAAGCTGGTAGATGATATTCATAACTTGTTCTACTGCTGTGCGATTTGCAACTCATTCAAGGGGAGCGATTGGCCGGAAGACCCGACGCTGCAATACCCTTATCCGGCTGGCATCGACTACTCAACATTTTTAGGTGTCGACGTGAACTCGAGCGTTGTTAGCAACGAGCGTCACGGCAGGTACATTATCGAACGCCTGTACTTGAATCGCCCGCAGTTGATTCTCATGCGACAATTCTCCGCCGCACTGGAGGAGATCAGGGGCGAGCTGCCCACTCTGCGTCGACTCATCACACAAGACACGCTGAGCGGACCGACCCTGTCGAAGCTTAGCCTCACCCTGGTCCGGGCGGTCGAGCTCTTGTCGAAAGTCCCCGCCGTCGTACCGTACAATTCCGATGATGTATCTCGACAAAAGCATGCGCGAAACTGATTTGTGGACCGATGTCGGAGTGCATCCGACCCCGGCGGACCTGGCTGACTCCTTTGCCGAGTTCGTCGCATCCCATGTATCAGTCCCACGAGGCACCCGGCGAGCTGTTCGTTTGCTCGACGCATTCGCCGGCGATGGGCGCCTTGGCCACGCGGTGGCTAACGCACTGACAAAAAAAGGGATATTGGTAGAACTTCATTGCGCTGAGGTCGCACGATCTGCTGTAGCGCGCATTCCAAAGAACGGAAGCGGTTACAAGGTACGGACTCTCCAGGGAGATGTCTTCTCCACCCTCGAGGAAACGTTCGACCTGGTCGTCAGCAACCCGCCATATCTTTCGATGAATCGAGCAACAACAGAGGCCTTCGGCTTCGATTGGGAAATTGCCAAGGGATTTGGGGCGAACCTTTATTGCCTCGCAATTCGTAAGTGCCTCGAGCTGACAACCCCTGAGGGACATGCGTTTGTGCTCGCTCCCTATGGCTGGATAAACAATAGGCGATGCCATGGGCTAAGAGCATATGTGGCGAAGTGGGCCAGCAGCATCGACGTTCTCGCCTTTGACGACCGAAATCTTTTCCCTAACGTCAGCCAAGATATCGGTTTTCAGGCTTTCCTTCGGCGCGACAAGCCCGCGCTCAGAAAGAAAATTCCTCACATCATGTTTTCACACGGTGATGAAGAGTCGAGGCAGGCAAAACTTCATACCAGAAAGCGAAGCAGCCAAGGGGCGCGCGCCAGGGTGGGGCCACTCGTCTGGAATCGGTGCCGAGATATGCTTCGCTCAGACCCCGCCGCCGGCTTTCCTATAGTCAACGGCGGCAACATTCGCCACGACGGGACGCTCGACTTTGATTTGCCGAGGTACCGCGACCGCCAGTACGCGGCGAACAGCTGTGTCCCGGCTAGCTTCGTCTCCACGGGCCCTATGCTTCTCTTGAAGAGAACCATGCGCGGAGCGCCTGGCGCATGGTCAATAGATGCCGCTCTCATATTAGACGATAGTTTCAAGTGCATCGCAGAAAATCACGTCATTGTGGTAACGCTGGACACGATGAGCAAACAATCGGCCAGTGCATACACCACACGACTAATTAGTCGGATCCTCTGGTCGCATAGGCTTCATGGTCACCCGAACATATCCGCTCAGATCGTTTCACAAGCAATGGATTGGATGCGTCGAATGAAAAGGCCCGTTTAGAAGACCCAGGGAACTCCGCGACCAGTGACGCGCAACGTAGGCACGCGGTGCAACCCGATTGTGCAGTATCGCCCGAGCGCTAAGATTGAACATCCACCGAGCGGTGAGTTGAGACGTGGCGCATCCATGCATCAGAGCAATGAAGAACCCGACCGACGTGCCGGCACCACAAAGCGCACGCTGGGTCACTTGACGTACGAGGCAGCGCGCATCTATGTCGCGACGTTACGAGCGCCTACCGCTTGCGCACGTCGAAAATGAGCCACTTTCTGAATGATTGAAAGAAATGTTAGAAGCTCCTTTACGCAAGGTTCTTGAGAGAACAAAGGACATTTGCGATCTTCATTCACATCGAAGCCCACCTTGCACGCCGCGCGTCCGTTCTCAATGATCAAGATCCGTGTGTCATTCACGGCTTCGATCCCCGGCTCRTCAAAGCGCCCCCAATAAGTTCTAGGTTCGTCTTGATCTTCTATTAAATCGCGAGAGAGGCACGAAATTCGATCGCAATCCGCTGAACAGACATCACGGATCTCTTGGAGAGTCTGGGCGAGTATCGGTCCAAGAAGAAAGCTGAGAACGTCGTACGGAAAAGGTTTCGAGACGTCCCCTCGATGAATCGCAAGGAGCAACAGTTCGGCCGTGGACTCTACAGACGCGCCTTCCAGCACCAAGAGCAACGCGTACGCGAATGTGCGGAGGACGATACGCTGATCTGCGCCGGCCGAGATCAATCGCTGGTAGAGATACGCGACGTTCTGGAGGCCACACGCGAGTAGCCGAACGCGCTGATCGTGATCTAATGCGGCGCCCCAAGGGTGCGCACCAATTCTGCGGTGGACAAATTCATTCGCAATCAGTGCAAAAACACCGGCCTCTATGAACTCGAGCTCCTCACGAACATCCCAGAGCGCATCGAGAGTCGATCGCGGAACGAACTCAAGCTTATTCCAGAACCTGCTCTCGAGCGCCTTATATCGACCAGGAATGCTCAGGGCTTCTGAGTGGAGACGGAGGACTACGTCTGGGTGCCGAGAAAGGTAGCGCTCCAGATGAGCTCGATCCCACAGCTGAACGGCGGGCATAGGATGCGCCCGCTGCCACTGCTTCACCCAATCTCGCGTAGGATTTGAGAACTGCGTGTTCGTCACAATGATGAGCCGGTCTACATCTTTGTACGCGAGCGCATTGTTTACGGCCGCTTTTACTTCATTAGGCTCGACCGTTCCGCAACGACCCTTACACTCAATCCACCATCGTTGCTGGTGGAGCTCACCGGCGTCATCCGGCTGAAAAAACTGAGCCTCTAAATCGCGACCGCCGTCGGCTGCACCGCCCCCCATACCACCCGTCCGCCATTCCAAATCTTTGGCTCCCATTGCATCCAGCAGCCAATAAACGCACTCTTCGAGGTCGCGCCCCTTAAGTTCTTCAAATGGAATGGCCGCGGGCAACACCCATTCATTTCCTTGCGTTGGCTTTGGCATTGAGC
>NZ_JBFUIR010000091.1:0-6753 GCF_056401755.1 Pseudomonas sp. P4_D7 | reverse complement strand
CAAATGTGGGAGCGAGCTTGCTCGCGAAGGGAGCGACTCGGTGTATCAGGCCGGCGCCAGGCCAAAGAACGCCTGAATCAAGCGCAACTCCCGCCGCCGCTCCATGCAGCCGATCATGTGCCGATTGACCAGCCCTGCCCCGGCAATCGGAATCGCCACCACCCTCGGGTCATGGCTGACCTCCACCGATGACACCACGCCAACGCCCAACTCAGCGGCGACGGCTTCAGTCACCGCCTCACGACTATCAAGTTCCAGCAACACGCGCGGATGGATCGACGCCTGCGCACAGGCGTCATCAAATGTACGCCGGGTGATCGAACTCGGCTCACGGAGCACCATGATCACCTGATCCAGTTCCTTGAGTTTCACTTCCCCGGCGCGCATCGCCCACGGGTGCCCTGCGGGCACCAACGCGCAGATCCGTGATTCGCTCAACGCTTGCAGATGCAGGCCTTTGCGCGGCTCGACCTCGGTCAACACCGCAACATCCGCGTGTTCCGACAACAATGCAGCGAGGGTTTCCTGAGCATTGCCCAAGCGCAGGTTCACCGTAATTCCCGAATACCGCGCGCGCAGGCTCGCCAACATTGGCATGACCATATGCGGCCCGTCCGCCGCCACTTCCAGCCGCCCGGTCAGCAACTGTCGATTGGCCTCAAGCATCGTCTGCGCCTCTTCCGCCAGGCCAAACATCGCGCGGGTAATCGCCGCGAGTTTGGTGCCCTCCTCGGTCAGTTCCACCCGTCGCGCGGTGCGCCGCAACAGGGTGATCTGGTAGTGCTCCTCCAGCGCCTTGATGTGCCCGGTAACCGCCGGCTGACTGATGAACAAGCGCGCGGCGGCACGGGTGAAGCTGCCTTCACGGGCCACGGCGTCGAAGGCGCGGAGCTGGAACAGGTTCATGAATAACTCTCACTGATGGCTGGCATAACAACAAACAATTTGATTGATGCAACGGCGAATTGCAACGTATGCCCCGTAGCTTCATCCCACAGCGCTATCCGAGGACACACGAATGAGTATTGCCGAACCCATCCTGCTCACTCCCGGCCCGTTGACCACTTCGGCCCGCACCCGCCAGGCGATGATGGTCGACTGGGGGTCATGGGATGACCGCTTCAATCAACTGACCGCCAGCCTTTGCGAACAACTGCTGGCGATCCTCAACGGCGCCGCGACTCACCACTGCGTACCCTTACAGGGCAGCGGCACCTTCGCTGTTGAAGCGGCCATCGGCACATTGGTGCCGCGTGACGGCAAAGTCCTGGTGCTGATCAACGGCGCCTACGGCAAGCGTCTGGCGAAGATTTGCGAAGTGCTCGGTCGCTCATTCAGCACCTTCGAAACCGCTGAAGATGAACCGACCACCGCCGCCGACGTCGACCGCTTGCTGCGCGCCGACAGCAATATTACCCACGTCGCCCTGATCCACTGCGAAACCAGCACCGGGATTCTCAATCCGCTGCCGGAGATTGCCCAGGTCGTCGCGCAACACGGCAAACGCTTGATCATCGACGCCATGAGTTCCTTTGGCGCACTGCCGGTGGACGCGCAGCAAGTGCCGTTCGACGCACTGATCGCCGCTTCCGGCAAATGCCTGGAAGGCGTGCCGGGGATGGGTTTTGTCTTCGCTCGCAAAGAGTCTTTGGCCGCAGCCGCTGGCAATTCGCACTCGCTGGCGATGGACCTGTACGACCAGCACGCTTACATGATGAAAACCGGTCAATGGCGCTTCACCCCGCCGACTCACGTGGTCGCGGCGCTGCACGAAGCGCTGCTGCAATACAACGAAGAAGGTGGCCTGCCGGCACGCCATGCGCGTTATGCCGCCAACTGCCAGGCGCTGATGGACGAGATGGGCAAACTCGGTTTGCGCAGCTTCCTGCCAGCGGCGATTCAAGCGCCGATCATCGCCACGTTCCATGCGCCGCAAGATCCGCGCTACCAGTTCAAGGATTTCTACGAACGCGTGAAGGCCAAGGGTTACATCCTTTATCCGGGCAAATTGACTCAGGTCGAGACGTTCCGTGTCGGCTGCATCGGCCACGTCAGCCCGGACGAAATGCGCCAAGCCGTGGCGGCGGTCGGCGAGGTCTTGCGCGAGATGGAAGTGTTAGAGATCTAAAACCCACCCTTAATCCCCTGTGGGAGCGAGCTTGCTCGCGAATGCGGTCGCACATTCAACATAGATATCGACTGATCCGACGCCTTCGCGAGCAAGCTCACTCCTACATTTGAATTGCATTGCCAACTCAGGAATTTGATCAACATGAACTACGTCAATCCAAACAAACTGCAAGCCGCGATCCTCGACTGGGCCGGCACCGTGGTCGATTTCGGCTCGTTCGCACCCACGCAGATTTTCGTCGAGGCCTTCGCCGAATTCGACGTGCAGGTCTCCATCGAAGAAGCGCGTGGCCCGATGGGCATGGGCAAGTGGGACCACATCCGCACCCTCTGTGATCAGCCGCAAGTGGCCGAGCGTTATCGCAAGGCGTTCGGCCGCACGCCGACCGACGATGACGTCACCGCCATCTACAACCGCTTCATGCCGCTGCAGATCGAGAAGATCGCCGAACACTCGGCGCTGATTCCCGGCGCACTGGAAACCATCGCCAATCTGCGTCAGCAAGGCATCAAGATCGGCTCCTGTTCCGGCTACCCGAAGCAGGTGATGGACAAGGTCGTCGAGCTGGCCGCCACCAACGGCTATGTCGCCGACCACGTGGTTGCCACCGACGAAGTGCCGAATGGCCGTCCGTGGCCGGCTCAGGCGCTGGCCAACGTGATCGCGCTGGGCATCGACGATGTCGCAGCGTGCGTGAAGATCGATGACACCGTGCCGGGCATTCTCGAAGGCCGCCGCGCCGGGATGTGGACCGTGGCGCTGATCTGCTCAGGCAACGCACTGGGTCTGGATTACGCCGGTTTCCGCGCCTTGGGCAGCGATGAACTGGCCAGCGAGCGCAAACGCATTCACGCGCTGTTCGAAGGCTCGCGCCCGCATTACATGATCGACACCATTACTGATTTGCCGGAAGTCATCGCCGACATCAACAAGCGTCTGGCCAACGGTGAAATGCCGCAATCGAGCTGATTCCTGCCGCTTGCTGCAAAGACAAACGCCAGTGTTTTGCCGACACTGGCGTTTTCTTATTGGCAAAGCCTCGATTCAGAGCGCTGAAAGTCCGATCAGCCTCAGGCAAATCCGCCAAAGCGGATTACAGTTAAAGCATGCCGTCGGCCAAGAACGGCAGGTTTGAACCCTGATCTGTGAGGAAACACCGTATGCCGTGGACAAGTTCCGAATCCCGCTACAGCACCGTCTCGGTCCTGTTGCACTGGCTGATGCTGGTCCTGTTGGTGCTGGTGTACGCCAGCATGGAGTTGCGCGGTCTGTTTCCCAAAGGCAGTGGCGGGCGCACGCTGATCCGCGAAGTGCACTACATGCTCGGCCTGACCGTGTTTGTGCTGGTGTGGTTTCGCCTGCTCGCGCGCAGCATTGGTCCGGCGCCAAAAATCTTCCCCGCCTCACCGCAATGGCAAACCGTGCTGGCGCGGCTGATGCACTGGGCCTTGTACCTGTTCATGATCAGCATGCCGATCCTGGGCTGGCTGATCACCAGCGCTGAAGGACATCAGGTGATGTTCTATGGCTTTGACCTACCGCTATTGGTGGCGGAAAACAAAGCCTTCGCCAAGCAGGTCGAACACTGGCATGTGCTGATCGCCACGATCGGTTACTGGTTGATCGGCCTGCATGCACTGGCGGGGATTTATCACCACTATGTGGTGGGCGATAACACGCTGCTGCGGATGATGCCCAAGCGCGGTTGAATATCAGCGGCTGGCGCTAAACCCACGCCGGCCCTGCAAGCCTCCGGTATGAATGAAGATCAGCCGCGTTCCGGGCGCGAAACTGCCTGCCTCGACCTGTTGCTTGAGTGCCAGCAACGCCTTGCCGGTGTACAACGGCTCCAGTGGGACGCCGCTGGCCTGCTCGGTCTGTTCAATGAACGCGAGCAGCAGCGGATCGACCTTGGCAAAACCGCCACGGCTGGCATCGATCAACTCATAGTCGGCAGTGGCCAGTCCGGCTGACCGCATAATCGACTCGACCTGCGGCGCCACGCCGTGATCCTCAGGGACTGCCAACGCGCCATAGACCCGGTGCGCACCCGCCTCGGCGAGGACCAGCCCGGCGAGTGTCGTCCCGGTGCCGCAGGCCAGCCACCAACCGTGATAGTCGCTCCAGCCCAGCGTAGGCAATTGCGCTTGCGCCTGTTCCTTGATGGCTGCACAACCGAGCGCCCCTGCAAGTCCACCTCCCCCCTCGGGAACCGCTTGCAGATTGGGGTATTGCTCGTGCCAGGGTTGCCAGAATCCCGGCTCATTGCGCGCGCGATAACCGCCATAACCCAACCAATGCAATTGCATGCCGCACGCCTGCAGATCCAGCACCGTGGGAGTTTCCTGCGCATGCCCGCGCAGCAGCCCCACGGTTTGGAAGCCCAGCCGTTTCCCCGTCGCCGCCAACGCGTGCAGATGATTGGAGTGCGCACCGCCGAGACTGATGATGCCCTCGGCACCCATACGGTCGGCGGCTTTGAGGTGTTCGACGAGTTTGAACCATTTGTTGCCGCTGATCAGCGGGTCGATCTGGTCGAGGCGCAGGATGGCCATTTCAATGCCGGCGTTTGCGAGCCAGTCCAGATGAAGGTAGTCGAGGGGGGCTTGGGGTAGCCAATCGGTGGGAGGCAAAAGCATGAGCGGCGATTCGATCTGGACAGAGCCAGCATTCTAGTCGCTCACAAGTCACCATCGCGAGCAGGCTCACAAGGTTCACGATGTGCACAAATCCTGTGGGAGCGAGCTTGCTCGCGAAAGCGGAGTGTCAGTCAATATATATGTCGACTGACACGATGCCTTCGCGAGCAGGCGCGCTCCCACAGGTTCAGCGGTGGAGCTTAAAGTTCAGCAGCGAGGCGCGAGCCTTGGTTGATCGCGCGTTTGGCATCCAGCTCGGCCGCGACATCGGCACCACCGATCAGGTGCACGTTCTGCCCCGCTTCCACCAGACCGTCATGCAATTCACGCAGCGGATCCTGCCCCGCGCAAATCACGATGTTGTCCACCGCCAGCACTTGCGGCTCGCCGGTTTCGCCGATGCGGATATGCAGGCCTTGGTCATCGATGCTCAGGTATTCAACGCTGTTGAGCATCTGCACCTGTTTGTTCTTCAGACCGGTACGGTGAATCCAGCCAGTGGTTTTACCCAGACCATCACCGACCTTGGTTTTCTTGCGCTGCAACAGAAACACTTCGCGGGCCGGCGCGTGCGGTGCGGCTTTGATCCCGGCCACACCCCCACGGGCTTCGAGTTGCGTATCGATGCCCCACTCTTTCCAGAACGCGGCGCGATCCTGGCTGGTGGCCACGCCTTGGTGAACGAGGAATTCCGAGACGTCAAAACCGATACCGCCGGCGCCGATCACCGCCACGCGTTTACCGACCGGCTTGCGCTCAAGGATCACGTCCAGGTAGCTCAGCACCTTGGCATTCTCGACACCCGGAATTGCCGGCACGCGCGGTGCAATGCCAGTGGCGAGGATGATCTCGTCGTAACCGCCTTCCACCAGTTTCGCGACATCGACGCGGGTGTTCAGGCACACCTCGACATTCGTGGTCTGCAACTTGCGTTTGAAGTAACGCAGGGTTTCGAAGAACTCTTCCTTGCCCGGCACGCGTTTGGCGATGTTGAACTGGCCGCCAATTTCGCTGGCCGAATCGAACAGGGTCACTTGATGGCCACGCTCGGCAGCCACGGTCGCGGCGGACAAACCGGCAGGGCCGGCGCCAACCACAGCGATTTTCTTGATCTGCTGCACCGGCAGATAATTGAGTTCGGTTTCGTGGCAGGCACGCGGGTTGACCAGGCAACTGGTCAGCTTGCCGCCGAAGGTGTGATCGAGGCACGCCTGGTTGCAACCGATACAGGTGTTGATTTCGTCAGCGCGGCCTTCAGCGGCCTTGTTGACGAAGTCCGGGTCGGCGAGGAACGGCCGCGCCATCGAGACCATATCGGCATCGCCTTCAGCCAGAATCTGCTCGGCGATTTCCGGGGTGTTGATACGGTTGGTGGTGATCAGCGGAATCTTCACCGAACCGCGCAGCTTGGCGGTGACCTTGCTGAATGCCGCACGCGGCACTTTGGTGGCGATGGTCGGGATCCGCGCTTCGTGCCAGCCGATGCCGGTGTTGATGATGGTTGCGCCGGCCTGCTCGATGGCTTTGGCCAGGGTAACGATCTCGTCCCAGGTGCTGCCGCCCTCGACCAGGTCGAGCATCGACAGACGGAAAATAATGATGAAGTTCGGCCCTACCGCCTCGCGCACACGACGAACGATTTCCACCGGCAGGCGCATGCGGTTTTCGTAGCTGCCGCCCCAGCGGTCGGTGCGGTGGTTGGTGTGTGCGGCGAGGAACTGGTTAATGAAATAACCTTCCGAGCCCATGATCTCGACACCGTCATACTCGGCGGTTTGCGCCAGTACCGAACAGGTGACGAAATCGCTGATCTGTTTCTCGATGCCTTCCTCGTCCAGTTCTTTGGGCTTGAACGGGTTGATCGGGGCCTGAATCGCGCTCGGCGCGACTTGTTTCGGGCTGTAGGCATAACGCCCGGCGTGGAGGATCTGCATGCAAATCTTGCCGCCCGCGTCGTGCACCGCGCGGGTGACGATGCGGTGC
>NZ_JBFUIR010000090.1:0-13695 GCF_056401755.1 Pseudomonas sp. P4_D7 | reverse complement strand
GACTGACACACCGTATTCGCGAGCAGGCTCGCTCCCACAATTGGGATTTACTTAGTATTCGAGATCGGCGCGCTTCAAGTAGACGCCTTCCGAATTCATCGCCAACCGATACTTCAGCACATCACCGGCATGCAATTTGATCTCCTGCGACCCCGGCGCGAGCATCCCCGGGTTACAACCGGCGACCTGTCCCGGCAGCAACTTCAAGCGCAGCGAAACAGTGCCCGGCGGCAGGTTGAAGGAAATGCTTTGCTCCTGCAGCAGCCGCGCCGAAAGCTGATCCTGGATGTACACGCCGATCTCGCAAGAAGTCGACACTTCCAGGCGCTCGCGGGAAATAATCAGCACCGCATAATCCTCGCCAGCAGCTTGCACTTGAGGGACGGCGGCAAAGAGGCTGAGAAAGCCAAACAGGCTGAAAGCTGACCAGCGCATGGCTGAATCTCCTGAATCGAGTCATTGATGTACGCAGCTTGGCCGAGCGCGACGCCGATTGCCAGCCCGGCAGTTTATTGAAGAACTTGACCTTGCCATCGTGGCAAGCTCGAGACTGCCGGCAACCTCACTCAAAGGAGTCATTCCATGCAAGTGTTCAACGTTCAAGGCATGTCCTGCGGTCACTGCGTCAAAGCCATCACCAACGCCGTGCAGGCCAGAGATCCAGCGGCCAGTGTGCGGGTTGATCTGGCGGCTAAAGAGGTCGGCGTCGAAAGCGCCATGAGTGCTGATCAGGTCATCGAAGCGATCCGCGAGGAAGGGTATGAGGTGAAGCTCGTCTGAATTTGATCGTTAGCGAGCTATCGGAATGTTCAAGGCGTTCAGGCGCGGCTAGACTGTCGGGCTGCCGACTTGCCAACCTGGATGCCTGATGAACTTCCGTACCATTCTGATTCTCGGTGCCTTGACCGCCTTCGGGCCCTTGGCGATCGACTTCTATTTACCTGCCTTTCCCTCGATGGCGCTGGCGTTCGGCACCGACGAGAAACACGTGCAGATGACGCTGGCGGCGTATTTCGCCGGGTTGTCCATCGGCCAACTTGCCTATGGTCCGGTGGCGGATCGCTTCGGTCGACGCATCCCGTTACTGGTGGGCCTTACGCTGTTCACCTTGGCATCCCTGGCCTGCGCTTATGCGCCAAACCTGGAATGGCTGATCGGTGCGCGTTTCGTCCAGGCGCTGGGCGGCTGTGCCGGGATGGTGATTTCCCGGGCGGTAGTCAGCGACAAGTGCGATGCAGTCGGTTCGGCGAAAGTCTTTTCGCAATTGATGCTGGTGATGGGCCTGGCGCCGATTCTGGCGCCGATGCTCGGCGGTCTGCTGGTCAACACCACAGGCTGGCAGTCGATCTTCCTGGTGCTGACCGGCTTCAGCGCATTGGCCGGGTTGGCCGTGGCGCTGGGGCTGCCGGAAAGTATGCCGGCGCACATGCCGCGTCAGCCGTTGTCCGGCGCGCTGCGTCAGTACGGGCGCTTGCTCAAGGACCGGGTTTACCTCGGCCACGCCCTGACCGGCGGCATCGCCATCGCCGGGATGTTCGCTTACATCGCGGGTTCACCGTTCATTTTCATCAAACTTTACGGCGTGCCGGCCGAGCATTTCGGCTGGCTGTTCGGCACTAACGCGGCGGGGTTCATTTTGGTGGCGCAGGTCAACGCGCGGATGTTGGCCAAGCGCGGCCCGGCATTCCTGCTGTCGCGGGCGGTATGGGTTTACTTCGCCGCCGGGCTGACGCTGCTCGCGGTCAGCGCAATGCACACAGAGTCCTTGTGGCCGCTGCTGATTCCACTGTTCATCTGCGTGTCGAGCCTGGGTTGCATCAGCCCGAACGCCGCCGCTTGCGCGATGAACGGGCAGGGCGCACGGGCCGGCAGTGCTTCGGCGTTGCTCGGTTGCATGCAATTCAGTGTCGCCGCCGGCGCTTCGGCACTGGTGGGGGTGTTGCACGACGGCACCGCCGTGCCGATGGCCATGGTCATCAGCCTGTGCGGTTTGCTGGTGGTGTGCGTGGCGCTGCTCACCCGCCGTCTGCAGAATGCCCGGGCACTGGCGCAAGCTCAGGCCGAGGCATAAATACCTCAGCCGGCAGCGCGCTGCTGGCTGCGATCGGGAATCTGATGGGGTGCGCACAGTCGCGCTTCGAGGGTGCGGGTGAAGGCCAGTGCTTCGGCTTCACTGCGGAATGTCACGGCGTGTTGGTCCAGACGAACCTGCCACTGAGACTTTGCCACTTCTTTTATCAGGATCTTCATTGCTGACCTCCCTTGCGTAAAAGATGTATCGCAGAGGCTTCGATTGTAGACCTGAATACGATCGCAATTGTGACAAGGGTCAAGCATCGGACTGACGGCAAAAAACAGCGCAGCCCCGCCGACCGCTCTAGGTTCGGCGAAGGCTGCTCTGTGTGATTTTTTAGAAACCTTCTAAAACAATTTTGCCCTTGGCTTTGCCACTTTCCAGCAGCTCATGGGCGCGACGCAGGTTCGCCGCATTGATCGTGCCGAAATGCTCGCCCACCGTGGTCTTCAACGTCCCGGCATCAATCAGATCCGCCACGCGGTTGAGCAGTTTGTGCTGCTCGATCATGTCTGGCGTCTCGAACAGCGAGCGGGTGTACATGAACTCCCAGTGCAGCGACAGGCTCTTGCGCTTGAGCTTGCTCACGTCCAGCGACTTCGGATCGTCGATCAACGCCAGTTTGCCTTGCGGCGCCAGCGCTTCGACCAGTTGATCCAGGTGCTGGTCGGTCTGGGTCAGGCTGGCGACGTGGGTCACGCTGTCGATCCCGGCGCGCTTGAGTTCTTCGCTCAGCGGCTGGCTGTGATCGATGACCAGGTCGGCGCCCAGTTCTTTGACCCAATCGCGGGTTTGCTCGCGGGACGCGGTGCCGATCACCTTCAGGCCGGTCAGTTGCCTGGCCAATTGCGTCAGGATCGAGCCAACCCCGCCGGCGGCACCGACGATCAGCAGGCTCTGGCCTTCATCGGTATTGCCTTCGCGGATTTGCAGGCGCTCGAACAACAACTCCCATGCGGTGATCGCGGTCAGCGGCAGTGCGGCGGCTTCGGCAAAACCGAGGGATTTCGGCATATGGCCGACGATGCGCTCATCCACCACGTGCAGTTCACTGTTGCCGCCGGCACGGGCGATGGAGCCGGCGTAGAAAACCTTGTCGCCGGCCTTGAACAACGTCACTTCGCTGCCGACAGCCTTGACCACACCGGCAACGTCCCAACCCAGCACTTTCGCCGCGCCGTTTTCCGGTGCCGCGTTCTGCCGCACTTTGGTGTCGACCGGGTTGACCGAAATGGCTTTGACTTCCACCAGCACGTCGCGCGGGCCGGCGAGCGGTTCTGGCAGTTCGATGTCTTGCAGGGACTTGGCGTCGTTGATCGGCAGGGAAGCGTAATAGGCGATGGCTTTCATGAGTGGCTCCGTACGGGTAATAGAAGAAGGGATCAGACAATCGCGCCGAGGCGCTTGAGTTGGAAGTGTTCGATGGCGTGGCCGGCGCTGGCCTGGAAATGCTGGAAATGCGCGCTGGCGTTGTGCGCCTCAAGAATCGCTTCGCTGGCCCAGTGTTCGATCACATAAAACACCTGCGGATCAGCGAGGTCGCGGTGCAAGTCGTACTGGCTGCAACCGTCTTCGGCGCGGCTCGGTTCAACCAGGGCGCGCAGGCCTTGTTCGAGAAGATCCTGTTGGCCGGGTTTGGCGATCAGGGTGGCGATAGCGGTGAAGGGCTGGGACATGCTCGGCTCCAGAGAAGCGGGATGAATGCGATGGAGAGATGATTGGCTATTTCTCTGCGAGATAAAACCGGCTAAAAGAGCAGTCTCTTTCAATATTTTTTTGATAATCGAGGCTGAGCATGCTGCGTTTTGACGACTTGCAGTTGTTTGTCCGGGCGGCGGATCTGGGCAGTCTGTCGGCAGCCGCGCGGGTGATGGACATGTCCGCTGCCGTGGCGAGTGCGGCGTTGAAACGGATCGAACAGCAGCTCGGTGCGCGCTTGCTCGCGCGCTCGACCCGCAGTCTGCGCCTGACAGCCGAGGGCGACGGCTTTCTCGAATACGCGCGGGCGGCGCTGAGCAACCTTGATGAAGGCCGGCGCTTGCTGGCCAGCGGACAAGATCAGGTCAGTGGGGTCTTGCAGTTGTCGGCGCCTTCGGACTTCGGCCGCAACCTGTTGCTGCCGTGGCTCGACGAGTTCCAGCGCGAGCACCCGAAGCTGACCGTGCGCTTGCTGCTCGGCGATCGCATCGCCGACCTGTTCCGCCAACCCGTGGACATCGCTTTGCGTTACGGCGAGCCGGAGGACTCAAGTCTGGTTGCTTTGCCTATCGCCCCGCACAACCGCCGTGTGCTGTGCGCCTCCCCGGCGTATCTGGCCCGACACGGCGAACCGCGCCAGCTCGAACAACTGGCCCAGCACAACTGCCTGTTGTACATGCTCGGCAGCCGGGTGCATGACCATTGGAGTTTTCATGACGGTAAACGTGAAGTTGGTCTGACCGTCAGTGGTGACCGTTTCAGCGATGACGCCGACGTTGTGCGTCTGTGGGCGGTGGCCGGCGCCGGAATTGCCTACAAGTCGTGGCTGGACGTGGGCGCCGATGTGCTCGCCGGGCGGCTCAAAGTGCTGCTGCCAGAGCTGCTTTGTGAGCGCGCACCGCTGAATTTGTTGTGCGCCCATCGCGCCCAATTGAGTAAGCCGGTGAACCTTCTGAGGGAAATGCTCGCCAGCCGATGCGCTGAAGTGAGTAGTCAATTTCCCGCTTTTTCGGAAGTTGATCATTAGTCGCAGGTAAATAGAGAAATTTCTGTCAGGAACAATCACCACCTGCGCAGGCCCCGGCGCAGGACGCGCGGGCTAACCCGCTTATACTAGCGCCCGCCTCATGCCAGCACCGACACCCCGGCCCGGAGACCCTCGCACCGCGTCGCCAGTCTTCGAGTGACGGTCGCGCAACTGCTGCGGGTTCTGTGCCGGAGCAGGCTGCGTCAGCGGCTTGCCTCGCCCCGGTTCATGGCGATTTTCGCGTCTTGGCCGATGACTCATTACCGGCCAAGATGTCTCCGAGCAGTAGACGATACGATTCAACAGGGAGTGAACACATGGAACATGCACCTTGCATCAGCCAGATCGCCACGTTGCTGGCCGACCCCAAGCGCAGCGCGATGATGTGGGCGTTGATGGATGGCTCGGCCCGGCAAACCGAGGAGCTTGCGCTACTGGCAGGGCTGTCGCCATCGTCGGCCAGTGCGCATCTGGCGCGGCTATCCACGGGTGGTCTGTTGAAGGTCGAAGTCCGTGGTCGCAAACGCTTTTTCCGTCTCTCGGCACCGGAGGTCGGTGCTGCGATAGAAGCATTGGCCAGCGCCACCATCGCCAGTGCTCCACGGGAAATTCCCGAGGTCTTCAAACGCACTACCCCCATGGCCAAACCGCAAACCGCGCCGTCCTCATTGTTGCGCGCGCGTTTTTGCGATGACCACCTCGGCGGTACGCTGGCGGCGGACCTGTATCAGCGCTTGCTTGATGCCGGCTGGATCGAACAGCTTGAACAACGCGTCGTGGTGACCCACAAGGGTTCGAAACTGTTGGCTGGACGTGGCGTGTTCATTCAGGCGCTGGCCCATCGCAACGTGCAGGTGGCGTGTGCTTGTCCAGACTGGAGCGAACGTCGTCCGCACATGGGGGGATCACTCGGCGCCGCGTTATTGCAGTTGTTCATGCAGTCCGGCTGGCTGACCCTGCCCAACGACTCGAGAGCTTTGCAATTGACCGCCACCGGCCAACGGGAGCTGCATCGCTTTGCCAAGGAAACCGAGCTGGAAATGGCGTTGTAGAGCACTCGCAATCGACGTCCGGAACTGCGTAAGCGCTTCTGGCGTCGCCCGCGACTGCGAACAGGTCGTATCCAGCACGAACGCCGTTTCGCGATCAAGCACACTCGATCCGGGGATATTTTTCGGATGGGGGAGGTGGCATGGAGACTCACGGCTACAGCGCTGCAGAACGTCTGGAACGACTGCCGATCAGCGGTTATCACCGGATCATTTTCATCATCATCGCCTTGGCGTTTTTCTTCGATTCCATGGATCTGGCGATGATGACCTTCCTGCTCGGCTCGATCAAAGCCGAGTTCGGCCTGAGCAGTGCGCAAGCGGGATTGCTCGCCAGCTCGAGTTTTTTCGGCATGGTGCTGGGGGCGTCGCTGTCCGGCATGCTCGCCGATCGCTTCGGGCGCAAACCGGTGTTTCAGTGGAGCATCGTGCTGTGGGGCGTGGCCAGTTATCTGTGCTCGACAGCGCAAACGGTCGAGACGCTGACGCTGTTCCGCATCCTGTTGGGGATCGGTATGGGCATGGAGTTTCCGATCGCCCAGTCGATGCTGTCCGAGCTGATTCCAGCGCAGCGCCGCGGACGTTACATCGCGTTGATGGACGGCTTCTGGCCTCTCGGCTTCGTTGCTGCCGGCGTGCTGTCCTACTTTCTGCTGCCGCTGATTGGCTGGCGCGACATCTTTCTGGTCTTGGCGGTGCCGGCGGTGTTCGTACTGGCGATCAGGTTTTTCATTCCCGAGTCACCGCGCTGGCTGGAGCAGGCCGGGCGCGATGACGCTGCGGATAAGGTGTTGAACGGCATCGAGGCGCGGGTGCGTTCGTCGCTCGGCGGTGCCGCGTTGCCGGAACCGATTCGATTGCCGCGTACCGTGACGCCGCCGGGCAACTTCTTTGCGGCGCTGAAACAGATCTGGTCGCCGCAGTATCGCCAGCGCACGACGATGCTCTGGAGTCTGTGGTTCTTTGCGCTGCTCGGCTTTTACGGGCTGACGTCGTGGCTCAGTGCGCTGTTGCAACAGTCGGGTTTCGCGGTGACGCAGTCGGTGTATTACACGGTGCTGATTTCCCTGGGCGGGATTCCCGGGTTTCTCATGGCCGCATGGCTGGTTGAGCGCTGGGGGCGCAAACCGGTATGCATCGTGACGTTGCTCGGCGGAGGTGTAATGGCGTTCCTGTATGGGCAGAGCGCGGTGTTTGGCGGTAACGTGGCGCTGCTGATCGGCACCGGGTTGCTGATGCAGTTTTTCCTGTTCGGCATGTGGGCGGTGCTCTACACCTATACGCCGGAGCTTTATCCGACGTCGGCGCGGGCGACCGGCTCGGGCTTCGCCTCGGCGATTGGCCGCGTGGGTTCGCTGCTTGGGCCGTTGGTGACCGGACTGGTGTTCCCGATTACCGGGCAGGGCGGGGTGTTTGCGCTGGGCGCGGCGTGCTTTGCGATTGCGGCGGGGGTGGTGTGGTTGTTCGGGATGGAGACGCGGGGTAAGACCCTGGAAGAGCTGACTAGGAGTGAGCCTGCTCGCGATAGCGGTCTGTCAGGTAACACATCGGTGTCTGACACTCCGCTATCGCGAGCAGGCTCACTCCTACAAAGGTTATTCGGTGTTGCTTAGGGTTTTACCAGTCGCGCATCCAGGCTGTTCTGCGCCAAACGCTTGGCCTGATCCTGGGTCATGCCCAAGTGTTCATGCAGCGCGTAGAAGTTTTCAGTCACGTAACCACCGAAGTACGCCGGGTCATCGGAGTTCACCGTGACCTTCACGCCACGCTCGAGCATGTCGAGGATGTTGTGCTGCGACATGTGATCGAACACGCAGAGTTTGGTGTTCGACAGCGGGCACACGGTCAGCGGAATCTGCTCGTCGATGATCCGCTGCATCAGGCGCTCGTCTTCGATGGCGCGCACGCCATGGTCGATACGCTGGATCTTCAGCAGGTCGATGGCTTCCCAGATGTACTCCGGCGGGCCTTCTTCGCCAGCGTGGGCAACGGTCAGGAAGCCTTCGTGGCGGGCACGGTCGAAAACGCGCTGGAACTTGCTCGGCGGGTGGCCCATCTCGGAGCTGTCGAGGCCGACCGCGACAAACGCGTCACGGAATGGCAGTGCCTGGTCGAGAGTTTTCTCGGCTTCTTCTTCGCTGAGGTGGCGCAGGAAGCTGAGGATCAAACCGCTGGTGATGCCCAGTTGCTGCTCGCCATCCTTGAGTGCCGCGGCGATGCCGTTGAGCACCACTTCGAACGGGATACCCCGGTCGGTGTGGGTCTGCGGGTCGAAGAACGGTTCGGTGTGAATCACGTTCTGCGCTTTGCAACGCAACAGGTAGGCCCAGGTCAGGTCGTAGAAATCCTGCGAGGTGCGCAATACGTCGGCGCCCTGGTAATACAGGTCGAGGAATTCCTGCAGGTTGTTGAAGGCGTAGGCCTTGCGCAGGGTTTCCACGTCGCTCCACGGCAGGGCGATCTTGTTGCGCTCGGCCAGGGCGAACAGCAGCTCAGGCTCCAGCGAGCCTTCCAGATGCAGGTGCAGTTCAGCCTTGGGCAAGGCGTTGAGCCAGTCGTACATATTCTTTTCTCATCAGGTGCAATGACGGCATTCTACAGATGCTCGCCGAAACAATTGGCAAAACCTGACCAAGCGATCCATCACACGGCTTCTTGCTCGCGGCGATAGGCGTAGGTATCGGCGAAGCGCGAGAGCAAGAATTCGGCGCAGGTGGTCGTCGGATATTTCGCCGGATGCTCTGCGTCCTGACAACCCGGCAGGCATTCGATGCGGGTGTCCGGATGCGGCTCGGCGAAGAACGGCATTGAGTAGCGATCCACGCCGAGCGGGCTGATCACCCGGTGCGGGGTCGAGCGATAACGGTCGTTGCTCCAGCGCGCCATCATGTCGCCGAGGTTGACCACGAAGGTGCCGTCGATGGGCGGCGCGTCGATCCATTCGCCTCGCACGTTCCTGACCTGCAAGCCACCGGCACTGTCCTGATAGAGCAGGGTGATGCAGCCGTAATCAGTGTGCGCGCCGGCACCTTGCTGCTCGGCGGAGCTGGCAGTGTGGCGCGGTGGGTAATGGATCATGCGCAGCACGCTGACGGGGTCGTTGAAACGGCTGTCGAAGAAATCGCGTTCGATGTTCAGGGCGATGGTCATCGCGCGCAGCAGGGTTTGCGCGAGTGCCTGCATGTCGAGGTAATGCTGCTCCATCAAGGTTTCCCAACCCGTTTGCGATGGATGCCGGTTAGGACCGCGCAACGGTTTTTCGGCGAGCACATCGGGATGGTTGGCCGGCAGGTGCAGGCCCATGTCGAAGGTTTCTTTGAGGTCGCTGGGTTTGCTCGGGTCGAGTTGCTCGGTGGCGATGGCGCCGTAGCCACGATGGTGGCGGGTCTGGGTGATGTCGATCTTGAGTTTTTCTGCTGCGGGCAGGGCAAAAAAACGCTGAGTCTGATCGAGGATGGCATCGATGCGCTGCGGCGAAATCGGGTGACCCTTGATATAGAAAAAGCCCCACTCGCGGCAGGCCATGTCGATTTGCCCGGCCACGGCGGGCCAGGCGTTTTCATCGGCGGAGTAGAGGGGGCTGATATCGATGATCGGAAGCTGATCCATTTCGCATTCTCTATTGTGATCGTTCCCACGCTCCGCGTGGGAATGCCTCAATGGACGCTCTGCGTCCGCTTTTGGCAGGGACGCGGAGCGTCCCGGGCGGCATTCCCACGCAGAGCGTGGGAACGATCGGGGTCAGGGGGATTACTTCGGCATCTCAGCCTTCATGCCTTCAACGTAATAATTCATCGACGCCAGTTGCGCATTCGTCGCGCTTACGCCTGCGGGGATTTTCTCGACGCCGGCCTGATCCTTGATCGGCCCGGTAAACGGCTGCAACGCGCCGCTCTTGATGTCGGCAATGATCTGCTCGGCCTCGGCTTTCACCGGTGCCGGTACCAGGTCGCTGATCGGCAGTTCAACCGTGCCTTCCTTCAACCCACCCCAGTAATCCTGAGGTTTCCAGCTGTGATCGATCACGCTCTGCGTCGCCTGAATGTAATGCGGCGCCCAGTCGTTGACGATCGAAGTCAGCACCGCTTTCGGCCCGAAGTGGGCCATGTCCGAGGCATACCCCACCGCATACACACCACGACGTTCGGCGGCCTGAATCGGCGCCGGGCTGTCGGTGTGCTGGAACACCACGTCGACGCCTTGATCGATCAGCGCGTTGGCCGCATCGGCTTCCTTGCCCGGGTCGAACCAGGAGTTGACCCACACCACTTTGATCTCGGTGCCGGGGTTGTACTTGTTCAGCGCCAGCTGGATGGCGTTGATGTCGCGGATCACTTCCGGGATCGGGAACGAAGCGACGTAACCGATCTTCTTGGTCTTGGTCATCTTCGCCGCGAGGAAACCACCGACGTAGCGACCCTCGTACGTACGCGCCAGATAGGTGCCGAGGTTTTTGTCCTGTTTGTAGCCGGTGGCGTGTTCGAAGGTCACCTTGGGAAACTGCTTGGCGACTTTGACGGTGGGGTTCATGTAGCCGAAGGAAGTGGTGAAGATCAGGTCGTATTTATCCTTGGCCATGTTGCGGATCACCCGCTCGGCGTCGGCGCCCTCGGCGACGTTCTCCACATAGTTGGTGGTGATCTGATTGCCGAATTTTTCCGCGAGGGCCTTGCGCCCCTGCTCATGCTGATACGTCCAGCCGTGGTCACCGATCGGGCCGATATAGACGAAACCGACCTTGAGCGGATCGGCAGCGCTGGCGCTCAGACTGATTCCCAGACCGAGGGCGGCGCACAGCAGTTTGTGCAGCGGACGTATTTGCATGAACTCGAACTCCATTTTGTTGTGTGTGGTCAGGGCCAATGCAAATTGCTGACCAACAGGACAACAAACTCCTTCGAAACCGCAGTGTGACCTTCGCGAGCAAGCTCGCTCCCACAGGTGAACGCATTTCAATGTGGGAGCGAGCTTGCTCGCGAAGGGGCCGGCAGGGCCGATAAAAGTGCATGCCTGAAACCAGCTGCCATCGCTTGGTGCGCTAAGGTGTAACGAAACGTTAGCGCCGCCCCGCAGTCAGTAGCTCATTCGCTCTCTTTCGGCAAAAGGCCCGCCATGCTCACAATTCTCAAGCAAGAAAGCTTTCTGCTGCTGGCAGTCATCGCTGCGTGCGTTGCCTATCCGCTGGAACACTGGCTGCTGCACAGCGGCCAGATCGTCGCGCTGCTCGGCGGTCTGGTGCTGATCGCCTTCATCGTCGCCGCCTCGATGCGCGTCGCCCATCACGCCGAATTGCTCGCGGAAAAGGTTGGCGATCCTTACGGCACGATGATCCTCACGCTTGCGGCCGTGCTGGTGGAAGTGGTGATTCTCGCGATCATGATGAGCAACGAAGCGTCGCCCACGTTGGTGCGCGACACGATCTATTCTGCCGTGATGCTCGACATCAACGGCATCCTCGGCCTCGCCGCACTGATGGGCGGGATCAAACATGGCGAGCAGTCCTACAACGACGATTCCGCGCGCAGCTACAGCGTGATGATCCTTACCGCCATGGGGGTGTCGATGGTGGTGCCGGAGTTTATTCCCGAGGCCAACTGGAAGATTTATTCGGCGTTCACCATCGGCGCGATGGTGGTGCTTTACGCGCTGTTTCTGCGCATGCAGGTCGGCCCGCACAGTTACTTTTTCAGCTACAGCTACCCGGACAAACGCCGCAAGAAAGAACCGCAGGACGCGCAGACGAATGCGCCGAGCATCGGCCTGTCGATCGGCATTCTGGTGTTTGGCATTGTGGTGATCGGCGCACTGGCCGAAGTGATGTCGAAGACCCTCGATCTGGGCCTGGAAGGCACGGGCGCGCCGCCGGTGATCACGGCGATTCTGGTGGCGGCGATTTCAGCAGCGCCGGAGATTTTGACCGCGTTGCGCGCAGCGTTGGCCAACCGCATGCAGTCGGTGGTGAACATTGCGATGGGCGCGTCACTGTCGACGGTGATTTTGACGGTGCCGGTGATGGAAGCGATGGCGCTGTATACCGGCCAGCCGTTTCAGATGGCGATGACGCCGGTGCAGACGGTGATGATCTTCATCACGCTGATCGTCAGCGCGATCAACCTCAATGACGGTGAGACCAATGCCATCGAAGGCATGACGCACTTCGTGCTGTTCGCGACGTTCATCATGTTGTCCCTGCTCGGTCTCTAGCCCCGACACAAAACAACTATGGGAGCGAGCTTGCTCGCGAAAGCGGAGTATCAGTCAACTCAAATATTGACTGACACGACGCCTTCGCGAGCAAGCTCGCTCCCACAGGGATTGGTGATCGGATCAGGTACCGGCAATCAACTGGCGCGCCGCCTGACTGTGATCGGCGATCAGGCCTTTCAGATCAAGACCCTCAACCTGGCCATCGACCACGCGCCACTTGCCACCAATCATCACCCGATCCGCACGATCAGCACCGCACAACAGCAACGCCGAAATCGGATCATGACTACCCGAGAAGCGCAGCTCATCGAGCTTGAACAACGCCAGATCCGCCTGCTTGCCCATGGCAATCTCACCAATGTCAGTACGGCCCAACAAGCTCGCCGAACCTTTGGTCGCCCAGCCCAGCACGCGTTCCGGGGTGATCTTCTCGGCGCCGTAACGCAGACGCTGGATGTACAGCGCCTGACGCGCTTCGAGAATCATGTTCGACGCATCGTTGGACGCCGAACCATCGACGCCCAGACCAAACAGCGCGCCGGCATCAGTCAGATCGATACTCGGGCAAATGCCGGAGGCCAGACGCATGTTCGAACTCGGGCAATGGCAGATACCGGTACCGGCCTGACCGAGGCGGGCGATTTCGTCCGGGTTGAAGTGAATGCCGTGGGCCAGCCAGGTGCGCGGACCGAGCCAGCCGACGCTGTCGAGATAGTCGACGGTGCGCAGGCCGAAACGCTGCAGGCAGAAATCTTCTTCATCGAGGGTTTCAGCCAAGTGCGTGTGCAGACGCACGTCGAGCTTGTTCGCCAGTTCAGCACTGGCCGACATGATTTCCGGGGTCACCGAGAACGGCGAGCACGGTGCCAGAGCGATTTGGATCTGCGCGCCGTCGCCACGTTCGTGGTACTCGTGAATCAGGCGCTGACTGTCGTCGAGAATCACCTGACCTTCCTGCACTGTCTGCTGCGGCGGCAGGCCGCCGTCCTTCTCGCCGAGGCTCATCGAACCGCGAGTGAGCATGGCGCGCATGCCCAGTTCGCGAACGCTTTCGACTTGCACGTCGATGGCATTCTCCAAGCCATCCGGGAACAGGTAGTGGTGATCGGCCGCAGTGGTGCAGCCCGACAGCAGCAGTTCGGCCAAAGCGACTTTGGTGGCGAGCGCGAGTTTTTCCGGCGTCAGGCGCGCCCAGACCGGGTACAGGGTTTTCAGCCACGGGAACAACGGCTGATTGACCACCGGCGCCCAGGCGCGAGTCAGGGTTTGATAGAAGTGATGGTGGGTGTTGATCAGGCCCGGCAGGATCACATGTTCACGGGCGTCGAACACTGCATTGCACGGCGCCGACGGCTGTTGGCCAGCGGCGAGGACTTCGACAATGACACCGTCTTGCACAACAAGACCGCCACGGGCATCGAGCGAGTTGGAGGTGAAAATGGCGAGGGGATTTTTTAACCAGGTACGGGTCGCGGGCATGTTGCCGGCTCCTCTGAAAATGGGGTTCAGGGTTGCCAGCTCAGTGATGCCCTGTCTGCTGATCCAGGGTCGCCGCGAGGACGAGGTGCGCAGTTTCAAACAAATCGCTGCATCGGGCAAGCCCGACCCGACAGGACAACACGGTCCCTTGTAGGAGTGAG
>NZ_JBFUIR010000089.1:0-7490 GCF_056401755.1 Pseudomonas sp. P4_D7 | reverse complement strand
GTGCAGCGAAAGCCACACAGTGGGTCGTTGGCGTACAGGTCGACCTCGGCCGGGTCGCGGCTCAGCCAGTCGAACGGTGTGCGCGCCGGTTTGAACTTGTTATTGAACGAGCCGAACGACAGCCACTCGATCAGSGCACTGCGACCCTTGCCACCCTGACGCAGTTTTTCCAGGCGAGCGATCTGCCGCGCAGCGCGGTACAGCGCAACGGGCTGAAAGTTGGAACCACTGAGAATCGCTCCATGCAGGCTGGCGCTGTGATGCAGCAAATAACCTTGGGCGATATAGCTGCCCATGCTGTGTCCCAGCAGGATGATCGGCACGCCGGGGTGCTGCTGGCCGATGTGCTGATTGAGGCTGGCCAGATCGCCGAGCACTTTGCACCAGCCGTCGTTATCGGCGAAGTGGCCGAGGGTACCGTGATTGGCGGTTTTGCCATGTCCGCGCAAATCCGGCGCGTACACGCCATATCCTTTGTCGCAAAACGTGTCGGCCAGTCGCGCGTAGCGGCCGCTGTGTTCGGCCATGCCATGGGCCAGCAGGATTACCGCTTTCAACGGCGCCGCCGGCAGCCATTGATTGACGAACAGGCGGCTGCGGTCACTCGCGTCCAGCCATAGGGTGTCGTGGATCATGGCGATTCCTTTGCTCAGAGTCGGATCATTGTATAGCGCGTCTGATCAGCTCACGCCACGGCAGGAAGATTCACACGATCAATGACGGCTTTGGCCATATTTGCCTCAATGGCCATAACTGCTAGTGTCCGTGAAGCTCCGCTTTTTCAGAAATGACAGAAAGCGGCCCGGATCGGCTCAGGTAAAGAGGACAAGAACAATGCAACCTGATTTCTGGAACGACAAACGCCCGGCCGGCGTACCGCTGGACATCGACATGGGCGAGTTCAAGTCGGTGATCGAGGTGTTCGAGCGTTCCTGCAAGAAGTTCGCTGATCGCCCGGCGTTCAGCAATATGGGGATCACCCTGACTTACGCTGAACTTGAGCGGCAGAGCGCCGCCTTCGCCGGTTACCTGCAGGCGCATACCGATCTGGCTCCGGGGGATCGCATCGCCGTGCAGATGCCCAACATCCTGCATTACCCGATTGCCGTGTTCGGTGCACTGCGTGCCGGGCTGATCGTGGTCAACACCAATCCGCTGTATACCGCACGGGAGATGCGCCACCAGTTCAAGGATTCCGGCGCGCGGGCGCTGGTGTACCTGAACATGTTCGGCCAGAAGGTCCAGGAAGTGCTGGCCGATACCGACATTCAGTACCTGATCGAAGCGAAGATGGGCGACCTGATGCCCAGCGCCAAGGGCTGGCTGGTCAACACCGTGGTCAGCAAAGTGAAGAAAATGGTCCCGGCGTATTCGTTGCCGCAGGCGATCTCCTTCAAAAGCGCACTGCGCATGGGGCGCGGCCTGGGGATCAAGCCGCTGAAGGTCAGCCTCGACGACATCGCCGTGCTGCAATACACCGGTGGCACCACCGGGCTGGCGAAAGGTGCGATGCTCACCCATGGCAATCTGGTGGCGAACATGCAGCAAGTGCGCGCCTGCCTGGCGCAGCTCGGCCCGGACGGTCAGCCGCTGCTGCGCGAAGGCCAGGAAGTGATGATCGCGCCGCTGCCGCTGTATCACATCTATGCCTTCACCGCGAACTGCATGTGCATGATGGTTTCCGGCAACCACAACGTGCTGATCAGCAACCCGCGCGATATTGCCGGCTTCATCAAGGAGCTGAAGAACTGGCGCTTCTCCGCGCTGTTGGGCCTGAACACCTTGTTCGTGGCGCTGATGGATCACCCGGATTTCAAGACCCTCGATTTCTCCAGCCTGAAGCTCACCAACTCCGGCGGCACCGCGCTGGTCAAAGCCACCGCCGAGCGCTGGGAACAGATGACCGGTTGCCGCATCACCGAGGGTTACGGCCTGACCGAAACCTCACCAGTGGCCTGCACCAACCCGTACGGCGACCAGTCGCGGCTGGGCACGGTCGGCTTGCCGGTGCCGGGCACGTTGCTCAAAGTCATCAACGATGACGGTGTCGAACAGCCGATGGGCGAGCGCGGCGAGTTGTGCATCAAGGGCCCGCAGATCATGAAAGGTTATTGGCACAAGCCTGAAGCCACTGCTGAAGTGCTGGATGCCGAGGGCTGGTTCAAGTCCGGTGACATCGCGGTGATCGATCCGGACGGTTTCGTGCGCATCGTCGATCGCAAGAAGGACATGATCATCGTCTCCGGTTTCAACGTTTATCCGAATGAAATCGAAGATGTGGTCATGGCCCATCCGAAAGTGGCCAACTGCGCGGTGATCGGCGTACCGGACGAGCGTTCGGGCGAGGCGGTGAAGCTGTTTGTGGTGGCGCGGGAAACCGGGGTCAGCCTCGAAGAGCTCAAGGCCTACTGCAAAGAGAATTTCACCGCGTACAAAGTGCCGAAACACATTGTGTTGCGTGAGTCATTGCCGATGACGCCTGTCGGGAAAATTCTGCGGCGTGAGTTGCGCGATATCGCGTAGCCCTTAACCGCTGCGCTTCGCGCATTCGTCGGAACGCCGCCCGGAGCAGGCTCGCTCCCACAGGGAAAGATGTGATCCTTGTGGGAGCGAGCTTGCTCGCGAATTTTTTGGCCGATGTCCCCGAAAACCGGGGCTTCAAAGGTGTTCTAGGATTTTTGCTCTAAAATGACTGCTAGGCAGTCTTGAGTCATGAATATGACTGTAGGGGCCGCTTTTGGCTCTAGTCGACCCTTGGCAAAGCTGCTACTCTCGGCGCGCTTTGTGACTTCTCGGCCTGTATAAAAGCCAGATTCACCAATACCAAACACACACCAATAATAATCGCATCAAATGCGGTGRAGAATTCGCGTTGCTGAGGAGTGGGCTTCCATGATCGAAGACTTTTGGAAGGATAAATACCCGGCTGGAATTGCTGCCGACATCAATCCGGACGAGTATCCGAACATTCAGGCAGTGTTGAAGCAATCCTGCCAACGCTTCGCCAACAAACCGGCTTTCAGCAACCTGGGCAAGACAATCACTTACGGTGAATTGTACGAATTGTCCGGTGCGTTTGCCGCGTATCTGCAACAGCATACCGATTTGCAGCCCGGCGATCGAATCGCCGTGCAACTGCCCAACGTTCTGCAGTACCCGGTGGCCGTCTTCGGTGCGATTCGCGCCGGGCTGATCGTGGTCAACACCAACCCGCTGTACACCGCGCGGGAAATGGAACACCAATTCAACGACTCCGGCGCCAAAGCCCTTGTTTGCCTGGCGAACATGGCGCATCTGGCTGAAACCGTGGTGCCGAAAACCGGCGTCAAACACGTCATCGTCACCGAAGTCGCCGACCTGCTGCCACCGATCAAGCGCCTGCTGATCAACAGTGTCATCAAGTACGTGAAGAAAATGGTCCCGGCCTATCACTTGCCCAAAGCCGTCAAGTTCAATGACGTGCTGAGCAAGGGCCAAGGCCAACCGGTGGCCGAAGCCAATCCCGACAGCGGCGACGTTGCGGTGCTGCAATACACCGGCGGCACCACCGGCGTGGCCAAAGGCGCGATGCTGACCCATCGCAACCTCGTCGCCAACATGCTGCAGTGCAAGGCGCTGATGGGTTCCAACCTCAACGAAGGTTGCGAGATCCTGATCACGCCGCTACCGCTGTACCACATCTATGCGTTCACCTTTCATTGCATGGCGATGATGCTGATCGGCAACCACAACATCCTCATCAGCAACCCGCGCGACCTGCCGGCGATGGTCAAGGAACTGTCGAAGTGGAAGTTCAGCGGTTTCGTCGGCCTCAACACGCTGTTCGTCGCGCTGTGCAACAACGAAGGTTTCCGCAAGCTGGATTTCTCGGCGCTGAAAGTTACGTTGTCCGGCGGCATGGCCTTGCAACTGGCCGCTGCCGAGCGCTGGAAAGCGGTCACCGGTTGCGCGATCTGCGAAGGTTACGGCATGACCGAAACCAGCCCGGTGGCCACGGTCAACCCGATCCAGAACATCCAGATCGGCACCATCGGTATTCCGGTGCCATCGACCCTGTGCAAAGTCATCGATGATGCCGGTGTCGAGCAGCCGCTGGGTGAAATCGGCGAACTGTGCGTCAAGGGCCCGCAAGTGATGAAAGGCTACTGGCAGCGTCAGGAAGCCACCGATGAAATGCTCGACAGCGAAGGCTGGCTGAAGACCGGTGACATCGCGCTGATCCAGCCGGACGGCTACATGCGCATCGTTGATCGCAAGAAAGACATGATTCTGGTCTCCGGTTTCAACGTCTACCCGAACGAACTGGAAGACGTGCTGGCGACCCTGCCGGGTGTGTTGCAGTGCGCGGCCATCGGCGTGCCGGACGAGAAGTCGGGCGAGGCTATCAAGATTTTCATCGTCGCCAAACCGGGTGTCATGCTGACCAAGGAAACCGTGATGGAGCACATGCGCGCCAACGTCACGGGTTACAAGGTGCCGCGTTCGGTGGAGTTCCGCGATGCGTTGCCGACCACCAACGTCGGCAAGATCCTGCGCCGCGAGTTGCGTGATGAAGAGCTGAAGAAGATCAAGGCCAGGTCCGCCGCCTAAAACACCAAGCCCCGCAGATGCGGGGCTTTTTGTTGGGTGCGGGGCAGGGCTTGGATTTCGCGTTGAGCCTACCCCTCACCCCAGCCCTCTCCCGAGGGAGAGGGAGCCGAACGGGGGCTGTTCAGAACCTGAGTTCGACTCGATATCTCAAGTCGGGCGTACCTTGTCCAGACACCTCGGTCAGTCCGTCGCCCAAGGAGAAAGGGAGCAGATCTTCACGCTGTTCAGAACCCGAATTCGACTCGATATCTCAGGTCGGTGCAGCTCATCCAGACACCTCGGTCAGTTCCCTCTCCCAATGGGTAAGGGAGCAGATCTTCATGCTGTTCAGAACCTGAGTTCGACTCGATATCTCAGGTCGGTGCAGCTCATCCAGACACCTCGGTCAGTTCCCTCTCCCTTGGGAGAGGGCTAGGGTGAGGGGAAGGGGGCTGCACAAATCCTACTGACGAAACGGCGCGAAATTCACGTTAGTCCCCGCCGGACGCATGTCCTGCAGATACGAATCCTTGTCCGCACTCAGTTCCAGGCTCAACGCCGCCTTGCGCTTGCCTTCGTTGCGAATCACCAGCCCCTCCAGCTTTTCACGCAGAAACACTGTCGGCACTTTCAGGTGCAGCAACTCGTCAGTCGCCGGTGTGTGCATCAGCAGGTGAATCCACTCGTACTGACCGATGGCCAGACGCGACACCGGCAGGTCGAACCACCAGATGTTGCGGTTACGGTTCAGTTCGGCGAAGTGGCAGTTGTTGGTGCCGAGCACGGCGCCGCCCAGTTCCTTGTTGCGACGGGCAATGGCCTGCGTTTTATCGAGTTTCATAACATTCCTGCGGGATCGGTTCCTGGCGCTTGACGCCCATATGTTGCGCATTCTCGGGGCTACGCACGCAAACATAAAGCCCAACCTGCACGCCGCGACGAAATGAGCCGCTGAAAATAAATGAAACTTGGCGCAAACCCGGCCAGTCAATCATTACGTACTGACTTTTCCCTCTTAATGCACCAAGGAGAAACACCATGAGTAGCACAGGCGATAAAGTAAAAGGCATGGCTAATGAAGCGGTCGGCAACGTCAAGCAAGGCGTCGGTAAAGCCACCGACAACACCAAGCTGCAAGCCGAAGGCAAACTGCAAGAGAAAAAAGGCGAGGCCCAGCAAGCGGTCGGTAAAGCCAAGGACGCCATCAAGAAAGGTGTCGACAAGGCGTAATTCAGCCTTGAACGAAATACATGAACGGCCATCCAAGGATGGCCGTTTTTGTGTCAAAAGCCTGCAGCAACCCGACGAGGTTCGCCAAACAGGCTACCGTGATGTAAAAAACGGCCCCTGAGTCGCCACGACTTCAACCTGTATTGCGGCGAAAGGAGACGCGAATGATATTTCCAGACATGAAAGGTCTGCCCCTGCACCGGGTGATGGTGCGCACGGTCACTGAATTCGTCGACGACGAGATGTCGACCTATGCCTCGGCACTGGCCTACCAGATGCTGTTCTCGCTGTTCCCGTTCATTCTGTTCCTGATCGCCCTGATCGGTTTCCTGCACCTGCCGGACTTTTTCTCCTGGCTGCGCCTGCAATCGGAACTGGTCCTGCCACCGCAGGCGCTGGAGCAGGTCAACCCGGTGATCGACCAGTTGCAGCAGTCCAAGGGTGGCCTGCTTTCCGTCGGTATTGTTATCGCCCTGTACACCGCCTCCGCTGGCGTGCGCTTGATGATGAGCGCGATGAACGCCGCGTATGACGTGGTCGAAGGCCGACCGATCTGGAAGCGTTTTCCACTGTCGATTGTCTACACCGTCGGCATTGCCGGCATGCTCCTGGTGGCCGCCGCGCTGATGGTGCTCGGGCCGCAGGTGATGGGCTGGATCGCCGCGCAGGTGGGGCTGGAAGACTTCATCGTCACCGTGTGGACCATCGCGCGTTGGCCGGTGATCGTGATTCTGATGATGGTCGCGGTGGCACTGATCTACTACGTCATGCCTGACGTCAAACAGGAATTCCGCTTCATCACCCCCGGTTCGGTATTGGCCGTGGTGGTGTGGATCATCGCCTCGTTGGGTTTCGCCTTCTACGTGAAGACCTTCGCCAACTACAACGCGATGTATGGCAGCATCGGGGCGATCATCGTGCTGTTGCTGTACTTCTACATTTCCGCTGCGGTGCTGTTGCTCGGCGCCGAGATGAATGCGGTGATCGAGCACATGTCCAGCGAGGGCAAGGATGCGGGTGAGAAAGTCCCCGGCGAACTCGATGAACATCCCAAACAACACGTCTCGGGCCTGGGCCGCGATCATTCGCTCAAGCCGGACACTGACGAAGTCTGATCATGATCCGTGAAATTCTGAAAATGGGCGACGAGCGCCTGCTGCGCATTGCCCCGCCCGTGCCGGTCGAGATGTTCGACAGCCCCGAGCTGTGGCAACTGATCGACGATATGTTCCAGACCATGGAAAGCGTCGGTGGCGTTGGCCTGGCGGCGCCGCAGATCGGTGTCGATCTGCAACTGGTGATCTTTGGTTTCGAACACAGCGAACGTTACCCGGACGCTGAAGCGGTGCCGCAGACGATCCTGATCAATCCGCTGATCACGCCGTTGAGTCCGTTGATGGAGGAGGGCTTCGAAGGGTGTCTGTCGGTGCCGGGTTTGCGTGGTGCGGTGGATCGTTATCAGCAGATTCGCTATGAAGGGTTTGATCCGAAGGGCGAGCCGATTGTGCGTATCGCGTCAGGTTTCCACGCCCGCGTTGTGCAGCACGAATGCGATCACCTGATCGGCCGGTTGTACCCGTCGCGGATCACCGATTTCAGCAAGTTCGGTTTTACCGAAGTGATGTTCCCGGATCTTGATCCCACGGCTGACGATTGATCCCCGAGAACACCACGCCCCCTGTAGGAGTGAG
>NZ_JBFUIR010000088.1:0-8027 GCF_056401755.1 Pseudomonas sp. P4_D7 | reverse complement strand
GGTATATATTCTTCAATCCGTTCCAGAACCCGATCAAATCACGGTTGGACACCCATCCTTTCCCAACAGGGATATTGAGGAACCTATTTATTTGCTCGGGATCAGAACTGTCTGGGTTGATGAGCCCCATATGCTTAGCCAATCTAGTGACTGTAGATGTCTTGCCCGTGCCGGGAGGACCTGCTAGAACAGTCAAAAAGGATTGCATCATCGTAATTACAAGGTTGCCAACTTCATCAAAATTAAACTGCCTGCCATCATCACCTTCGAGTTGTTTTTTCAAGCCTTCAATATAGTCCCCTCTGGTGTTATCCTCTAATTCTCTAGCCGTTCTTTTGGGGAAATATGGCTTTATTTTTGGATTGTAAGTGGTCTTTTGTCCGCTTAGAATTTGACTAATGGTTTTATGTTCAAGCATGACTATACTTAAGTCAGGAGACGAAAGTTTTGCCATCTGCCTCTCAACTAATTTTTCGAGGTCGTAATTTGTGCGCTCCAGTTCAGATATTTGTCTTTTTCTATCTTCCAGAGTGAACTGAATATGTTGTATTTCTTTCGGTAACTTCAATGTCTCGGTAAGTTGAGAGAACTCCAAATTAATTGTTTCTACTCCGGCTTGCAAATCCTCTTTGATTTTTTCTAACTGTCGTATTTCTTCTTTTAGATCCTCCTGCCCCTTCAGTGAGTCCTCTTTAATTTGTGCGGCTGTTTTCTTCTTGATCTCTTCAATTTCTTGCTCGGATATCTTTCGCTGATTTAAAACTTTGTTTTCTTCGAGCTTTAACTCTTGCTTTCTTTGCTCTATTTCAGAAGAAAGCTTAGATAGCTCAAGGTCATTCCTTTCTTTTTGCTCTTCCAGTCGTTTTCGAAGTTCTTCAGCTTTGTCCTTTAAAAGGATGTCTCTATTTTGCCTAACGAAGCTTTCTAAAAAGTCGCGCCCGTTTTGTGTGTTATTCAAATAGCCATCAATGATCTCAAGCCCAACTCCCTCGGAGCTGAGGTAACTGTCTAAAATTTCTTTGAGACGATTGAGTCTATCGTTGTTTTCTACCGCCTTATTAGTCTTCTTGTAAGCCTCCACTGCAGCTTTTAGCTTACCTGCTTCCGTTCGAGAAAGACTATTTTTATCATTTTTACCGAAACCATTTTTCGTATAATAAGTGATAAGCCCTGAATCAGAAATATAGTCTTGTACATCGTGCTCAATATGTTTTGCGCGTTCTAGAGAAGATAAGTAGCTACGCGTAACACCATTCAACTTTGTGGTAATTAGCAATCCACCCGAAGACAAGTCTTCTTCTGTGAATTGCGCAATGTTATGGGTCTGCAATGAAAGTGGTGTATTAACGAGGACGGGTGACACGCTCCATGCTGAACCATTGTGTTGCGCGGTAAATGGGCCACTTATGAACCCTCCATTTCGAATCATAAAGTGTGTATTATTAAGTCCAGAGTTCGGAATTGACTCTACAGAACCCGTGCTTATATCAGGCATTACCATATCAATAATCGGCAGGTATGAGCTTTTTTCAAGYGGCCTGATCAAGTTGCTGAATGATATATATCTTTGCTTGCTAGTTGTGGTTTTCCAATCATCCTTGTCTGTTTCGCTCCATGCGGTTATGACAAATAACTCATCCTCCCTGTAGCTGTCGTCAATCTTTGCTTGGTACTCATCTGCAATGAAGATTTTATTTCCATTCTCAAACTCTTCTGAATACACTTCTCTAGGAGGTTTTCCATCCTCTTCTATTATTAGGGGTATAACTACTCCCGTATTGCCTTGAAAGTGTGAGTGTGATTTTACTGCAATTAATCTAGACATTGACATCCTGTATATTGGTTTATTTAACTATTTCTAGATGTTTGTATCTCATGAGGCTTCCTGCAACATGTATAGCGATAACAAAATGCCATCACGCGATTTGCCCATCTTACTTTGCTTGTCTCCAAAGGGGAATCTGGATCAAGGAGGAATCTGAAAGGCATAGCTACGGCTCAGGGTTAGCATGCCGCGAATGGCCCCAATTGGCCGTTTTCTGCCTGTCACGAAGGACAGCAGTCAACGCATAGCGGAGTCTTCACCAACCAACCGCCAGATTAAGTCTCGCCGGCGAGTCTCGACGCTTGGTCCTTGATTTTTTCGAGAGTTTCTTTGACGTGCTTCGGGTATTCACCGCTGAAATACTCAAAGGTGAGTGGGTTGGCATTGTAGAAGTGACAGCAGAAATCGACCCAGTCTTTCGTTTTCAGCGGGCCATTTATCTTGAAGAGCTTGCTTGATTTGGGTTTGATGTGGGCAGGGTTCTTCATTGTCATGTTGAAATCGGAATCGCGCCTCTGGAAATATTCACCTTCCGTGAAAAGCTGGATCGCACCGTCGAAGTGCCTGAAACAGTTGGCCGCGAGATCGAACTCAGCGTGCAGGTAGCGGGCGGGGAAGTAGTGCTGCCCTCCAACCTCGATCCGAATGTCCTCGGTCTTCATTTCCAGAGCCTGAAACGACTTGATGCCATTCAACTCGCTCCATTTGATGTCGAGACAGTACGCGCTGGCAAAGAAGAAAGAAATGTGTCGAGGTTCGAGATCCGGGGGTGGACGCAGCTTGGCGATTCCGGTTTTGATGTTACGTATGTCCTCGTCGAAGGGAGCACCGTACCAGGTGTCGGCCTCGAAATAGCCTAGCCCACCGACGTCGATCCGGACCCGGTCTTCGTCGAGGGCAATGTATTTTTCTATGCCGGAACTGTCGAACCGCCAGAACAGATCTATAAATCTCGGGGCCCAGTTATTAACTGGATGCATTCCTCGTCGGTAACAGGGGTGGGCCATCAGAATAAAGTCGGGGCCGGCAAAGCATCCTTCGTAATGAGGGCTGGGAGGGAATCGGCATGCAATCTCGTTGAACGGCAGCAGTCCATCGCGCTCGGCCTTGATTGGTCCCAACAGCGTTCTTGCTATGCCAGGCGCCTTGGCAACGATGCCGATTGTCTGGATGTACTCGAAGGCCTCCGCGCCGAGGATCAAGCCTTTGGATGCGGCTAGATCGATGAACTTCGCAATTAGGTCAGTTGCGTCGGCAAGCCGTTTGCGGGACTGTTTTTCGATGTCCGCTAAGTAACGGGCCATTATTTTTTCGTATTCTTGGTCAGCCATCGCTATTTCCGAGCAGATGATAGGGGTAACTCAATATACATTCGCAATATTTTTGAATTGACGATTGTCCCCATAGAGCGGGTTCGAAAGCGCGGCGTCCTAGTTCTGAAATGATTGCCACTGGCCGGCAGTATCTCTGGTCGAACGTCCACTATTAGCCGAAAGCAGCCCTGTCCGTAATTCCATATCAATCAGTGTTACTGCTAGATCAACGGAATTTATCTGTGGTGTCATCCAGCAACAATGTCAAACGCAGCACTACCCAAAACCTCCCCATTAACCAAAACCCTCACCCCATGCCGCCCCAAAAAATGCTTCCGCGTCGTAAAATCCCTAATCACCTGCCGCCTCCCCACAACCACACTCTCAAACCCCGCCAACACCACCGTCTTCAACTTAAAAACCTTCCCCGAAACCCCGCCATTCGCCTTCACATAGTCAATCGCATAATCAATCACCAACCGCTGCTCATGYGCCACCGTCGACTTCACCACAAACGACAACGTAATCGCTTCCCCCAACCTAACCACCGCCGGCTCAACCCGCACATCCAACAACTCAACCTCAGCCTTCGCCCCGGCTCCAATCACCGTTAACGCCCTTAAATCCCCCTGCTTAATCAAGCTCCGCAAGGCATGCTTCGCAATCCAGCTCGTGTGCTTGTTCTCCAACGACCAACCTTCAATCGTGTCCAGCACCCACTCCGGATGCACCTTCGTCACATCATTCAAATGATTCGCCACGGACTTGCGCACGTACAAACTCTCATCCGCCTTCAACCGATCGAGTATCCCGGCGGCCAACTGCGGATCGGCCTGAACCGCTTCCAACCGAAACGACCAAGGCAGGCGAGGGCGGCTGCCTTCGCTGGCGAGTCGTCGGACGTGGTGGTTCTCATCGCGGGTCCAGTCGTGCATCAGCTCTAACGACCGTTCCAGGTCGCTGCGCAAAAAGTGGCGGATGGCGAATTCGGAGGAGCCGAAGGTGGTGAAGTACTTCAGGGCGTCCATCGAGGTGTCGAACGCATGTCCGCCGTAACTCGCGACGTAGTGCGGCAGGCACATGCTGACGAATCCGCTGTTCAGCCGTGGTGCGAGTTCGAAAAGCACTTCTAGGGAATCTTGGTAATCCAGCGGCAACACGGCGTGCAGGCTTTCGCTGACACGCGCCATGCGTTGCATCACTGATAATTCGGCAAGTCCGTCCTGGGCGTGTTTGAGAAACGCCTTGGCCTTGAACGCCGGGTACACGGCGCTCATTTCGCGGGCGATGTGCTGCAGGCGCTCGGCGTTGAAGATTTCCTTTAACGCCGGGGCGGCGGTGTCGGTGGTGCTCATGGTCAGGTCATCGGGGTGCTGACGAACGCTTCGAGGGTTTCGGCGTAGGCGGTGTATTGGGCGATGTGTGGGTAGCGGCGGGTGTCGATCTGGTCGGGGACGACGAGGTCGGTGAAGCTCCAAGCGACGGCGAGGCTGATGCCGGCCTGGGTGAGGGTGCCGTCGGTGGGCAGGCCGGTTTTTTCCAGTTCGTGTTCGAGGGCGGTGAACGCGGCGGCGAGTTGGCCTTCGACGCGTTCGACCCACGGTTGATATTGAATGTCGGCCGGGCGCAGGTTGCGTTCGTAATAAAGTTGCACGGCTTTTTCGCAGGCGGCGAGGCTGAGGCCGATCAGGCGCAGGGCGTGGGCGCGTTGTTTCAGGTCGGTTGGCAGCAGGCTTTTGCCGGAGCTGGCCTCGAGATAGTCGAGGATGAGGGTCGAGTCCATCAGGACCACGCCGTCGTCGAGGATCAGCGTGGGGGCTTTGACCACCGGGTTGATCTGCTGGAATTGCTCGAAGTGGCGGAACACCGAGACTGACTCGTGTTCGAGGTCGATGCCAAGGCGTTTGGCGGAGATCGCCACGCGGCGCACGTAAGGGGAGTCCAGCATGCCGATCAGTTTCATGACGCGTTCCTTCAAGTCAAACCGGTGGGAAGGCATAACCTAGCCGACGCAGAGGCAATTGTCAGTCGTCGAAGCCGGGTTGTTCGTGAATCGCATCAACATTCAGTTCCAACCGATAAGCCACCGCCACAAACAACGCCTGACACAAACACAACGTCGCACTCAACGAACGAAAGGCGAGGGCGCTGCCTTCGTTGACCAGCAATACGCTGTGGGCGAGTTTCGCCAGCGGCGAGAGCTGGCTGTCGGTGAGGATCAGGGTGTTGGCCTGTTGCTGGCGGGCGAAGCGCAGGCAATGTTGGGTTTCCTTGGCGTAGGGCACGAAGCTGATGGCGATGACCAGATCGTTCGCGCGCACGCTGCGCATCTGCTCTCGATAACTGCCGCCGAGCCCGGACACCAGATGAATTTTTTTCTGAGTGTGTTGCAAGTTGTAAACGAGGTAGTCGGCGACGGCGAAGGAGCGGCGCACGCCGACGACATAAATGTTGTCGGCGTTGACGATCAGGTCGACGGCTTTTTCGAACGCGGCGTCGTCGAGTTCGCGGCCCAGGCGTTCGATGCCGGAGCGGGTGGCGTCGATGCATTCGCGGGCGAGGTCGCCGGCACTGGCTTGCTGCGACTGGTTGGCGATCATGCTGCGGATGCGTTGCTGGTAGTTCTGCACCGGCGAGGCTTTGTGCGTGTAGGCGCTGCGGAACAAGGCCTGCATTTCGCTGAAGCCGCTGAAACCGAAGCGTTGCGAGAAGCGCACGATGGCGGACGGGTGCACTTCGCACTCGCGGGCGATGTCGCTGATGCGGTCGACCATGATCCGGTCGCTCTGTTGGCTGATGTAGCTGGCGATGCGTTTGAGCTGGCGCGGCAGGGCGTCGTATTCGTCGGTGATCAGTTGCAGCAGGCGCTCGGCATTGATCGGGGGGCTGACGAGTGAGACCTCGTCGGTGGCCGGCAGATCGGGGCGGGGCATAGGTCATCCTTCAGGCTGATTGATCACACGGTGGGCCTGATATTAGGGGGGCTTTTGCGGTTCTGCTTTGCTGAAACGATGCAGTGCGTGGTAAAAAACTGCGTCTGGGCGCTGCGTGGTTAGCCGTTTGTCTTCTATATACAGCCGCTCGACTGAATTTCTTGCTATAAACGCACTCCGATGGCCGTGTGAACCCTGTGTCAGAGCAGTTTCCGGGCGTTGTCGGACAAATTCCCTGTATTTACAGTTGCTGAGGCCTCGATCGGGCCTTAGACTGCCGCCCCTCGTAAATTGAGTGCCGGGTGGCATTTGCAATAAACGATGCCTTTTCGCCGATCGCACGCGGTTCGCCGAAACGCTCCCTAATTCGCCTTAATGCACGTTTTTTTATAGAGATATCAATGACAAAGGACAAGTTGCTGGCCATGCCGGCAGATGACTACATGAATGCAGAGCAGCACGCTTTCTTCACTGAGCTGCTGCAGAACATGAAAGTCGAAACCCACGAGCGCATTGAGCAAAACCGTATCGCCATCGAAAGCCTGGACACCCCGGCTGACCCGGCAGACGCGGCTTCGGTTGAAGAAGAGCGCACTTGGCTGGTGAACGCGATCGATCGCGACCAGCGCATGCTGCCGCAACTGGAACAAGCCCTTGAGCGCATCAAGGAAGACAGCTTTGGCTGGTGCGACGACAGCGGCGAGGCCATTGGCCTGAAGCGCCTGCTGATCAGCCCGACCACCAAGTACTGCATCGAAGCTCAAGAGCGTCACGAGCAGATCGACAAGCACCAGCGTCAGGCCTGATTCTGTGGGGTGACCCTTTTAACAGGGCACCTTGAAAAGATCGCAGCCTTCGGCAGCTCCTACATGGGCGTTGCTGAAGGCTGCGATCTTTGTTTTTGCTCGTCTGCAATAAGCCCGCGCCGTTCCATTGACCTGCCACAGACCCCACGACTAACGGACCATGGATAATGGCGTTGTAGTGGCGTTTAATGCAGTCACAATAACGAGAACAAGCGTGGGGTGTTGATATGACGAGAGACGGATCTCTGGTTGGGGCTTTGCCTGCACCAGTGCTTTTGCCGAAAAACCGCTGGATCGCGCCGACCCTGCAAAGCATCGCCCTGATGCTGTTGCTGGCCGGCATGACGCTGGGTGGATGGTCGCTGTACGTTGGCATGCCGCTAGCGGTGCTGATTGTCTGGCTACCGCGCTTGCGTTCCCGCGCCATCCCCGATGCCCAGCCTGCCGACACGGGCAGCGCCATGTCCGAACTGACCCGCGACCTTTCCTACACCACCAGCCATAACGCCTTGTCGGCGGCCGGCGTGGCGTTTTCGGTGAAGGAACTGGCGAGCAAACTCGAATCGCAACTCGATGCGGCGGCGCGGATCGTCAGCAACGCCGAGGTGATGATCGCGACTGAACACGCCACTTCACAACTCAGCCGTGCCGCGCTTGAAGCAGCGAGTCAGGCGCATCACAGCAGCGCGGCGGGGCGCACGGAACTGGTGGATTCGATTTCGCGCATGCATCAACTCAGTCAGCGCGCCAATGCCAGCCGTGAACTGATCGAAGCCTTGAGCCTGCGCAGTGACGATATTCAGCGCGTGACCCTGGTGATTCAGTCGATTGCCAGTCAAACCAATCTGCTCGCATTGAACGCGGCGATCGAGGCAGCGCGAGCCGGCGAGCATGGTCGCGGTTTTGCCGTGGTCGCGGATGAGGTGCGTGGGTTGGCGGCGCGCACGGCGTCGGCCACCGGTGAAGTGGGTGAGATGGTCGCCGATATTCAGCAACGCACGGCGCAGGTGGTGGAGCAGATTCGCGAGTTGTCGAGTGATCTGCAGATCGGTGTCGAGCAGGTCGAACACACCGGCCAGCATCTGCAGAACATCGCGCGACTGGCAGCGGGGGTGGAAAACCAGGTCGGTGAAATCGCTCAGGGTGCGGA
>NZ_JBFUIR010000087.1:0-8102 GCF_056401755.1 Pseudomonas sp. P4_D7 | reverse complement strand
GGTGAATGCGTGGTTGAAGGAGTGGACAGCTGCAGGAGCCAAGTAAGTTTGGCGAAAGCGGCGACCTTTGGGTCGCCGCTTTTTTGGTTTTCAAGGAGCGAAAATGATACGCAAGAAGGGATGGCACGGAACTCGGACTGATACGGTGAGATCCGTCAATCATCATGGGGTGATGGCCCTGATTGTGCTCCTGCTCGCAGGATGTACTTACTGGGATGGCGGGATGCTTCCGGACGACAGGGTGCGGGCGACCCGAATGAAGGCAGCGTACAGCGCTACGATAGTGGGACAGACGACGAGGAAGGATGCCGAAGCTGCACTAGGTCTACCTTATTGCAGTCGTTCCTTGAGGAGCGGCGAAGTCGAGCTTCGTTGGGGTGGATTATCGACGAAGATCAATGATGTCCAGTTTCTCGGAGTCAGAACCAAGCGATACGTGGTCAACGGGCAGTGGGATTTGACGCTCGCGTTTCGCGACGACGTGCTAGTCGATAAAGCCCCAGGTTGGAACTCGCCGGATTCTGACCATTCCTGTGTCGTCACGTGTCCTGAGTGCCGGTTTCGATCGGTGGGTAGAGAGGGCAACGTGTCCGTCCCGCTTGATGCCGGACCAAAGCCACGTGCAGGATGGAAGGATGAATAAGGACGATTTGACGAAGAAAATTCGAGAGGCTTTTGCATGGCGTACCAGACCAGAAATTGTTGCCGATAGGTCTCGATCGCCTGTAACGGACCGGCAGGACGCAGAGCGTCTGGAGCGGCGCAGCCGTGAAGAACTGGACTGGTAGTTCCTGCAAAAAAACGCCGATGCGCTGTATGCCATGACGCCCGAGGCCTTTCGGTACTACCTTCCAGAATTCATGATTCTGGGTATGGTCGCGAGTGAGACATCGCCACTTTTCATCTCTCCGATATTCCAGATGTTGGACCCAGGGCCGGATACGACGTTCTGGAGTGATGCCTTCCGCCGTTACTGGGTCGGCATGAATTCCGATGAATATGACGCGATCAAGGCTTGGACCGTCTTTCTGGCGTCGAGTAACGCTGGATGGGTGGATGACGTTGTTCTTTCCAGGGACTTCGACACCTTGGTTCGTCTTGAAGAATCCTCGATTCAACCGGGTGATCGCTGTCATGAATTACCGTGACGGTACGGCAGTGGCGAGCGTCCCCACGTCCGAGTGGTCGTATCCCAGCCACGGCTTCCTTGTCCTTGACGACGACAAGACGACCTTCCGGAACAGCGATGCTGACGAAATCGCCGCTACCCAACATGCGAAAGCCGAAGCATCTGCTGGGGTACATGAATGACAGTCACAAGCAGCCTGCATTTGACGAGCACATTTTTGACGGTCGGAGACTTCGAGCGCGCAGTCGGGCCGCGTGCTGACTTTCATTGGGGGAAAGGCGACCACGCGTTCAGTCCGGAAGGGCGGCACCTCGGTAGCTTTCGGTCGGACTCACACTCGGAATTCAACTTGTTCGAGGGCGGGGGGCTCCCCTTGGAGGACGCGCTGGAAGCGTGCGCGACGGGGTTGAGCTATCTGAGAGACTTTTTCGTCACGGTGAGCGGGGCGGGCGGCACTGCAGAACTTCACATTTGCCATCCGACGGGGGCGAGCGTCGCTGTCACGGTTCCCTCCGCGCTACTGAATGATCTCGAAGACCTCGGGCTCGACGTGGTGTTCGAAATATCCAGGTCGGACCCGGAAAGGGGCGAGAGCCCAGACGTGTTTACACCTAACGTCGAGGCCATCCAGTCGTTCTTGCAGGCACTCATGGATGCGGACGATGCGCCGGGTGTGCGCCTTGATGTCTGTGTCAAATACCGGAACGACAGGTCAGTCTATGAGCAATGGACGCCAAATCGACCCGATGCGTTCACGGAGTATGGGCTGCGAGATCCGGGCTTCGGTTCGGGCCCGGTGAACTATTCGGACATAGAGTGGATATGCGTTCCCGCAGTTCCGCGAGGAACGAGCAGCCTTCCCGGATACTCGAGTAAGTTCGACGCGCTGATTGCCCTCTGCGCTGATATGTCAGCGGTGACGATTACGCGCTGCGAAGTCACCTTACGGCCGAATGCATCAGCATGACGACACAGGAGCGCGTCTTCGAGTGCGAATGCAAGGTCATGATTCGGGGCATCGTCTTCGTGGCGTTGATTTTCGCCTTAGCTATGGCAAAGGGCGAAGTCAGGCGGACCGACGACTGGTTGCACGTCCTTGGAACGTTTTCGGTGGCACTAGGACTTGTATCCGTCCTCGTTTTACCTGCGCTTTCTATGACTCAGGACATCGTCCTCACGCCGGAAGGTATGGCGCGATCGTTGTTTGGCTTCCGCTCTGGCCGGGTTAGGTGGGACGAGATCACAAGCGTGCGTTGCAAGGACGTCGACTACAAAGGCGCGGTCGTCCGCCACTACAAGCTGTTTACGGGTGAAGGCGACAAGTTGCCCAGGCTGACCTTCCGCAGCGACTACGACGACGTGGAGGACATCATTGCGGTCGTGAGGGTAGAGGTCGCCAAGCGTGCCATTCCTGTTCTCGTACGCAAGATGGGGTGGGTCATCCCTGCCGACCATGTTCCGCTGCCCGGTGATGATCCCCGTAGCATGTGGTAACGAGGCGGAGGTTCGCCGATGAGTATGGATTCGGAAGCTCTGGCTACGGTGACGATGTGCCCCAGCCCACAGCACGGCTGAGGCGCATGCAGGACTCAGTTGGGAGGAGGTCCAAAGAACGGACAGCGCCTGAGTTGACGATGGCGAGTGTTGCGACGACGCTGTGCCGCGGCCGAGTGCCGTCTCCAGGGGATCATACGATTGAGTGGCTACTATGACGGATAGAGAACGTGTGGTGTATCGCCTGCTCGTCGGCGTGATCATTCTTACCAGCGTTGTTGCAGCGATGGCAACGTATCTCGCCTCGTGCAACGACTCGGCATGGGAGAGCCTGAACGCAGTCGTGGACGACGTCTCCATCATTCCTGCGCGCCATTGGGCTCTAGGCTCCGATTTCCCCGATCTCACGGCGATCTACTTCTTCTGGGTTTGTCCAGTATTTCCAGCGTCAGTCGCCGCATTCGCTACTCGCTTGTGGACTCCCAACAACATATTCCGGGTGGGGCGCACTGCCAGCTTCGAACTCAAGTTCGGGCTCGGTAGCCTCCTCATGCTTGCCATAGGCCTCAGCATGCTTTGGTCTATGGACGGAGAAGAAGTACTGGGCGTGCCGATCGGCAGGCGGTTAGCCGACCTTCTGATGCTCGGCTGGCTTCCCTTCGCCATGGGCGGTTGTGCTGCGGGACTCGGAGTCATCGGGTTGCGACGGTTATTCGGTCCGAGCACGCCGATGCGTGAATACTGAAGTCGTCGTGTTCGTTGTTTGGCTCAGTTGGCAGTCGGTCCAAAGAACGAACAGCACCTGAGTTGACGATGGCGAGGCGTGCGGCGACGATGTGTCGCGGCGGAGTGCCGTTTCCAAGGGATCAAGGGGGAATGATTGTCGCCGCGTGTGGATCGCCTGTAACTCGATGACCTGAATTGGATCAATGATGAGCATCGTCGATCAGATCTACGCAGCCTTCAAATGCAGAAATCGACCGAGCGTGATCTGCGACGTTTCTCGTCCGCTGATTAGCGACAGGCAGGATGCTGAACAAGTCGGTCGCCGTTTGCGACAGGATCTTGACTGGGCGTTTCTCCAGGAGCATGCGGACGCGCTGTACGCGATGACACCAGGGTCGTTCCGGTACTACATACCTCAGTTTATGGTTCTTGCCATGTACCGGAGTCGCGTCACTCCCTTATTTGTCTCGCCGATATTCCAGATGTTGGACGCCGGTCCTGATGAAACGTATTGGAGCGATCGATTCAAGCTTCTCTGGGTTGGGATGACGAGTGAGGAGTACGAAGCGATCAAAGCATGGCTGATCTTTATGGCTTCGACAGATGGTGCCTGGGACGACGATTTAGTCCTGGCAAGAGCTTTCGATACTGTTGATCTTCTGAGTCAGGCTATCGAGCGGTAGTGGCCTCACGCATCGGCACGATACAGAGGCAAATCGTGGATCCGCTGCATGTCGACCACACGGAACTCGACGATCTGATCTGAGGCGCGACCCTAATTCTGCAGCGGCTTGCATCCGAAGAGAGGTCTGGAGTAGCGTCGCCAGCATTCAGGGCGCCGGTATGGATCGGCCACAGGGGTTCCACATGACTTCGCATTGGACGCGTGCTCGTGACGCGGGTTCTACCATCGCTCGGCCTGCGCGTGCCTTCGCCGCGCTGCTCATGCTTATCCTCACGGCACCGGTGGCTGCGAGTGACGGCGGAACGCACGCCAGGCCGGATGCCGCACGAGGCCCCCGTCCCATGGTTATCGGCCTGACCTGTGACGGGAGCGCGTCTCTCGTAAGGGAGGTGCATTACTGGGACTCTCGAATGCCCATGGGTGGCGGCCCGGAGCAGTGTCTGGATGGCAATGCGAAAATGCGGCTGACCGCCGAAAAAGTCGCATTGCAGTACAACCGGGTGACAGAGCACTTAGAAGTCGTCTTGACTCTCTCGGAGACCGATGGACGGGCGGTCAGTAAATTCTTCGCTGCCGCGCTGAAGACTGGCACTCGCCACGCCCTCATTCTCGTCTATGGAAAAGTCATCGTCAGTACGTTCATCTCTGGTCCGTTTTCGGGCACCACCTTCGAGATCGATGCGGGGTCGGATGAAGGTGCCAAGGCGATCGCCGCGATCTTGAGCGGCTCATGAGGATTGGGCAATGCTAAGAGTTTACCTCCCCACTACGTTGATGTCGCGACGTCCCCCCAGATTTGAGTAGCGCGCCGGTTTCGAGTTCAATCCCCCACGGGAAGGAGATTGGACGTGAAGAAGCGTTTTTCCGAAGAGCAGATCATCGGCTTCTTGCGCGAGGCCGAGGCAGGCGTGCCGGTCAAGGGCCTATGTCGCAAGCAGGGCTTCAGTGAAGCCTCTTACTACCTGTGGCGAAGCAAGTTCGGCGGCATGAGCGTGCCCGGGGCCAAGCGGCTGAAGGACCTGGAGTCGGAGAACGGACGCCTAAAAAAGCTGCTGGCCGAGCAGCTCCTTGAGAACGAGGTCATCAAGGAAGCTCTGCGAAGAAGATGGTGAGCGCACCGGACCGGCGCGAGCTGGTGGGCTACCTGATCGGCCAGGAGCTGAGTGAGCACCGGTCGCTAGCGATCGCCGGCATGAGCGCAAGCGCTCGCCTGGCCGCCACTCGGGGTCTGCCGAAGATCATTCGCAGCGATAACGTACTAAATACGAAGTCAAGCCTTCTTCCGAGACGAGTGTTCCCTTAGCGCTGCAAAGCGCCTTTGAGGGTGCATCGCCAGCCTTCACGAAGCTATCCGTGGGCTTCCACGAAACGAGATGTCCCTTGAGCTGACCATAGTAAACACGAGGTCCGCCGCATCATCGGCAGCCTCCACCGTACTTAAAACAGCATAGGGTCCCCGTGGAAGGTCCGAGCATTATCTACAGGATCCTAGTGGTCCCGACGGCCCTACTGAGACGGATCGATCCACGGGGTAAAGCATCTTCGGCATAACAGCGATACGTGCTGTGATGTTTTACTAACGAGTAGGCCACGCGCGCCATCTTCGCAGAGACGGCGGTCATCGCCTTCCGTTTTCGATCCGCATTCAACGGATCGCTCTTGATGTAACGTTCGTATTTGTCCCGGAAGCTATTTTCGCGCATACGGACGGCAATGCTGGCTGCGAACCAGAATGCGAACCTGAGGCGCGCAGAGCCACGCTTCGAGAGTTTCTCGTGTCCCTTGAACTGTCCGGACTGGCACTTGGACAGGTCAAGCCCGCAATATTTTAAGAACTGACGGTGATGGGGGAACCTCCGAAGATCGCCAGCCTCTGCAAGAATGGTCAGCGCAATYACCGGCCCCACCCCCGGGAGTGATCGTAGTGCCTCATAGTCTTCCTGGCCTGAAAGTAAAGCGTGTGCGCGTTCAACGAGTGCATCGCGCTGCTCGACCAGAAGCTGGAAACGCCGAAGCTGCAACCGGAAAGTCTCGATCTCAATCGAATCCGAGGAAATGGGCAAACCAATGCTATTTTGAGCTCGGTTGTAGAGCTCCAGGAGCCAGTTAGCCTTATTCACCTTTCGACCCACCGCTGACCAAGCTTCGTCCTTGAACTGCTCAAAACTTCGCGCCTTGATCGACGATGCCGTTGGGAACAACTGTAGAAAACAGGCGAACCAGTCGGCGTGGCTGCTGGAAAAGAAACGCTCAATCTCAGGAAAGTACAGCGGCAAGTAGTGCGTCATGAGACTGTGCTGTAGGCGAGTCCTCGCCAAGCTGATCTGGAAGTGCGTTTTTGATAGCTCCTGTAGCCCGTGATGGCCGGCTATCAGCGGATCGACGTACCGTTGCGTTATACCTTGCTTAAGCAGTGCGAGTATCACACCAGCATCCTTGGGATCGTTCTTGTCCCAAGAGTTGTACATCGCTTCACGAAAGCGAGCACCAGCCACGGACGAAACGAGACAAACATCCAGGCCATGAGAGAGCAGTCGATGAGCTAGTGTTCGGTGGTAGTCGCCGGTGGGCTCCATGGCAACTCGTACAGGCTGAGGCGCTGCCTGCAGATACTCAACCAATCGCTGATGGTCTTCCAGCGTGCTTGCTAGCCGGAAGCGCCGGTGCCTTCCATCCGGTGTCTCAATCAGAACAGCGTGATGGTGTTTTGCGACATCAATCGCGACCCAGGTGGCAACGGGCGTAGCATCGAGACGGGTAGTCATCGTCGCAGCTCCTGTCGTGCGTAAGAACATTCAGGATGCTCTCGTCGACGATGGCTGCCCACTAAATCATGCTTCGGAAGGTACTACGGAAAGGAGTTTTGTGGCAAGGCCATGGTCGCATGGGTACACGAACGCGGCGTGCAGCTGTGACTGATCGACCCTGGCAAGCCGAACCAGAACGCCTACATCGAATCGTTTAATGGAAGGCTTCGCGATGAATGCCTCAACGAACATTGGGTTCCCAGCCTGCTGCATGCCCGAACCGAGATCGAAAACTGGCGACGGGAATACAACGGAGAGCGACCGAAGAAGGCACTCGGCGGGCTGACTCCCGCCGCTTACGCGAAACAGTTACATTAATCCCGGACTCAAAATCGGACCGCTACTGAGGGCGGGGGGCGTCGTAGGGTCGCCGGCATTAATGCGCTAGGGATTTGGGCTGGCTCAGACCGAGTTGCGAGCCACGTGACGGTGCTCTTACATTTCGTCAATCTTGTGCCTTAGACTCCAACAACTTCTTAGGGAACAAGACGTATGCGAAAGTCGACCTTTTTTGTGATTCTGGCCATCGCAGTCATGGGCGTGGGCTGCAATCGAGAGGGTGGGGCAAGTAAGGACGCGGTCTTGGTCGCCCCATCCGATAAGCACGACGGCAACGCTTGGGGTCAAGTTATTCGCCAAGGGTTGGCGTCGGATGCGCCGAAAGTGAGCTCGCGACCCTACACATTTTTTGTCCCTTCGGATGGCGACGCCGATGCGGAGAGCAAGCGCAAGAACGAGTCGGAAGCTATAGCCACCCTAATCGAGCAAAGCACCGTGCCAGGTAGGACCATTGGTATCGGCGGTCCCGACCCTGATAAGACGGCTGAAGTTATTATTCAGGCCCTCAAGGGAGTGACGGCAGGACGTGCGACGGGCTTGACGATCGTCGTTGTTGGCGGCGGTCACCGCGACGAAGAGCTACGTAAACAGGCGGAAGCCTCGGGGGCAGATATTCGGATCAAGTCCGTCACGGTGAGCTGATCGAGGCTTGTACGCCGCAGTTCGTCTTTTCGACACCAAGAGTGTGTAAGAAAGCGACTAAGGCGTCCCGTTCGCTAACTGTTATGGCGATCGGGGCGCCGCTCGCTAGTCCTCTCCAATATACCTCTTGGTCAACGGCTGCTTCGAGCGTCGGAATGCTGCCGTCATGCATATATGGGGCAGTGTCTGCGACGTATCGGAGTGAGGGGGTGCGAAATCGCCCAACGTCATCCCCTTTTCGAGTAGTGACGAAACGGCCCAACGCCGCAATATCCGGGTC
>NZ_JBFUIR010000086.1:5000-8414 GCF_056401755.1 Pseudomonas sp. P4_D7 | reverse complement strand
GAGCACGAGACTGGCACGTCGGTCTCGGAGCTTTGCCGCAAGCACGGCGTCAACGATGCCAGCATCTATAAATGGAAGGCCAAATTCGGCGGCATGGACGTATCCGAAGCCAAGCGTCTGAAGGCGCTGGAAGACGAGAACACGAAGCTGAAACGGCTCCTGGCAGATGCGATGCTCGACAATGCCGCCTTGAAAGACCTTTTGGGAAAGAAGTGGTGACGCCCGCAGCAAGGCGGAAAGCTGTCGCTCATCTGATGGATCGCCACCAGATGAGCGAACGGCGGGCGTGTAAAGCCATCGGCTTTTGCCGGATGACGATCCGTTACGAAGCCAGGCGCAGCGATGACCACGATCTTCGCGAGCGGATGAAGGCGTTGGCGCATGAACGCCGCCGCTTCGGCTATCGACGCATTCATGTTCTGCTCAGGCGCGAGGGTCACGTTGTGAACCACAAGTGGCTCTTCCGGCTCTATCGGGAAGAGAAGCTGACGGTGCGCAAGCGCGGCGGTCGCAAGCGAGCGATAGGCACACGAGCACCGATGCTGATCCCGCTTAACACCAATGATCGCTGGTCACTGGACTTCGTGTCGGATCAACTCACCGATGGTCGCAGGTTCCGGGTGCTGAGGGTCGTTGATGATTGCACCAGGGAATGCCTGGGCCTCGTCTCCGATACGTCCCTTTCCGGGCTGCGGGTTGCCCGTGAGCTGGATCGGATCATCGAAGAACGCGGCAAGCCGAAGATGATCGTCAGCGACAATGGCAGCGAGTTCACCAGCAACGCGATCCTGCAATGGACGGATCGGACCACATCGCACCGGGCAAACCGATTCAGAATGCCTTCATCGAAAGCTTCAATGGGCGGCTGCGAGATGAGTTCCTGAATGAAACTCTCTTCTCGTCACTGACCCATGCTCGATCAGCGCTTTCAAACTGGCGCAGCGATTACAACGATCATCGACCACACTCTGGACTCGGCTGGATGACACCTGCCGAGTTCGCTCAGACAATTAGCCCGCGACGTGATGCGGTGCTGCGCAGCCGGAATGGCTCTGCACCGCAACCCGCCGCTACCGCCCCGAATACAGCAACCAAAAACCGCTGGAGCGAACTCAAAACTGGATAAAACTTGGGGGCAAGGTCACTCGTGGAGGACGAGGGCTGGTTGGGAACGGTACAATATCCCTCGACAACAAAAAAACTCCCGGAGCGATTGCTTCGGGAGTTTGGGGAATTTGGTTGCGGGGGCAGGATTTGAACCTGCGGCCTTCAGGTTATGAGCCTGACGAGCTACCGGGCTGCTCCACCCCGCGTTAAGCGCAAAACCCTTTGGGTTTTGTCGCGGTGCGTAAACTGCAAAGCAGTTTACGCTTCTGCCGGAGCAAATTGCCGAAGGCGATTTGTCTCCTGTAAGGGACGCACTGCAAGTTTCCCTTGAACGACGAAAGGCCGCTTGTGGGCGGCCCTTGAGGTCGGCTTCAAGGGCCGTTAGGTTTCGTAATGAGAAGATATGTTGCGTTTGGCAGACCTGGCAGCGACCTACTCTCCCGCGTCTTGAGACGGAGTACCATTGGCGCAGGGGCGTTTCACGGCCGTGTTCGGAATGGGAACGGGTGCGGCCGCCCCGCAATGACCACCAGGTCAGCGAAGCGCAACATTGTGAGAAGCTGGTTCACTCGTGAAGAGTGATTAGTGACTAGTCGATAGTGATTAGTCTTATGAACACGTCAGATGGAGCCTTCGGTTCTGCACCGGTGCTTTGGGCACCCATACAGGCCAGAGGCCGTCGCGCTCCGGTTTTTGCCTTCAGGCAAAATACCGCTTAGCGCGGGCCGTCCGCAGCGCGACTAGCGCGCCAGGACAAGAGAAGTTGCGTGTCATCAAGCAAAGCTTGATGAGCACAGGCAACAAGAACGATCAAGCCAATCGGGCGATTAGTACCGGTAAGCTTCATGCATTGCTGCACGTCCACACCCGGCCTATCAACGTGGTCGTCTTCCACGGCCCTGATAGGGAATACTCGTTTTCAGGTTGGTTTCCCGCTTAGATGCCTTCAGCGGTTATCCATTCCATATATAGCTACCCTGCTATGCCCTTGGCAGGACAACAGGTCCACCAGAGATATGTCCATCCCGGTCCTCTCGTACTAGGGACAGATCCTGTCAATATTCCTACACCCACGGCAGATAGGGACCGAACTGTCTCACGACGTTCTGAACCCAGCTCACGTACCGCTTTAATTGGCGAACAGCCAAACCCTTGGGACCTGCTCCAGCCCCAGGATGCGATGAGCCGACATCGAGGTGCCAAACAACCCCGTCGATATGGACTCTTGGGGGTCATCAGCCTGTTATCCCCGGCGTACCTTTTATCCGTTGAGCGATGGCCCTTCCACGCGGGACCACCGGATCACTATGACCGACTTTCGTCTCTGCTCGACTTGTCAGTCTCGCAGTCAGGCGGGCTTATGCCATTGCACTCGACGACCGATTTCCGACCGGTCTGAGCCCACCATCGCGCGCCTCCGTTACTCTTTCGGAGGCGACCGCCCCAGTCAAACTACCCACCATACACTGTCCCGGATCCGGATGACGGACCGCGGTTAGACATCCATGACGATAAGGGTGGTATTTCAAGGATGGCTCCACGAAGACTGGCGTCCCCGCTTCAAAGCCTACCACCTATCCTACACATGCCGACACGAATGCCAGTGTAAAGCTATAGTAAAGGTGCACGGGGTCTTTCCGTCTGACCGCAGGAACCCCGCATCTTCACGGGGAATTCAATTTCACTGAGTCTATGTTGGAGACAGCGGGGAAGTCGTTACGCCATTCGTGCAGGTCGGAACTTACCCGACAAGGAATTTCGCTACCTTAGGACCGTTATAGTTACGGCCGCCGTTTACTGGGGCTTCGATTCAAAGCTTGCACCTCTCCTCTTAACCTTCCAGCACCGGGCAGGCGTCAGACCCTATACGTCGTCTTTAGACTTCGCAGAGCCCTGTGTTTTTGATAAACAGTCGCTACCCCCTGGTCTGTGCCACCCCATTATGGTTGCCCAAAATGGGGTCACGCTTCTTCCGAAGTTACGCGTGCAATTTGCCGAGTTCCTTCAACATAGTTCTCTCAAGCGCCTTGGTATACTCTACCTGACCACCTGTGTCGGTTTCGGGTACGGTCTATACGGTGGAGCTATTTCCTGGAACCGCCCCACTGCCCAACCAATCCAATAAGGTTGAACAATTTTTGCGATCCGTCACTACCACCAGGCCCACGAATATTAACGTGGTTCCCATCACCTACGCATTTCTGCCTCGGCTTAGGGGCCGGCTAACCCTGCTCAGATTAACTTTAAGCAGGAACCCTTGGTCTTTCGGCGAGAGGGTCTCTCACCCTCTTTATCGTTACTCATGTC
>NZ_JBFUIR010000085.1:0-8733 GCF_056401755.1 Pseudomonas sp. P4_D7 | reverse complement strand
CATCCAACATCAATGTTGCCTGACCCTCCGCTTTCGCGAGCAGGCTCGCTCCCAAAGGTTTTTGCATCCCTCCACAATCCACTCTCGCTCCCAAATCCCACGCACAAAAAAGGGGACTTTCGTCCCCTTGCGATATCCAGCTTCGAACCTCAGTAAATATCCTTCGACAGCAACGTAAACGGTGTCTTCACCAGGATCTTCAGATCCAGCCACAACGACCAGCTGTTGATGTACTGCAGGTCAATCTCCACACGCTTCTGCATCTTGTCGATAGTGTCTGTCTCACCGCGGCAGCCGCTGATCTGGGCCAGCCCGGTGATCCCCGGTTTAATCCGGTGGCGCGCCATGTACGCGAGGATTTTCCCCGAGTAGTAGTTGTTGTGCGCGACGGCGTGAGGGCGTGGGCCGACCAGGGCCATATGCCCCTGCAACACGTTGAACAGTTGCGGCAGTTCATCCAGCGAAGTGCGGCGAATAAAGCGACCGACTGCGGTGATGCGCGAATCATTACGGCTGGCCTGCTTCACGTCACGGTCATCGTGAACACGCATCGAACGGAACTTCCAGACCTTGATCACCTTGCCGTTCCAGCCATGGCGATCCTGTTTGAAAAACACCGGACCTGGCGAGTTGATCTTCACCGCCAGCGCAATGATCAGCAGGATCGGGCTCAGCGCGATGATCGCCAGAAACGCCACGGTTTTTTCTACCAGACTCTTGCTCAAGGCAGCGGTAGGGCGACTGGTCAGCGGGCTTTCGTTCAAGTAGATCGCCGGCAGGCCATCCACGACCTTCACCGAGTGATTGAGCAGGGTCAGACTGTTCAAGTCCGGCACCCACACCACGTCGACGTTGGCACCCAGCAAGTCACCATAAATCGCTTCGATTTTCGCGGCTTCGCACAGCGGCAGGGTGATGTACAAGCGGCGGATGTCATGGGTTTCGATCAGCTCCAGCAACTGTTCCTGATCACCCACTACACGCGGAGCATCCGAACCCAGTGCAGACACATCGCCATTGCTGACCAAACCTACCAGCGGCAGGTTTTCCAGTTGGCTGAGCTTCTTCGCCAGACCCAACGCCAGTTCGCCAGTGCCGACGATCAGCGTCTTGTGTTCGCTTTTACGCGACCGTTGGTAGTACTTGGAAAACGCATGCAGCGGAGCGTAGAGAAACGCCTGACCGAGGAAGCCATACACCGCCCAGCTCAGAATCACCTGCCGCGAAAACAGCTCATCGGCCTGGCAGACAAAAGCGATGCACGCCAGCGCCGCCATGGTCATCGACCAACCCATGAACAGCCGACCGAGCCCGGTCAGGTAGTTGTCACGCTTGCGATAAACACCGCTAAACGTATACGCCGGCACCGACGCCAGTACCGCCAGGGTTGCACACATCCGGTAGTAGAACGCGACCGTCCCGGTGTGCTGCTCGGCGAGTATGAACAGCAGCGTCACCACAAAGCCTTGTGCCAGCGCCCATTGGCCCCAAAAGGTCAGTCCCTTGAGGCCTGTGCTTCGATTGATACTTAAAGAAAGATCCATACGGTATCCCCAAAAGACGTCCATTCAGGTTTCAACAGTTGAAAACCGAGTTGTTATGCAGACTTATTGTTTTTGTTGTAGCGAGTGTCCTGAGGTAACAACATCGATATGCCGAACTGTCGTCAGTCAATAGACTAAGTTATTGGCTGGAATGGTGTCTGACGAGTTCTAACAAGATGGCACAGTGCCAACTTTTTAATAATTAAATAAAAGGGTGTTAGAAAAGGTCGTAGAGCGAGGGGTGAATAAAGTATGTTGTATTTGTTACTGTTGGAGGGTGGAGGCAGGGAATATTTACTTCAGGGAGGAAGATCAAGCCAAACAGAGTGCTCTTGTTGTTTTTGTAATCGCACTTTTTCTGTTTGTTCTGTTCGTGGAGGTCTTGCGGGTTACGCGACGACTTCCTGAATCAGGCAATAACCGCGGTTTCTGACAGCACGAAACAGTCGCTCACCATTACTGGCGCTTTTGAATTTGTCTTGCAGGCGACTCAAGCACATTTCCAGGCCGCGATATTGTTCCGGTTCTCGACCGATGCTGAGAATCAGCTCGTCACGACTGACAACACGCTCTTCATGGCTGAGCATTTTTCTGACCAGTGCTGTTTCCAGGCCAGTCAGGCTGATTTCGACATCTTCTTTGACCAGTGCACCCTGAGCCGGGTCGAGATGCCAGGTTTCATTGCCGGGCATATCGCCTTCAACGGCAGGTGGCATGTTGCGGGATTCCCCGGTAATGACCGGGACATTCTGGAAAGGATTAGCCGATTGCGCGGCGCGCCATTCGGACTCGAGCGTGGCCACTATTCGCTGAGTATCGTGTTCGATACTGCGCGGGATATTTTTTCGACTGATGCCTGGATATGTGAACTCCATCACCATTGGAGCGGAAGAGGGCGAATCAACCCCTTCAAACGAATTGAAACGTTCACTGGACAGCATGCTCTCCAGTTCGCGTTGCGACGTTGTACTGTGAGTCACGACAACAAAATATTTCCTTGGGAGGGTTGTACTAGTTTCCATGTCTCTCTCCTGAATACATACCAAAATTGGCTAAAAGATAAATCGGCAGGCGAGCAATGACTTCCTCGGAAGTAATCGATAGGCAGGGTCTGGGCCCAAGATTGGCCCTCGATAAATTCCACTCGATCTGCTGCTATGTTATGGAGTTTTATTGTTATGGGGCGTGTTGTCGCGCTCATTCAATTGCTTGATTTCAAACAGGCGTGAAGCAGAACGGGAGCTATATGGTTGCATTAGACGATCCTTCGTACGTATGCAAATGGGATGGCTGCCCGAGAGTCAGGCAGTCGATATCAGACCCCGCAGCAGGCGATAGCCATAGCCGCGAATGCTCTGAATCGCGTTTGTACCATACATGTCCTTGATTTTTCCACGCAAGCGACTGATTGACTTCTCCAGCGCTCGAGGGTCRTAGAAATTGGTGTTGAGGCCCATGATGCTGGCGATTTCATCATGGCTCAGAATGTGATTACTGGTTTGCGCGAAGGCTTCGAGGATCTTCATTTCGGCAAACGAGATATCGAGTTTCTTGCTGGTGCCCATCAGGCAGATACGCGTCGGATCAAGCGTCAGATCGATATCGCGTTGCCATTCTTCGCTGTTGAAGAACTCGCCCAGCAACTCGGCGCCATCGTCGGAAAGGGTATTGAGCTTGATACAAACATCCGCGCCAGCCAGATAATATTTGATCTTGTTGAAGGCGCCGCGACCGGTGATGACCGCGCAAATGATCGGTTTCAAGTTGTCGCTGCGCAGGTTCTCGACCAAGGCAAGATTGTCTTCGAGGGCCTGAGGGCTGTCGATAATCAGGAAGATCGCTCGATACGAACCAGACTGTTCATTCAACTGATATGAACTAGTGTACGCGCTGGCTTCGAGCGCCATATCGGTACGTATATGCTGGGCGACTAGCGCTTTGAAATGTTCAGCCACGCCACGGGTACGACCCAGAGTAAGAACACCAGGTTCGTCGTTTGTCGGGCGCGGGCTTCTAGTCGCTAAGTTCGCTGAGAGCATCATGCATTGACTCGAATTAAGTGCTGACATCGGGATGTTAAAGCACCGGTTCTCATCTGTGACTGACAATTGGTAACATTCACGCGTTTTTTAGACGTGGCTCGCGAGTTTTCTAACAATAATTAAGCTTTTCAAGCTTTTAGTTGATTTTCTCGGAGGGGTGAACTACTACTTAGATGGTGGCGATATGCAATGGTGCCACTATTTTGAGCTTATTGCGATAGCCTTATCCGTGTCCAATTGCCACTGTCTGGCCATCGTTGAATAATGTGATATTGATCACACTTTGTTGTCAGAGCAACTTTTTTCTGCAAAAAGGCCTAAATATTTTCTGCGTAGTTCGTCGGCCGACGATTACTAACATGGCTTGAGTGTGTCTTTTAATAAGACGTAATCTTTGTGGCTGATGAACTTTTGCGTTTATGTATGTCAATGGTCTCACTGCAGATACTCAACCCCTGAGTGTTATTACCCGGTCGCTCGCCACGAGCGCTCTGACGGAGGATTAATGGATTTCTGGACCCTTTTCCAGGTGTTGATATTAGGTGCGGTAGAAGGCCTGACCGAGTTCCTGCCGATCTCGAGTACCGGCCACCAGATCATCGTTGCCGACTTGCTGGAATTCGGCGGTGAACGCGCCATGGCCTTCAACATCATTATTCAACTGGGTGCCATTCTTGCCGTCGTCTGGGAGTTTCGACCGAAGATATTCGACATCATCAAAGGCCTGCCCACCGAACGTAATGCACAACGCTTCACTCTCAACTTGCTAATCGCCTTTCTGCCCGCCGTGGTCTTGGGCGTGTTGTTCGCCGACGCGATCCACGAATACCTGTTTAACCCGATCACCGTCGCCGTGGCACTGGTCRTCGGCGGCATCATCATGTTGTGGGCCGAACAGCGCAGCCATGTGATCAGCGTCGAACACGTCGACGACATGCGCTGGTCCCACGCACTGAAAGTCGGTTTCGTACAATGCCTGGCGATGATTCCAGGCACCTCGCGCTCCGGCTCGACCATCATCGGCGGCCTGCTCTTCGGCCTGTCGCGCAAAGCCGCCACCGAGTTTTCGTTCTTCCTCGCCATGCCCACCATGGTCGGCGCCGCCGTGTACTCCGGCTACAAATACCGCGACCTGTTCCAGCCCAACGACCTGCCAGTCTTCGCCCTCGGCTTCGTCACCGCGTTTATCTTCGCGATGATCGCCGTGCGTGGTCTGCTCAAGTTTATTGCCAACCACAGCTACGCTGCGTTCGCTTGGTACCGGATCGCGTTTGGTTTGTTGATTCTGGCGACGTGGCTGTTTGGCTGGGTCAACTGGACCGCCGCCGCAGCCGCCTGATCACTGGCTGCTGATCAACGCCGCCACGGCGAGATCGTTTAATGTCGAATCCGCCGACTCCTGGCGAAAGCGCTGCAAGGCCGAGGTGAAATACGCGGCCTGCAGCATGCCGTCGCTGGCCAGATAGAGTCGCGCGTCTTCCTGCTCCTCGGCGGAGTAAACACGCTTGTGACTGTCGGTCGTTTCCTGGCTAGCCGAAAAAGGTGCGAGAAATAAAGACACCAAGGTGAGCCCGGAAATCTGCGTCACCTCCCACGGCGTATCGGTACGGCCCATACAAAAGCCATCGCAGTGTGCATAAACGTCGGAAGTGAAGCTGAACAAGGCGAGGAGGGTGAAGCGCTTGAAAGCAGAAAAAGTAAACGCGGGCATAAACAAAAGACATCCTGTCAGTACAACAAAACAGCGGGCAACGCTCATGCGTCGCCCGCACACTCAAACCATCAATCAACGACCTTCAAGCAACTCAGCCGCCTGATCCAGCAACGCCAGCGGATCCTTGGCCTTGTGAATATCCACCGACAACAACTGACGGAATTTCCGCGCCCCCGGGAACCCCGTGCCCAAGCCCAGCACATGCCGAGTGATGTGATGCATCGCACCACCGGCCAGCAAATGCTCGGCTATATAAGGACGCAACTGCGCCAACGCCTCAGCCCGACTGATCACCGGCGCCGAACTGCCAAACAACTGCTGATCCACCTCCGCCAGCAGATACGGATTGTGATAAGCCTCACGCCCCAACATCACACCGTCGAACGTCTGCAAATGCTCATGACAAGCCTCCATCGTCTTGATCCCGCCATTCAGCACAATCTCCAACGCCGGAAAATCCGCCTTCAGCTGCGCCGCCACGTCATAGCGCAACGGCGGAATGTCACGATTCTCCTTCGGCGACAACCCCTCCAGAATCGCAATACGCGCATGCACGGTAAAACTGGTGCAACCGGCATCGCGAACCGTGCCGACGAAATCACACAGCTCCGCGTAACTGTCCCGACCGTTGATGCCGATGCGGTGTTTTACCGTTACTGGAATCGACACCGCGTCTTGCATTGCCTTCACGCAATCCGCTACCAGTTGCGGGTGACCCATCAGGCACGCGCCGATCATGTTGTTCTGCACGCGATCGCTTGGGCAGCCGACGTTTAGGTTTACCTCGTCGTAGCCGTGCTCTTGGGCCATCCGGGCGCAGGCGGCCAGATCCAACGGAACGCTACCGCCTAATTGCAACGCGAGAGGGTGCTCGGCTTCGTTGTGACGGAGGAAACGTTCGTGATCGCCGTTGAGGAGCGCGCCGGTGGTGACCATTTCGGTGTAGAGCAGGGCGTTCTTCGACAGGAGGCGTAGGAAGAAACGGCAATGGCGGTCCGTCCAATCCATCATCGGGGCGACGGAGAAGCGGCGGGAGAGTGGGGCGGGTTGTAGAGACATTGGGGGAATCTGGATCAGAGGGGCGAAGGTTGGGGAGTTTATCAGGATTGGGATAGGACGGAGGCTTACGCATCGTTACTACGTGCTCTTGCTCGCAGCTGGGGCGAGACAAATCGACTGAATATTGTGGTCTGGCCCCTAATTTCCAATTGGGCCATGCGGCGCGAAATGATGAGTCAGAGCTATACAACTAAGCTGGATCAGCTTTGGAAGGTAGGGTGCAAATAATGGTGTGACGCTCGGCAGTCGGTCTGCTGCGTAATTTAGCGTTGTTGAGCATCACTGGGGAAGGCCTCCAATGAGGTCTCCGTATGCCCAGACCAATGTTCCAGCAATCGCAATGGCCACGCCCCATTTAGATGCAGTACCGTCAATTTGTGTTTGGCGACCAGCTTCGGCTTCAGCCTCAGTTGGTACGAGATGACCACAGTCGATGATCGATTGACTTTTCAGCCATTCGGCGAGTCCCATGCGTACTAATGGGCGGAAGGTAAGCAGTAGGCCGGCAATTGTAAGGATTGCCCCTGACCGGCCAAACCAATGCCAATGATTTGACCAAATACTGGCGGCAGCAGACGCAATCACAATCAACGAGCTAACAGTAAAAAGAAACTTAATATCTGAAAATAGTCGTCTCATAGGGTGGCGAACCTTGGGAGTTGATGCAGACTATATCTGGTTGAAATCCGATGATAGTCATTTATGTAGTATTAGAAGATGGTTTTAATGACTTTTTCCACACCGTTAATCAGTTCACCTACCTCTTCTGCTGTCGGTTCATTTTCATTTCGATGGCTGCACTTGTTTCGGAAGTCTCCAAGTAGTTGAATGTGGCGAAGCTGGCTTAACTCGATAATGTCTGCTGCTTTTAGCGCATCGGTAATAGGTCCTATCGTACTAAGCTTGATCGGTAATTCGTATTTGTCGCGGAGCTGCTTCAGATGTCCTTCAAGTACTACACCTGCGATAGCTCCTGCGGCGCGGGTGAAGCCGGATTTTAATAACCCTTTCGCAGTATCTAGCTCGGAGTCAAATAAATCAGCTTGGACTAGTTGCTTTATATCGAAAAGGGAGCTTTCAAATCGACGCTTAATTGCCTCAACGATGGCCACTTGTTGCTCGAGAAGCGGCGATGCAGAGCTGGCGTCAGCTTTTACCACCCCGGCGAAGCTTACGCGTAACCCTTGACAAGCGTCCTCAATTCGATAGTTTTCGAAGGTTATGTCTTTACGCGCTTTGGGTTTTTCATAAAGGCGGATGAAGTCCGATAGGCGATCTGGCAATAGCTGCTTAACCAGCGATAGCGACTCCGTGTACCATTGCTGATATGCATTAGAAAAAGGCTTGATGTTGTTCATGAATACTTCAGCTTTTTTTTCGTCCCCATCAAGGGTTTGAGTAATCTGAGCGTGAAATTCCGCTCGGCCGATTGCAGTACATTGGAGCGAGTATTTTACCCAAACGGATTCACTCAATAAGTCATCTAAATCTTTCCGATACTTATCCAAGTTTGATATTAGCATTCCGCTTCCCCTCAAGATTAGGCCTCTTGTGCCTGAAGCGACCAAGCCGCTAGTTAGCCGAGAGTAATAGGTACGAGCTTCGATCTGCAAGGGCTACGCTACCTCTTATTACTCATAGGGGGTTGCGGTCCGGATGTGCAATAGGTGATAGTCATTTGGCAGAGGTTGTCGGCTCCTGTTGGGAAATCGCTCTGTTATCAATCAATGGATGTGAGAGGCTGAGCATGTTCGATAAAGACAAAGTGAATTTGAAAAAGCAGGATGGGTCGGGGGCGGAAGGAATCATCGCTACCGTTGCTGGCAGCGATCTCATTGTTATCAAAGGAAAAAAATACATTATCGATGTTGGAGACCTCCTAACGAGGAAGCTTTCGAATGGTGCGGAGGAAACCTATCAGGTTGTCGATCCAAAGTATTACGAAACTACGCCTGGTTCGTCCGGCCCGCATTATCAGCTCAAGGTCAAGAAACTCGGTGTTCCCGAGGCTAAGGCAGCTTTCCAGCACATCGTATACAACGTCACCGGTAACAACGCTCGCGTGAATGTTGACTCTGTAGATAACTCTACAAACATTGCAAATGTTCATGCTGCTGGTGAGCAAATTGATTTGCTGCGGAAGGAGATTGCGAGTCTAGATCTGTCACCCGTGACCAAAACGGAAGCGCTGGAGGTGCTTGATGCGGTGGAGGCTCAGTTGGGCCAAGAGAAACCCAAGCGATCTGTTGTCATGGCACTCCTCGACTCACTGCCGAAGGTTGCATCAATCGCCGCATCAGTCGCGAAAATTTCTGATTTATTCTAGACCTGACGCCTTCTGAGTTTAGGGCAGAATTAGCGCAGAATGTAGACC
>NZ_JBFUIR010000084.1:0-9333 GCF_056401755.1 Pseudomonas sp. P4_D7 | reverse complement strand
GCTTGGGGCCGTTTCGGGCCAAAGGTTCGTCCTATTTCAGCCAGATTTATTGGACAAGACCAGCCCGTAGTGAAGTCGGAGGGGGCGAATCCCTAACCTGTAATTGTTTTCCAATGACCGCTATCCACTAGCTGCCTTTTGGGAGAGGCCCCTTGTCGATAGCGGTCACAGACGAGCAATTGCTGCCGACCCACAGCACACGCGATACATCTGCGATACTGTGGATTCATTACAGAACAATAATTTGCTTATGGAGTTGCTGTTCCTGCACGTCTTTCTTGAATGCGTCGAAAAGCAACTCGTCTTTGACCAGTTGATCAATTGTCATCTTTCCCGCAACCAAATCATATACAAGCCAATAGTAGGAAACTAACAATTCGTGGATTTCTGGTGAGATTGTGTGGCCTCGTACGAAGTCGGTGCCGATTGCCACATCCAATTTGGCTGCGTAAATTCTATTGGCCAAGTTGTGAAAGTCATTTCCCAAGTCGAAGTACACAAGCGGCACCTCGTACCGCCGAGTAACGATATCGGACTGATATAAATACGTGAGGCCATCGTGACTGACCTTCACTTGAATTCCAGCAGATATACCTGAGTTGTTGCCTCGCACCAATTGCAAAAGCTCTTGGGTGGTATTTTTTTTATGAATCCAAATGATGTCTCTTTGAGGGTTTGTTGCGTTATATTTTTGCGGGTAGTGCCTATTCGTAGAATTAAGTCCCGTACCAATTGCCTTGAAGTCGTCTAGCGCTTGGTGCGGCCGTCGACCTTTCCTTGCAACCATACCCCATTTTCTGTTCGAGGATATGCTGCGATTGCACTCCTGCACGATCACTGCTTCGGCAATTTTACCAAGCACCCGCATTACAGATACGTGAGGATCGGCGGTTACCAAAACCCGTAGTTGCAATAGCCCCGAGGAATCTACATCAACAAGCCCCAACTCATTGGTGAGGATGTCTAAGAGGTCATAGCCGTGCGCGTGAGCAACTAAGTTAGTGTTACGCTACCCATTTTGCCACGAAGACAGGTCCTGTTCCTCTGCGTAACTTCCATTCGGTAATTTTGCGACAACGACAAGCTGTGTTTGAGAGGTAAATGGGTTTCCAAAGCGATCAATCAGCGTTGTCTTTTGCATGTAATACAACTTTCCTTTTTTGTACAGCTTCCTAAGTTTATGCGAAAACGCTTAAAGAAATGCTGCCGAGTCGTGAATGATTACTTATCATTTCGGTGACTTTACCTTGGTAGAGTAATAAGTCCAGTTGCATTTCTGACTGCCGTGACCGTACGTCCCGGAGCGTTTGCACCCCTCGAACCGCTATTGGCCGCATGCTGCCTATGTGAGGGACGAGTTTGCCGTTCGTTATGACCCGGCGGGACCGTGAGCCAGGGAGCTTGCGAGGATGGGGCAAAAATGGGGCAAACCACACGCTAATCCATGCCATTCAATGCCAGTCATGCGTTTGTGCATGTGGTGGTGATATGCGCTAAGCCCCATACACACATAGGGTTGGGGCTTAACGACCGAAATACTACAACACAATCGGGGTTTGTTCAGGCGTTATCTCGGATCACGTCGCTTTAACAGAAGTAACTGAATCATGCTGTAGAGTCTGTGGAAGAGGTAGTCGACATGCGCTGAGTCAGTGACGGCGGATTGAGTCACTTCGGAATGCCGAATGTGAAACGAATTACCTATATCTGTTAGCGTTCGCGCTTCAGCATCGAGAACTGAACGGAACTCTGCATCTGGGGCTGCTTTTGAAAGTAATGTTTCAACGGATTGCCTCTTGTTTCCTGGATTCTCAAGGGACTTCAATCGTTCCCAGCAATCCCACAAACGCTCGATAGCCTCACGGCGGACCGCGGGGGCAGGGTTGAGAAACTTTGTGCGGGTGTCCTCCAGCATGCCATCGAGTGTTTTGTCGCCGCTGCTAAACTGCTCGGATGCCAAGGTCTCCCGTAAGACAGCAGGTGCTAGCCTTACAATTTGGCCTGAGTTGCACAGCTCAAACGCGAGGTTGTTACGCGAGAAAATTCTGTTGATGTCTTCGAGAAAAGTTTGCTTGCCCTCCGCTTCGTTGAACTGAAGGTGGTAGTGGCCAAAGTAGCTGTGGTGAGAGCCTTGAATTGGCTTCGCCACGACGCGATAACAGAACTCGATGAAGTCGAGAACCAACAAAGTATCCGGCGCATACGGTTGCTGCTCAGAGAAGAAGCCTGCTTGGACTGTCTCGGTCGTGCTCAACGGCCATAGAAAACCAGGCATCTCTGCTTGAACCGCAAGTGACAAAGCATGCTCGTCCGTGCCTATCGGCCCGTGTCCATCGGGACAGTTTTCTGGATATTTGACTCCAAACGCACCCGTCGTAATCAGAGATTGCACGAGACCCACAATGCCACCCCACACCACATGCGAGACAGTCTCTTCAGTTCGAGGCCTAGGGCCTTGCTGCCGGTCGCTAAAATAATCGTTCATGGTAGACGCCCAATTTTGGTAAGAGGTGGAAATCAGGAGCGGTGGGAACGGAGATCAAAATGAGCCGGAGCGATCTTGAAGGTGATCACTGCAAAACCGAGAATTAAAGTACAAGCATAGTACCGGTAGTGGCCCTGTCAGGAAGTTATTACGGCCTGCTTAGAAATTGCTACAAAACGAATAGATTACGGCGAGTTAGCCAAGCTGGATGGATCGTTGGAGGAAGGCTACGTCCAATCCATCATCGGAGCCACGGACAGTGCTTCTAGAAGAACGATGTGCTCTCTGCGTTGGTGACAATATTTGGATCGTTTAGCGTTCTCGTAGAGCCCATCCAACAGAAAAAGCCGCGTCTGTTTAAATGAAGTCTCTTGCTGCAGTCCTAAGCCTACACTCCCTTGCGCATCCCCCTACACCTAAGCCAGAATCCGCCGGCTTGTGCGTCTAGCCCGCACGTTCTATCGTCCCCACATCACTGAAACCCAGTGATCGGGTTTGGTAGCCCGCTTCGTGTCTAGATGCATCGCATCACCAATTTCAGTCGCTTCCCTAGGACTCGGATTTCATGGTGGTCATGCGTGGGGCCCATTCGTGGGCGCCGGGTTCTAGTGCGACCGGTCTACCAACCCGCGTATGGCCGCCACCCATCGTTTGGTAGCGTGGGTGATGGCTCCTTTTAGTAATCGCGCTAGAGGTTCCATCTATGTTCAAAGTAACGCCCAACCCACCAGAAACCGATCCCGCATCCCCCTACGAATCCCTCAACTCCAAAAAACTCCACGAAGCCGCCGAGCGCGCGCTCGATCACTACCTCCTTCCCGCCGGCCACATCATGGCCAGCGTCAACGAGCCCGAGCGCATGTACCTAGCCAATCCGAAGTACGACTCGGAATCCCTGCTGGCCAATGCCAGTGAGACGCTGAGTTCTGCTTCGGAAATGCTCAACAACTTCGCCGCAGCACTCGAGCCCTCACACCGCAAAACCGCGCTGGGCATTGCGCAGGTGGTGATGTTGGGGGAGTTGGCGGTGAATCAGGCGTTGGATAACGTTGAGGTGAAGGCGTAAAGCCTGTCCCGCCATGGGCAGGTGAAGTGCTCGTTCACTGATAATAAAAAGCCGTCACTTCCAGGTGACGGCTTTCTCTTGCAGATCTAGCCAAACTGCCCCGCCGACTCAACCGCAGACCTCGGCTTCCTCAACCGCGTCAACTGATAAGCAATTCCCAACCACACAAACCACCCCGGCATCACCATCAACGCAATCCGCGTATCAGGCCTCAACGCCAGCAACCCCAGCACAAACCCCAAAAACGCCAACGAAAACCAAGCCATCGGCACGCCGCCGGGCATCTTGTAAGCCGATTTCGCATGCAGATCCGGGCGTTTTTTGCGGTAGGCGATGTAAGACGCGAGGATGGTCGACCAGGTGAAGATCACCAGAATCGCCGACACGGTGGAGACGATGGTGAACGCGGTCATGACTTCCGGCACGATGAACAGTACCAGCACGCCGACCAGCATCAGCAGCGTGGTGAACGCCAGGCTCAGCAGCGGCACGCTGTTGCTCGACAGTCGGCGGAATAGGCCGGGCGCGTTGTCTTGATTGGCCAGCCCGAACAGCATGCGGCTTGATGAGAACACGCCGCTGTTGGCCGATGAGGCCGCCGAGGTCAGGACTACAAAGTTGACGATACCGGCCGCTGCGGGAAATCCGGCGACGAGGAACAGTTCGACAAAAGGGCTTTTGACGGGGGAAACCTGTTGCCACGAGGTCACGGCGATAATGCAGGTCAGCGCGAGGACGTAGAACAGGATGATCCGCAGCGGAATCGAGTTGATCGCTTTGGGCAGGGTCTTCTCCGGCGAGCGGGTTTCGGCGGCGGCGGTGCCAATCAGTTCGGTGCCGGCGAAGGAGAAGATCGCCATTTGAAATCCGGCGAAGAAGCCGAACAAGCCGTTGGGGAACGCCGCTTGTTTGTCCACCAGGTGACTCAGGGACGCGGTGACGCCACTGGGCGAGACGAAGGAGCTGGCGATCAGCACGGTGCTGACGCCGATCAGGGTCACGACGGCAATGATCTTGATGATCGCGAACCAGAATTCCACTTCACCAAACAACCTGACGGTCAGTACGTTGAGGGCGAACAGGGTTGCCAGCATGCCGACGGCGGGTATCCACGCCGGTACGTCGGGGAACCAGTATTGGAAGAATCCGCCGACCACGACGGCATCGCCGATCACCGCCACGCTCCAGCTCAGCCAGTATGACCAGCCGAGAAAGAACGCTGCGCGTGGGCCGAGGTAGGCACCGGCGAAGTCGGCAAAAGTTTTGAAGTTGAGGTTGGACAGGAGCATTTCGCCCATGGCGCGCATGACGAAAAACACGAACAGGCCGATGATCATGTAGATGAGGATGATCGACGTTCCGGAGAGGGCGATGATCTTCCCGGAACCCATGAACAGGCCGGTACCGATGGCACCGCCCATGGCCATTAACTGGATGTGACGATTGCTGAGCGTGCGCTGCAGCGCGGGCTGTTCAGGCAGCCCGGAAGGGGTCGATTTCATTGCAAAACCTCTTGATTTTATGTTTTTGAGTTTTGGCAGAAAGTGGGTGTTGAGCGTTCTTGTTAGAGGTGCAGCGGCTAAGCACAAGGTGAATCGCCCCTTGTGGCTTGGGGGCGGCGGTTAGCGATCAACTGACGGTACGCAGACGCGAGGCTTTGGCCGGTTGCGGATCCAGCAGTTGGAAGAGGTTTTTGATGTTGGCCGGCGTCGGCACCAGGTGGATGCGCTGGCCGATTTGCTGTGCCTGAGCCAGGTCATTCAGGTAGCGCAGAGAGGAAAAGTCTTCCAGAGCAAAACCTACCGAATCGAACACCGTCACCTGCGCAGCGTTTTCGCGTCCGGCCACTTCGCCCTGCACAATGCGGAAAAACTCGATCACCGGGGAATCGGCGTCCAGTTGCTGAATGTCGCCTTCAATGCGAGTTTGCGGTTCAAATTCGACGATGACCCGGGCGTTGCGCAGGATGTCGGCGTGCAGTTCGGTTTTACCCGGGCAGTCACCGCCGACCGCATTGATGTGCATGCCGGGCTCGATCATTTCGGGCGTCAGAATGGTTGCGTAGGCTTTATCGGCGGTGACCGTGGTGACGATATCCGCACCTTTTACCGCGTCCTTCACCGAGGTGGCCAGAATCACTTCGATGTCCGGGAATGCCGCGAGGTTGTGCTTCAACTTGAGTGAAGCGTCGCGATCGATATCGAAAATGCGGATTTCGTTGATGCCCAACATTTCATGAAAGGCCAGCGCCTGAAATTCACTTTGCGCGCCGTTGCCGATCAGGGCCATCGAAGTCGCACCCGGGCGCGCCAGCGACTTCGCGATCAGTGCCGAGGTGGCTGCGGTGCGCACGGCGGTGGTTAAGGTCAGTTCGCTGAGCAGGGTGGGATAGCCACTCTGCACATCCGCCAGAAGCCCGAAGGCCATGACCGTCAGCAAGTTCTGCTGGCCGTTGTTCGGGTGGCCGTTGACGTATTTGAACGAGTACTGCTGGCCGTCGTCGGTCGGCATCAATTCGATCACGCCGTCTGCCGAGTGATTGGCCGTGCGCGGTGATTTATCAAACTGCGCCCAGCGTGCGTAGTCCGCTTCGATGTAGCCGGCCATTTCGCGGATGGCGCGGCGGATGCCGACTTGGGTGAACAGGCGTGCAGCATCATCGACATCTATAAAAAGCGTCATGTTTTTATTCTCCGATCCAGTCATTGAAAGGTTGTAGAGCGGCGGGCGGCTCAGCTGCGTTTGCTCTCGAAGCCGTGCAGCACGTTGACGGCATTGATGCCGATTTCATCGACCATGTAGCCGCCCTCCATGACGAACAGGGTCGGGCAGCCGACGCTCGCGATCAGTTCACCGATGCCGATGAAGTCCTCGCTTTCCAGCAGAAAGTGGCTGATGGGGTCGTCCTTGAACGTGTCGACACCCAGGGAAATCACCAGCACTTCAGGGGCGAACTGCTGAAGCTTTTTGCAGGCGTGGAGCAGGGCGTTGCGGTAGCTCTCCCAGGTGGTGTTTTTCGGCAGGGGATAGTTGAGGTTGTAACCCTCGCCGACACCCGCGCCGACTTCGTGGCTGTACCCCGAGAAGTACGGATAGGACACCGCCGGTTCGCCGTGCAACGAGACGAACATGACGTCGCTGCGCTGGTAAAAAATGTTCTGCGTGCCGTTGCCGTGATGGAAGTCGACGTCGAGCACTGCGACGCGTTTGGCGCCTTGGGTGATGGCTTGTTGCGCGGCAATGGCAGCGTTGTTGAGGTAGCAATAACCGCCCATGTATTCGCGCGCGGCGTGATGGCCAGGCGGACGGCACAGGGCGAAGGCGCTGTCATGGCCTTCATCGAGCAGGGCCAGGCCGGTGAGGGCAATATCGGCGCTGGTTTTTACCGCTTGCCAGGTCGTCGCGGTGATCGGCGAACCGGCATCCATCGCATAGAAACCGAGCTTGCCGTCGATGAACGTCGGCACCTCTTCGCCGGCCAGATCGCGCACCGGCCATACCAGCGGCAAGGCATCGTGGGTGCGACCGGTTGCGCACCATTCGCTCCAGGCAGTTTCGAGAAAACTGACGTAGCGCTCGCTGTGCGCGTTGACGTAGCACGAGCGATCAAACGCGCGCGGCTCGACGATCTGCCCGAGACCGACCTGTTTCACGCGGTTGTGCACGGTGTCGGCGCGACTCGGTTGCTCGAAAGAAGGTTTGAGCACGCCGTCTTTCAATTCGGTGCCGTGGTGCAAACGGTGGGAATCACTGAAAACTGTAAACATTCTGCGCATCCGTTATTGTTGGCCAGTGCAAATATTCTGTTCCGGCTTAGCTGCGCTTTCTTTGCTTTGTTTTCGTGGTTAGGTCGATTATTCGGGCGTTTTTACTCAGGAATGGCGGCATGCAGAAAAAAATATCCAAACGCATCAGCCTCGACGAGACCGACCTGGCGATTCTTGAGTTATTGCAGGAGGACGCGAGTATTTCCAACGCTGAACTCAGTGAGCGGCTGTCGCTGAGCCTTACGCCGTGCTGGCGACGGCGCAAGCGCATGGAGGAGGCGGGGGTCATCAAGGGCTATCAGGCCAACCTTGATCGGCGAATGCTCGGGCTGGATATCATGGCGTTCGTGCACATTCGTTTTTCCACCCACGCCGACCACGCGCCGGACGCCTTCGAGGCGGTGATTGCGCAATTGCCGCAGGTGGTGGCCTGTCACAAAATTACTGGCGATGCCGATTATGTGTTGCAGGTGTTGGCCGAGGATCTTGATAGCTACAGCGATTTCATCGAGCAGGTGCTCAGGCGTCAGGTGGGGATTGCCTCGATTCAGTCGAGTCTGGCGTTGCGCGAGGTCAAGACTGGGAGCCGGATTGCGATTCCTAAACCGGGAAAGGATTGAACGGGCAGGCAATGCTGAACCGCCGCTGTCGATCAGCAAAGTTTCATCTTGCCGCGTGCAAAGCAGGCCTAGTCTGCTGAGACAAGATCGTCGCTGTTCATACCGAGGGGAATCGTGCCATGCGCCTGAATGTCGTCAAAGTGCTGTTGATTGCTGCTGCAGTATCGGTGTTGAGTGCCTGTTCCGGCGCGGGTGGTTTGACCACTACCAGTTGTTTCTCCAGCGACTGTCAGTCGCCGGAGGGGCGCAACGCCAATACCTTGAAGTTCGGCGGCAACAGTATCGGCAGCAGTCTCAATCAGTACAGCTCCGGGATGCTGCATGATGATTGAGGATTACTGCGCGGCCGGTACGGCAATCCATTCGCTTAGCGTTTGTTGATACTTGCCGGTGACTTTGCTCAAGTGCAGCCACTGATCGACATACAGTTTCCAGCTGATGTCATCGCGCGGCAGCAAGTAAGCCTTCTCTCCATATTGCATGTACTGATGCGGATTCACCGCGCACAAGCCCGGTTTGAGTTTCTGCTGATACAGCGCTTCCGAGGCGTCGGTGATCATCACGTCGGCCTGGTTGTCGAGCAGTTGCTGGAAGATCGTCACGTTGTCGTGCAGGGCCAGTTGCGCCTGGGGCAGGAAGGCGTGGACGAAGGCTTCGTTGGTGCCGCCGGCGGGTTCGACCAGTCTTACGCCGGACTGGTTGATCTGTTCCACCGTCTGGTACTTGCTGACATCGTCGCAACGTACCAGCGGGATCTTGCCGTCAGTGTCGAGGGTGTTGCTGAAGTAGGCTTTTTTCTGCCGTTCGAGGGTGACCGAGATGCCGCCCATGCCGATGTCGCACTTGCCGGCCTGCATGTCCGGCATCAGGGTTTTCCAGGTGGTTTGCACCCATTCGACTTTGACCCCGAGGCTGTCGGCCAGCGAGCGAGCCATGGCGATGTCGATGCCTTCGAAATCGCCGTCGGTGCGTTTGAAGGTGTAGGGCTTGTAGTCGCCCGTGGTGCAGACGCGCAACTGGCCTTGTTGCTGGATGCTGTCGAGGTGCGAAGGGGGTTGCTCGGCATGGGCGCCGGCGGCCAGGGTCAGCAGGCCGCAGAGGATCATCGTGCTTTTTAATGTTGTCATTGCGATCGGGGCTTCTGAGAAGGACGGTGGCCCAGTGTAGTGAAAGGCTTTCCCGGGTGTCATCCCGCGCCCGGACTCAACGTACCGGGCAACGCCTCCAGCGCCAGCTTTCAGTTGGCTGAGTAGGGGATTACAGTTTTGACAGGTTCAGCCAATTGCTCAATGCGGCGTTGCAGTTGGAAGACCTGTGGCGATAGGTGAATCGGCTTGAGAATGGCTGAGCGCAAGTGATCCCAGCCAACGACGTGTTCAGCACGCTGCTGCCAGC
>NZ_JBFUIR010000083.1:0-9734 GCF_056401755.1 Pseudomonas sp. P4_D7 | reverse complement strand
AAGATCTGCTCCCTTTCCCCCTCGCCAGCTTGAGATATCGAGCCGAACTCGGRTCTTGAAAAGCATGAAGATCTGCTCCCTTTCCCCCTCGCCCCCTTGGGGGAGAGGGTTGGGGTGAGGGGGTAGGCTTTTGATTTTGATCTGACAGCCGAGAGAGGACTACAATCCCCACCCCGCCTCAACGGCCGATCTGCCCCGCCCATGTTGACCTGTTCCGTACACCCGCTGCCCTACCATGCCAATCCCGCCGACTACTTCGCGGCCATCCGCAACGCGCCCGGCGCCGTGCTGCTCGACAGTGGCCGGCCGAGTGCCGACCGTGGTCGTTATGACCTGCTCAGCGCCTGGCCGCTGGAACATCTGGCGGTGTTGCCCGACGAAAGCGGCGGCGTATTCCTTCAGCGCCTGCGGGATAATCTGACCCGTCTGGGCAAGGCTGATTTGCCAACGGGTTTCGACCTGCCATTCGCTGGCGGTTTGATCGGCTACCTGAGCTACGATTTCGGTCGGCATCTGGAAAACCTGCCGAGCCAGGCGCTGGATGATCTGCAATTGCCTGATGCCCGCTTTGGCCTGTACGACTGGGCGCTGATCAGCGATCACCAGACGGCCAGCAGCCAACTGGTGTTTCATCCATCCGTGATCGATAGCGAGAAACAGCGGCTGATCGCGCTGTTCAGCCAGCCGCTTGTCGAGTCGATGGCGCCGTTCAAACTGAACCAGCCAATGACCGCCGACCTCTCGGCCGACAATTATCGTCAGGCCTTCGAGCGCATCCAGCATTACATCCAGGCCGGCGATTGCTATCAGGTCAACTTCGCTCAGCGCTTTCGCGCTTCATGCCAAGGCGATCCGTGGCTGGCTTATTGCGCATTGCGCGAAGCCTGCCCGACGCCGTTCTCCGGTTTCCAGAGCCTGCCTGATGGCGGTGCCGTTTTGAGTCTGTCGCCAGAGCGCTTCGTCAAAGTCAGCGACCGTCAGGTGGAAACCCGGCCTATCAAAGGCACCCGTCCGCGCGGCATGACCCCGACTGAAGATGCCGCGAACGCCGCCGAACTGCTGGCCAGCCCCAAGGATCGTGCGGAAAACCTGATGATCGTCGACCTGCTGCGCAACGATCTCGGCCGCACCTGCCGCATCGGTTCGGTACGAGTACCGGAGCTGTTCAGCCTGGAAAGCTATCCGAACGTGCATCACCTGGTCAGCAGCGTCACCGGTGAGCTGGCGGATGGTCGTGACGCACTGGATTTGATTGCCGGCAGTTTCCCCGGTGGCTCGATTACCGGCGCGCCGAAGATCCGCGCGATGCAGATCATCGATGAGCTGGAACCGACGCGGCGTGGGTTGTATTGCGGCTCGTTGCTGTATCTGGACGTGCGCGGCGAGATGGACAGTTCCATCGCGATTCGCAGTCTGTTGGTCAAGGATGGGCAGGTGTGCTGCTGGGGCGGTGGCGGAATTGTGGCCGATTCGGATTGGCAGGCTGAATATCAGGAGTCGATTACCAAAGTGAAGGTTCTGCTGGAAACCCTGCAAAACCTCTAAAAGCTTCGCGAGCAGGCTCGCCCCACAGGGGAATGCATTCCAAGTGTGGGAGCGAGCCTGCTCGCGAAGGGGCCCTTCCAGACGACTACAAACTCAGGTCGCGATTTGAGGCTTTGAGGAATTCCTGCTTTAACTCGGCAAAGGTATGCACCGCAGGAAACTGCGGGAACTCACGAATCACATTCTCCGGCGCATGAAACAGAATCCCCGCATCAGCCTCGCCCAGCATCGTCGTGTCGTTATACGAATCCCCCGCCGCAATCACCCGGTAATACAGGCTCTTGAACGCCAGTACCGACTGGCGCTTGGGATCTTTCTGGCGCAACTGATAGCTGGTCACCCGCCCGGTTTCGTCAGTAATCAGGCGATGGCAAAGCAACGTCGGAAAGCCCAGCTGCCGCATCAGCGGCTGCGAGAACTCGTAAAACGTATCCGACAGAATCACCACCTGAAAGCGTTCGCGCAGCCAGTTGACGAACTCCACCGCGCCGTCCAGCGGCTTCAGTGTGGCGATCACTTCCTGAATGTCCGACAGCTTCAAGCCGTGCTCATCGAGGATGCGCAGGCGCTGCTTCATCAGCACGTCGTAATCCGGAATGTCCCGGGTGGTGGCCTTGAGGGATTCGATTCCGGTTTTTTCGGCGAAGGCGATCCAGATTTCCGGCACCAACACCCCTTCAAGATCCAGGCAAGCAATTTCCACAAGACACTCCCGTTTGTATTGATTATTTGAGTCGAGCGAGGCCGAACTCTAGCGACTCACATGCAGACGCGCAACGCACAGCACGCCCCCGAGCCGTGCAGCTTTTTGTTACCATCAGCGCCATATAGAGCGCCCAGCGCCACCGACCTGTAGGAAGCCGCCCTGATGAGTGCAACGTTCGACGTCGTGGAACTCGCCACGACCTATGCCAACAAATCCGCGCAAGACATCCTCAAACTCGCGTTCGCCGAGTTCGGCGATGACTTGTGGATATCTTTCAGCGGCGCCGAGGATGTGGTGCTGGTGGACATGGCCTGGAAGCTCAACAAGAACGTCAAGGTGTTCAGCCTCGACACCGGCCGTCTGCACCCGGAGACCTACCGCTTCATCGATCAGGTGCGCGAGCACTACAAGATCGACATCGAACTGGTGTCGCCGGACTACACGAAACTCGAACCGTTCGTGAAGGAAAAAGGCCTGTTCAGTTTCTATAAGGACGGCCACGGCGAATGCTGCGGTATCCGCAAGATCGAGCCGCTGCGCCGAAAATTGTCCACCGTCAAAGCCTGGGCCACCGGCCAGCGCCGCGACCAGAGCCCGGGCACCCGCAGTGCTGTAGCCGTGATGGAAATCGATACCGCGTTCTCCACTCCCGAGCGCACCCTGTACAAGTTCAACCCGTTGGCGCAGATGACCAGCGAAGAGATCTGGGGTTACATCCGCATGCTCGAGTTGCCGTACAACAGCCTGCATGAGCGCGGCTTTATCAGTATCGGCTGCGAACCGTGCACCCGACCTGTCCTGCCGAATCAGCACGAGCGCGAAGGCCGCTGGTGGTGGGAAGAAGCGACGCAGAAAGAGTGCGGGTTGCATGCCGGGAATATCATCAGCAAGGCCTAACTCCCTGCTGCGCTGATTTCCCCCTTGTAGGAGTGAGCCTGCTCGCGATAGCGGTGTCTCAGTCGATAATTTTTTTGGCTGGCACACCGCTATCGCGAGCAGGCTCACTCCTACAGGGTTTTGTAGCGAATCAATAAATGTGTACACAGGAATGTCACCATCGGTGCCATTTATGTGTGCACTTTTTTGTTTAAGCGCCCTGAAAAGTTACATCCCTGCCAAAAATCCCTCGCCTCCGCCCGCCATCAAAATCCCCCGCCAAAAATAAATACCTGTTCAACCGGTCAATTTTTAGCCAATTATTTTCAGACACTTAGCGCACATCGATAACTTTTCGAAATGAGCACGGCTGCACATAGATCAACGACTGGCACAGATCTGGCTTAGGTGCATACATGTTTTGTATACAAAACTGCAAAACATAAAACCACTTTCGATCCGCAAGCCTGAAGCGCCCTATCCCGTACAGGCTGCAGATGCCCCGTAACCAGTGATGCTTTCACTGCCGCGACGAAGATTTGTCGAGCCTGACGGCTCATGCACAGTCATCGCGGCCCTGAACATCAGGAGCCTGCCGGAATGCGTACAAGTCTCTCCAACAACATCGCGCTGAATCTGCCCGCCGCTGCTCTCGACCAACCGTTACCCCATGACGGTCTGGCCGAGCCGTTACAACTCAGTCCGCGTCTGCACAACAGCGATCTGGCGCCAACCAAGGCCGAAGGTCGACGCTGGGGCAAATACAGCATCTTTGCCCTGTGGACCAACGATGTGCACAACATCGCCAACTACTCGTTCGCCATCGGTCTGTACGCCTTGGGCCTGGGGGGCTGGCAGATTCTGCTGTCGCTGGGGATCGGCGCGGCGCTGGTGTATGTCTTCATGAACCTGTCCGGTTACATGGGACAAAAAACCGGGGTGCCGTTTCCAGTGATCAGCCGGATCAGTTTCGGCATCCACGGCGCGCAAATTCCTGCACTGATCCGCGCGGTTATCGCCATCGCCTGGTTCGGCATTCAGACGTATCTGGCGTCAGTGGTATTTCGCGTATTGCTCACTGCAGTCCATCCCGGATTCGCCGAATACGACCACGATTCGATTCTTGGTCTGTCGTCGCTGGGTTGGGTGTGCTTCGTGGCGATCTGGTTCGTGCAACTGGCGATCCTCGCCTACGGCATGGAAATGGTCCGCCGTTACGAAGCGTTTGCCGGGCCAGTGATTCTGCTGACCGTTGCCGCCCTCGCCGCGTGGATGTACTTCCAGGCCAACGCGACCATCGCCTGGTCGATCCGCGAGCCACTGACCGGTGGCGAGATGTGGCGCAACATTTTTGCCGGCGGCGCACTGTGGCTGGCGATCTACGGCACGTTGATTCTGAATTTCTGCGACTTCGCCCGCTCATCGCCGTGCCGCAAGACCATCAAAGTAGGAAACTTCTGGGGTTTGCCGGTGAATATTCTGGTATTCGCCGCGATTACCGTGCTGCTCTGCGGTGCGCAATTTCAGATCAACGGCCGGATCATCGAGAGCCCGACAGAGATCATCGCCTCAATTCCCAACACCTTCTTCCTGGTACTCGGTTGCCTGGCATTCCTGATCGTCACCGTCGCGGTGAACATCATGGCCAACTTCGTCGCCCCGGCCTTCGTGCTGAGCAACCTGGCGCCGAAGTACCTGACTTTCCGCCGCGCCGGGCTGATCAGCGCAACCATTGCCGTGCTGATCCTGCCGTGGAATCTCTACAACAGCCCGCTGGTGATCGTGTACTTCCTGTCTGGCCTCGGCGCCCTGCTCGGCCCGTTGTACGGGGTGATCATGGTCGACTACTGGCTGATCCGCAAAGGCCGGATCAACGTCCCGCAGCTCTACAGCGAAGATCCCGACGGCGCTTATTACTACAGCCGTGGGGTGAATTTCCGTGCGGTGGCGGCGTTTATTCCTGCGGCGCTGATCGCCATCGTCCTGGCGCTCGTGCCGGGTTTCCACAGCGTCTCGCCGTTCTCCTGGCTGATCGGCGCCGCGATCGCCGGAATGCTTTATCTGATCATCGCCAAACGCCAGCCGCACTACGCCGACATCAGCGGCGAATCGATCGCTGTCGACAACGTCTGCCATTAATTCCCTCGTGGCCCGGACTTCGGGCCGCCGAACTGCCCGCTATAAGGATTTCCCCATGCGTATTCTCGTGGTCAACGTCAACACCACCGAATCCATCACCGAGGCCATTGCCCGCTCGGCGCAGGCTGTCGCCTCGCCCGGTACCGAAATCGTCGGTTTGACGCCGTACTTCGGTGCCGACTCGATTGAAGGCAATTTCGAAAGCTACCTGGCGGCCATCGCGGTGATGGATCGGGTGATGGCCTACGACCAGCCGTTCGATGCCGTGATTCAGGCCGGCTACGGCGAGCACGGTCGCGAAGGTCTGCAGGAATTGCTCAACGTGCCAGTGGTGGATATCACCGATGCGGCCGCGAGCACGGCGATGTTTCTCGGCCACGCCTATTCGGTGGTGACAACGCTGGATCGCACCGTACCGCTGATCGAAGATCGGCTGAAACTCTCCGGCCTGTGGGATCGTTGTGCATCGGTACGGGCCAGTGGTCTAGCCGTTCTGGAACTGGAACACGAGCCACAGCGTGCCTTGGAAGCCATCGTGCATCAGGCAGAACTGGCGGTGACGCAGGACAAAGCCGAGGTGATCTGCCTGGGTTGCGGTGGCATGGCCGGCCTGGATGAGCAGATTCGTCGGCGCACTGGCGTGCCGGTGGTGGATGGCGTCACGGCGGCGGTAACGATTGCGGAATCGCTGGTGCGCTTGCGCTTGTCGACGTCGAAAGTGCGAACGTATGCAACACCCCGACCGAAGAACATCATTGGCTGGACGGGGCGGTTTGCCCGCTAGGCTCATCATCGGAAACCGAGTCGCCCCATTCGCGAGCAAGCTCGCTCCCACAGGGGAAATGCATTCCAAATGTGGGAGCGAGCCCGCTCGCGAAGACTGCAACTCGGTATCAAGGTTGCTCAAATCGCACTAAAGCGCCGCGCCAATCCCTGTTCCGCAAACTGTTCAATCACATAATCGACAAACGCACGCGTCTTGCCCGGCAACAATTTGTGTTCGGCGTAATAGATGGAGATGTTGCCATCATCGACGAACCAGTCCGGCAACACCCGCTGCAACGTACCCGCCTGCAGATACCCCACCGCAAACGGCATGCTCACCAGTGCAATCCCCAGGCCCTGCGCTGCTGTCGCACACGCGGCTTCGGAATCGCTCATGGTCATCCTGGCCTTGAGCATCAACGGACTGTGCTGCTGATCGCGGTGCGTCAATTGCCATGAACGCACACGCCCGGTTTGCGGTGAGCGAATCAGAATGCCGTCGTGCTGCTTGAGATCGTCCGGATGAGTGATCGCAGGATTGCCGTTCAGATAATCCTGCGAAGCGACCAACACCCGATGCGCTGGCGTCAATCTGCGCGCCACCACACCTTGTGGCAGCTCAAAGCCGCCGCCAATCGCCGCATCAAAGCCCTGCCCGATCAGATCGACCTGACGATTATCGAAATGCCAGTCCGGATTGATCGCCGGGAAGCGCCGCAGAAACTCGCCGAGCAACGGCACTATATAAAGGCGCCCGAACACCGTGCCCATGCTGACTTTCAAGGTGCCGATCGGCTGCCCTTCGGCACTGGCCAGATTGGCCACGGCATTCTGGATCGTGGTCAGACTGGCACTGACTTCACTCAAAAACAGCTGCCCCGCCTCGGTCAGCGTCAGACTGCGGGTGCTGCGCTGAAACAGCCGCACACCCAGCCGCACCTCAAGCTTTGCGACACTTTTGCCAACCGCTGCCGGGGTCAGACTCAAGCGCCGCGCCGCCTCGGCAAAGCTGCCGACCTCAGCACTACGGACAAAGCATTCGATACTGCTGAAGGTTTCCATGGCCGCCACTATAAACTTTTGGTTTACACAGACTATAGCAATCAGGGTCTACACGGTTGTGGATCAGAGGCCGATACTCGGCACCAACAACAAGGCATCCCGCCTTGAATAGTCTGGAGATCGAACATGACCACTCAACACCTCGGCGGCAAAGTCGCTCTGATTCAAGGCGGTTCCCGTGGTATCGGCGCTGCCATCGTCAAACGCCTGGCCGCTGAAGGCGCTGCAGTAGCCTTCACTTACGTCAGCTCCACCGCCAAAGCCGAAGAGTTACAGAACAGCATCACCGCCAGCGGCGGTAAAGCCCTGGCGATCAAGGCCGACAGCGCCGACGCCGCAGCGATCCGCCACGCGGTCAGCGCCACGGTCGAAGCCTTTGGCCGACTCGACATCCTGGTCAACAACGCTGGTGTGCTGGCTGTCGCTCCGCTGGAAGATTTCACCCTGGAAGATTTCGACCAGACCTTGGCCATCAACGTGCGCAGCGTATTCATCGCCTCGCAAGAAGCCGCCAAGCACATGGGCGAAGGTTCGCGCATCATCAACATCGGCAGCACCAACGCCGACCGCATGCCCTTCGCCGGTGGCGGTGTGTACGCCATGAGCAAATCGGCGCTGGTCGGTTTGACCAAAGGTCTGGCCCGCGACCTCGGCCCGCGCGGCATCACCATCAACAACGTCCAGCCTGGCCCGGTCGACACCGACATGAACCCGGCGCACGGTGACTTTGCCGAAAGCCTCATTCCGTTGATGGCCGTCGGTCGTTACGGTAAAGCCGAAGAAATCGCCAGTTTCGTCGCCTATCTGGCGGGCCCGGAAGCCGGTTACATCACCGGTGCCAGCCTGACCATCGACGGTGGTTTCGGCGCGTGATTTTTCGAGTCGCCTGAACGAAAAACGCCGCTCCTCTTTTTACAGAGGGGCGGCGTTTTTTTGTCTCAGATGTTTACACCCATTCCAGCGCCGGCAAACCACAGGCACTTGGCGTGAACGCTTTCAAACTACGAAGAATCCCGTCAGCATGTGCGTACTTTTCATCGGCCATGGCGGCATCGGGGATGGCGATGGCCGTCATGCCTGCGGCTTTCGCTGCGGTCACGCCAAACGGCGAATCCTCGAACACCAGGCAGTCCTCAGGTGCCACACCCAGACGGCGGGCAGCGGTCAGGAAGATATCCGGTGCCGGTTTCGCCGCGCCGACTTCCGGATCGTCCGCCGTGACAATGAAGTCGAACAGCGCGAACCAGTCGCGGTGCAGCGTGGTTTTTTGTCCGAACGATAGCCGCGACGAACTGGTGCCGACGGCGATGGGGATGTTGTGCGCCTTGAGGTGGCGAATCAGCTCCTCGGCACCCGGCATCGCTTGCGCCGTGGGAAAACGCTCGCGCATCAATGGTTCGCGGATCACCAGAAACTCTTCGGCGGTGATCGGCAGATCCAGTGCCTGCACCACGTAATTGGCCAGATCGTTGGCTCCACGACCAATGATGTTCTGCTTGACGCTCCAGTCGAAGGTGCGCCCGTAGCGCTGGGCAATCAGCGAAGTGACTTCGGTGTAAATGCCCTCGGTGTCCAGCAGCAAACCGTCCATATCGAAAATCACGGCCTTGATCGGGCCGAACGCCTTCAGTGGTGCATTCATCATCGGATCCGTTAACAAAGACATCCCAGGCGGCAGGTGAACCGCTGCTCGGATCTGATTAAAGGGTTCAGCAGCATAACGAGCGCGACAGACATTGAGCAACGGCCAATGTTTATTGAGCGATGAACTACTCGCAGATATTTGGCGAAACATCCTACAGACATCACCTACTCGCCCGACTTCTTTCCTGATTGATCCCTTGCAAAGTCCCCGCACCTTTTTGACGTGCGCGAGAGACTGCGAATGCTTCCAACCGATCGGCTTCTGGCCCTGAACAACAGCATCGGCCTGCTCGTTGTTGCTGCTTTGAATCCCGACGAGCCGGACTTCGAACACCTGATCCGCGAATTCCGCCTGTGCCTGAACAACTACGAGGCTTGGGCCGAGCAGTTCTGGACAGGCACCGCGCTGGATGTCGAGCAAGTTTTTACGGTCGGCAACGACGTGCGCCTTAGCGCGCCGATCAAGTCGCGCCAACCGCTCAGTTCATCGGTAGTCATGTGCTCGGCCAGCGGGTCGCTGACGCTGGTGCACATATTCGAGGCCGCGCGGTTTGTGCCGATTGGCAACACCCCGGTAACCCTCGAACCGGTGCTTGCCGATGTCGGCGGCGTGCTGACTTTCGGTGAGCCGCTGCGTTACACCATCGGCCCCAGCGGCATTCTGCAAGTGACCGACTGCGATCGGGGCCAGCGTTATCGCATCACCTTCTTTCCCGATGTGTCCACCGACCATGTGCGTGCTCTATATGCCTCTTATGAAGGCGTCATTGCAGGCCTGGAAGGCTGGCTGCGCGCGGAGTGGGCAAGGTTTCAACCCCAGTGGACGGAGTTTTCCAGCGCCGGGTTTCTTGAACGTTACGGTCAGTTGCAACAGGCCGATTGGCGTGGATTCGAGCAAGCCCTGAATGGTGTTTGGGATGACATCCACCAGGTATTCGCCCTGCTCGCCGACTTGCAGGCCAACAGTGAAAAGCTGCTCGAGTACCTCAGCGACGCA